>JBGOUQ010000007.1:0-125968 GCA_041477065.1 Gemmatimonadota bacterium
CCGGCCGGCGGGCCGCTCGCGGGCCCGGGCGCCGGGCCCCCGGCCCCCCCCCGCCCCCCGCCCCGCCCCCCCCCCCCGCCGGCCGCCCCCCCCCCGGCCGCCGCCCGCCCCCCCCCCCGGTTGGATGAGCCGCTATCCGCCATGGGACCTAAGATAACGCGCGGAGGGTGGGGACGCAGCACGGCACCTCAGCGCCGCCGGCTCTTCTCGTACATCGCGATGAAGGCGTCCGGCGTCGTGCTCGCGATCACTTCCCCGATCACCTCCAGCTCCAGGTCTTCGACCTGCTTGAAGCGCAGGCACGCCTTGCCCATGTCCAGCTTCTTGCCGGCGCGCGCAAAGGCCTGCTTCAGCTTCACCGTCTGCGCCGGGTCGCCGTACACACGCATCAGGTGCAGCGAGCAATAGGACTTCTCGGAGGCGAGCGCCGCGTACCAGAGCGGATGACCGTTGTACGTCTTGGGGAAGCGCTCCAGGGGGATGACCCAGGCGATCATCCCCGCGCTGATCGTTTCCTGGTAGCCCTTGGGGAGGTGGCGGAGGACGTGCTGGCGCACCGCGGAGATCACGGCACGGCGGTCCTCGGGGAGCTGGGCTACGAATTGATCGGCCGTCTTGGCGTTGGCGCGCGGCATGGAGCGGTCGGCCTCAGCGGTGGCGAACCTGGTACTCGGCGAACAACCGCCACCCGCCGGTGCGGTCGGCGGACTCGAGCCGGAAGCACCAGCTGTTGGCGGAGCGGTCATAGACGAACGTGTCGCGGAATGGGCCGTCCGGGTAGGGGAACGCGAGCAGCAGGGTGTCGCCGCGGGCCTCGCCGGTGGCATGGGGGATCGAGTAGGCGGCACCGAAGGTGCCGATCCAGCGGCGCTGAAGCGCACGGGCGACCTCGCGGGTGTAGGTCGCGGGTCGGCCGCGCACGGTGCCCGTCATTCCCCACGTGCCGACCATGCGCTCGAGCAGCGCGTCCATGACGGCGGCGCGGGAAGGAGTGGAGGAGGGCGCGCTCACCGCGCGCCCAGGAAGTCCACGAGCTTCGCTCGGAACAGTCCCTTGGCGCCGATGAAGACGTCGTCACCATGCACCGCCAGGGCGCGGACGTACGAGTCGTACGGGTCGCTGTCGGGGAATCGCGTGACGGCCCGCGGCGCGCCGAGCCGGACGGCGACCAGGCCATCGCCCCGTGTTCCCGCGAACGCGACGTCGCCCCGCAGGTACACGGCGACGGCCCAGTTGTAGATCGACGTGGGCCGGTACAGCACGGTGAAGCGCCGCCTCGCGAGCGAGAAGAGGGAGACCTCGCCCTTGAAGAACCCCACGATCACGCGGTCGCCGTCGCGATCCCATGTCCACACCGAGGAGCGCGGAGTCCCATCGGTCAGGGAGTCGGACATGTCGAGGTAGGCGGAGACGAACTGGTTGCCCGCGCAGCGATGCAGCAACGCATAGTCGTAGCAGCCGCCGGCGCCGAAGTTGCCGTTCGTATCAATCCACAGCTCGGCGCGGGCGGAGTCCGCGTGGAGGCCGGTGAAATCGTCGTCGGGTCCCTTGGCGACGCGCGCGGTCACGTCGGTGAGCGAGTCGGTCCGGGGATCGTAAATGAAGAGGTTGCGCCTCGCCGCCACATAGAGGACGGCGTTGGCGAACGCGAGGCCTTCAACGTGGCGGTCGCCGAGCACGCTCACCCGCCGGGCGATAGCGTCCCACGAGCGCTGCTGCGCGGCGAGGCCGGAGGCCGCGCCCAAGCAGAGGGCCGCTCCGGCGAGGAGGCTACGGGCGACGCGTGGAATCGGCCTGAGACGCATGCAGCAAGCTGTCGAGCGTCGCGCGCTCCAGCAACCGCCCGTCACGGACGACCGCGGCAATGCGCCGCGTATTGTGGATGTCGGCGAGCGGGTCTCCGTCGAGCAGCACCAGATCCGCGACCATCCCCGGCTCGACCGTGCCGAGCGAGTCGGCAAGGCCGAGGAAGCGCGCAGGGTTGGTCGTGGCGGCGCGCAGGACTTCGGCCGGCTGGAAGCCCGCTTCCACCAGCAGCGCGAGCTCATCCTGCAAACTTGCACCGGGCACGATGCCGGCGCTCCCGAGGTCGGTGCCAGCGAGCAGCGCGATACCGTGACGGCGCAGCAGCGGCACGAGGCCGCGAAACCCGGCGAAGATCGCCGGCCACTGGCGTGGCGCGAAGATCCGGAAGCTCCCGATGGTGGGACAGAGCCAGGTTTGGTTCCTGGCAAGGCGCGCGATCAGCGAATCCAGCGCGGCGCCGTCGCACCCCGCCGCAACGGAGCCCTGGGGAACGAACAGCCCCAGACAACGGTCGGGGATGAACTCGACGTGCTCGATGCTGCGCTGACCCGAGTCGGACACTTCCGCCGGAGTCAGGCCGGCGGGTACGTGCCCCACGAACGGCATGTGGCGGGCCCGCGCCTCGCGGGCGATCGCGAAAAACGCCGGGCGCCGGATGTTCTCGTGGACTTTGACGAAATCGACGCCGAGGGCGATCAGCGAATCGACGGCCCGAATGCCCTGCGCGGGTGTGCGGATCACCCAGGGACCGGAATCGGAAGGTGATTGCGGGCCGACCAGCTTCGGGCCGGCGAGCGCGAGCCGGGGACCGGTCAGGTCGCCCGTGGCGATGCGGCGGCGCCAGCCGGCGAGCTCCCGAAAATCCCCCCCCCCTCCCATATCGCGCGCGCCGGTGACGCCGGAGGCGACCAAGGCGCGCAGCGCGGGCTCGTCGCCGGTGAGATGGACGTGCATGTCCCACAGCCCGGGGATCAGGTATTTCCCGGATCCGTCCACGACCCTCGAGCCCCGTGGGACCGGGATGTCCCCCACCTTGCCGACGGCCTCGATGCGAAAGCCGGCGATCACGACGGTCTGGTCGGGACGGATCGTGCCGGCCACCACGTCCACCACGCTGACGTGGGTGAGCGTGAGCCGCGGGAGTGCGGCGGAGGGGGAGCAGCCGAGCGCCAAGGTGACGGCGACGAGGCCGATCGGGCCGGCGATCAGCGGCGTCGGCGGCATCTATTCGTACCGCAACGCTTCGATGGGGTCGAGCCGCGCCGCCCGCCGCGCGGGCCAGATTCCGAAGAACAGGCCGACCACGGCGCTGAAGCCGAAGGCCATGAGAATGGCGGCGGGCGAGATGAGGGTGTTCCAATGCGCCAGCCAGGACAGTCCGAGCGCGCCGAGGGATCCGAGCACGACGCCGATCAGCCCGCCCACGAGGCACAGCACCACCGCCTCCACGACGAATTGGAGCAGGATGTTGAGCTTCGTCGCGCCGAGCGCCTTGCGCACGCCGATCTCGCGGGTGCGCTCGGTGACGGAGACGAGCATGATGTTCATGATGCCGATGCCGCCGACCAGCAGGCTGACGGCGGCGACGCCGGCGAGCAGGTACTTGAACGTCTCGGTCGTCTGCTCGAACGTGGCCAGCACGTCGCTCGCGCTGCGGATGCGGAAGTTGTTGTCGACTCCGGGCCGGAGCTTGTGCTGGCGGCGGAGCACGCGTTCGATTTCGATCATCGCAAGGGGCAGAGAGTCGATGCTCGAGCCCTTGATGGTGATGGTGCGCAGCCGGTTGGTGCCCATGACGCGGTAGCGCGCGGTTTCGAGCGGAATGAGGATGTCGTCGTCGGAGCTCCCGAAGCCGCCCTGGGTCCCTTTGGTGGCGAGGACGCCAATGACTTCGAACGGAATGCCGCGGATCTTGATCTCCTGGCCGATCATGGCCGCGCCGTTCGTCTTGAAGAGGTCAGGGATGGCGGCCTCCAACACGGCGTACGGACGGCGCGACGCGTTCTCGCCCAGCGTGAACATCCGTCCCGCGGCGATGGTGTAGTTCCGCACGGTGATGAAGTTGGGCGTCGTCCCGATCACGCCTTCGCTGATGTTCTGGTTGCCGAACTTGATCTGAAAGTTGCGCTCCAGCTCGGGGACGACATCGGTGACGTAGCGGGCGTGGTGGGCAAGGGCCGTGTCGTCGGCGTAGGTGAGGCTCGCCGCTCCGCTGACCGCGACGCCGCCGCGAAAATCCTGTCCGTTGAGGACGCTCAGCAGCGTCGGCCCCAGCGCCTGGATCCGGTCCTGCACGGCCTTCTGCGCGCCGGAGCCGAGGGCCACCATGGTAATCACGGCGCCGACGCCGATGACGATGCCGAGCGTAGTGAGGAGCGCGCGCAGCTTGTTGGCGCGCAGGGCGTCGAGCGCAACACCGACAATCTCGTCGAGGAGCATGGGGTGTGGTCTGCGGCGCCCCTACACCGCCGTCGGATGGGTCGGCTGGTAGAGCCCAACCCGGCCGCCGCTCGGCAGCCGCACGGTCGCAAACGAGCCCCACTCGGCGGTTCGAATTGCCGAGCACGAGACCCCCCGTCCTTCGAGCGATTGCCTCATTCCGCCCACGTCATCGCACATGAAATAAAGCACGGCTCCCAACAGATCCTCGTCGCCATGGCGCTGGACGAAGTTGCCACTGGATGGGTGGACCGCCAGCTCCGCGGGAGGCAGCGCGAAGATCAGCCAGCCGTGCCCCGCATCGACCGCGCGGAATCCGAGCACATCCCGGAAGAACGCCCGATCGGCGTCGGGGTCCGAGGTATACAGTAGAAAGTGCGCCCCTTTGATCATGGAGTGGGCCGACAGTCTCCCGGCGTCACATCGATGCTCAACAGCGGACGGTGGTCCCGATCGACGTAGGTGTAACGCATCGTGACCCCGTGGTCGAGAAACGTGGGCCGCGTGTTGGGGCTCGTGCAGGCGATGTTCCTGAGGCGCGGGGTGAAGCCGGCCCGCATGACGGCCGTATCCGCCGCCGCGGCCGCCACGTTCACGAGCTGGTACTGGTACTCGAGGACGTGGTCGAACCCCGCAACATGGATGGCCTTGGTCTCGGCATCGATGGTCATCGGCAGCTGGCGATTGACGGTGTCGGCACCCGCCGCGAGCTGCTCGGAGCTCATGACCCGCGGACCGAAGAGATGCGGCCAGGCGGCCCGGACGGCGACCGCCCCGAGGATGGCTGCACCGAACATCACCAGACGCGTCGCAACATTGGCCACCGGACCTCCTCGCGGCGCGAGCCGCCTCAGCGTGAGCGGATAACGTGCGGCCACGGCCCACCGCCTTCAAGCCCGGCGCACGGGGATCCAGCGCCGCACCGCGCGACAGTACGCGTCGTACGACGCCCCGAACCGCCGCCGCAGCAGGGGCTCCTCGACCAACACCACAAACAGATGAAAGAGCAGCGCCACGCCGATCCCATACTCGAGCACCGGGAGGGACCCGAAGAGCAGGACCCAGCCCGCGATGATCGATAGAACGCCCAGGTACATCGGGTTGCGGACGTAGCGGTACAGGCCCCGGACGACCAGGGCCGTTGGCGGATCGATCGGCGCCGGGGTGCCGCGGCCCGCCGTGGCGAAGTCCCACAGGCACCAGAAGTAGATCGCCGCACCGAGCAGGAAGACCGGTGCGGCGAGGATCAGCCTCGGCCACTGGGCCACCGGCACGAGCCCCCGGGTGATGAGCCGGTAGGGGATGAAGACGGCTACCGTGCCTGGGACCAAGACGGTGAAGAGGAGGTTCTTAAGGAAGAGGAGCACAGTCGAGCCCCGGCAAATGTCGCGGCAGGCGGTCCCGCGTCAAGGGACGATCCTGCTGGCGGGACCGGACGGCGCTGGTTACGATCCCGCCCATTACTCTCCACGAGGACCATCATGCCGGTGCAGCGGATCTTGACTCTCATCTCGGGGCTGCTCCTGGTCTCCAGTACTTCCGCGTGGGCGCAGCAGGACAGCGCCCGGACGTCGCCGCAGGCGGCGCCGCCGGATCCCGTCGCGACGATGGTGGGCCGGCTCGATCTGGAGCGCTACAAGGCGACCATCAAGGGGCTCACCCAATTTGGAGACCGGCGTCAGGGCACCGATCGCAACCGCGCCGCGATCGACTGGATCGAAGCCCAGCTCAAGAGCTACGGCTGCACCAACACCGAGCGGCTGCACTACGAGTACCAGGGTCCCCCCCCCCCGCCCCGTCCCGACAGCGCCGCGGCGGCGGCCGCGCGACGTGCCGCGGCGGCGCGCGCGGCAGGCAATAGGGCACAAGGGGGCGGCCGGCTCCGCGGGCTGCGGGCCCGCACCGGCGTCAACAACGATTCCCTGGCCCAGCCGGACCCGAAGCTCCGCGCGCTCGACACCCAGCCGAGCGCTCCGGGCCCGCGTGAGGAGGTGTACTGCACCAAGGTCGGCACCACGCATCCCGAGGAGATGTACATCGTGGGCGGCCACATGGACGGGATTGGGTGGGGCGAGGCGGCGAACGACGACGGCTCGGGCACGGCGCTGGTGATGGAGCTGGCGCGAGTGCTCAGCGGGCCGGACGTCCGCACCGAGCGCTCGATCCGGTTCATTCTCTGGAACAATGAAGAGTCCGGCTTGAATGGCAGCCGCGCTTACGTGCAGCAGCGCCAAGCGCTCCAGGGGAAGGAAGACCCCGCAGGCTCGGGGCGCTACCCGGAGCCCAAGTGGCTGGGCGTGATCCAGCACGACATGATGCTGTTCGATCACGGCATGCCGCGGGCGGACGGGTCGCTCAGTTCCGAGCAGCGGCCTGAGGCGGACGTGAACATCGAGTTCCAGAGCTCGGCGAAATTCGCGGCGGAGGCGCAGGCACTCGCCTGGGCGTTCGAGGCGGCGAATGAGGCATTCGCGACCGACTATCCGGCGAGCGTCGGCAGCCACATGACCAACACCGATTCCGCGCCGTTTCAGGATCTAGTGGCGGCGATCAGCCTGCGCGAGAACCAGCGCGGCAGCGAGATCGGCGCGGGCTGGGACCCGCAGTGGCACCAGCCTACGGACCGCTACGCGACGTACACCGACAAGGACTTTCTGCTGGGGCTCAACGCGGCGCAGACGACGCTGGGCGCGGTGGCGCGGCTCGCGGGGGCGAGGCTCAAGGCCCAGTGAACCCATCTTGAACCCACGCAGGGGCCGCAAGCGCGAAGCTTGCGACCCCCGAGGCGTGGCGCAAGCCACGCCGCACGTCCGCAACGTGGTTGCAGTATGCGCTCGGCCTGAGCGCCGAGTCAAGGCCAGGGTGTGGGTGGGGAGACTTGAGCTCCCTCGGGCTTGCGCCCCGCACGTTGCGGACGTGCTGCGTCTACCAATTCCGCCACACCCGCACCATCGTCAGCATGCTGGCGCCACTGGCGTGAAACGACGCAACCCCGGCAACGGGCGATACCGCTGGCCGGGGCAACTTGGAGATCAGAGCGCGACTGGTGATAATCGGAACAACGCAAACCGGGTCGGAAGATTGCGAAACGACTTCGCGCGTCCCGTGCGATGAAGTGCGGGCTCGGCGAAATCGCGCGTCCCTAAGGACGCGTGGCACGGAACTGAAGGAAGATCCTAGGTCTGCCCCAACGATCGGGTCACGCGGGCCTGCAGCATGCGGACGTGGTCCCGGCCGGCGCTGAGCTTGTCGAAGTAGCGCTGCGCGGTGATCTCGTCGCGGACCTCAAGGACTTCGGGTTGCAGCGTGCCGTCGCCGAGGCGGCGGTAGAAGATCACGACCCACTCGGTGGAATCGACGGGCATTAAGTTGAGCCTCCTTGACGGCGGCGGCCTCTCGCCGGACAGACGCGTGCAGGGGCCGCAAGCGCGAAGCTTGCGACCCCTGAGGCGTGGCGGAAGCCACGCAGCACACCGACACTGTGAATCAACAATATGCGTCGGCGCGGACCGAATCAAGGCCAGGGTGCGGGTGGGGAGAGTCGAACTCCCACGGGCTTGCGCCCCGCACAGTGTCAGTGTGTTGCGTCTGCCAATTCCGCCACACCCGCACCATCGTCAGCATGCTGGCGCTACTGGCGTACCACGACGCAATCCGGCAACGGGCGATACCGCTGGCCGGAGCAACATGGAGATCAGAGCGCGACCAGTGACAATCAGAACCACGCGAGCTGGGTCGGAAGCACGCGGAACGACTGGCGCGTCCCGTGCGCCGAAGCGCCGGCTCAGCCGGTTCGCGCGTCCTTAAGGACGCCCGCGATCGCCGAGCCGGCCCTTTAGGGCACGGAAGCCATGGTCGTGCGCTGGGATGCGAAGCGCCGCTGGCGCTCGTCGATCCCCCGCACGACGGCGATCGCGAGCAGCGCCGAGATGATCCCGATCACATCCACGACCACGCCGACATCCGTGGCGTTGATGAGGTCCTGCACCGTGTGAGCAGCGCCGGAGACGTTGGCGAACACCCGGCCCGCGAACCCCGAGAGGAGATAGACCCCCCACCACCAGGCGATGACCGGTGGACCGGGCAGATGCTCGACCGATGCCTCGGCATTGAGTCGATCGCTGCGTTGCCACAGGTCCACGACGATCTGGTAGGGGCGGACGAGATTGACGAAGGGCACGAACCAGTAGCCGACCGCCCACCCCGTCGTGAATTTCGCTTTTCGGACGCCGACGGCGCCGAGATTGGCGTAGGCCCGGTGCAGCCAGACGAGCCACACGATGGCGGTGACGACGAACACCAGCACTTGCGCGCCGCCGATGAGCCCTTGGCGGCTGTCGTTCGACAGCAGCACGGCTTCCGGGAACTGCTCGCCGGCGGCGATGCGCGACAAGAGACCACGCTGCAGGAAGTCGGAGATGATGGCGAGCCCATCCAGCGCGAGGCCGGTGTAGAGCAGGCCGATCGTCCACCGGGCGCGGGTGTGCCCGGCCGCCGTCGCGGCTGCGACGTCTGCGACGGGAGGGAGCTGCGCCTGCGGCGTGCGATAGGGAGTCGGCGAGCCGGGCGGTGCGATGGTGGGTGCGCGACGCGTGATGCCCCGCGCGGTCCAGAGTACGGACGCGGGGATGAGAAATCCGAACACGAGCGGGTTCAGGATTACGGCGCCGACGATCACCTGCCACGCCCCGGGACGGTAGAGCCCGGAGACGTTCAGCTGGTTCTGCACGCGGTAGGCGTACACGACGCAGCCGATGTACGGGAGGATGCAGAGGAGGAGAACGTAGAACCCCGGGGTCAGGTCGTGGGAGAAGCTCGAGAAGGTCGCATACAGCCCGACGATCCAGACAATCAGGTAGGCGATGAGCCAATTGCGGAGCCGCTGGGTGTCGGCGGTCCAGGGGTAGGCGGACTGGCTGGTCACGGGCGGCGCTCCGGTGGCTGACGGTCGGGGGCTAGTCTACTGCTCAGGGCGCCGGCTTCAAGGTGGCAGCCTTCTGCACTCCGCCATCCGACGGCCGCCGGCTTGGGACCTTCCATCCGCCAGACCCGTCAGACGTTTGGCTCGAACAGAATGTGACCAAGTCGCGCCAATTCGAGCACCGATGGATCCGAACCGGTCCCCAACGGAAATCCGTGCACTTGGAGCGGTAGCAGATCTGCCGTGCGGCCCATACAGGACATGCCCCGCAAACCACCCACACAGTTGACTCCGAACACGCGTCCGTTCTCGTCGAAGACAGGACCGCCGCTCGCCCCGCCGAGAACCGTGATCGAGGTCGTATAGTGGGGCCACGTGACCAGAGATCGATCTCGGGGTCCATCGCTATGCCCTAGAAGCTGGCCGTCATAGAAACTCGGCCGGAATCCAGCAGATTCTGCACGCCCAAAGACAGCGTCGCTCTCCGGATAGGCGTACGTGACGACTGAGCTTCCGGTGCGTGGAGGAGTCGTCGTCAGTGTGGGAATCCGGTTATGAAGCGGCTCGCCGGTGTCATTGTGGACGTGGAAATCCATTCTCCCGACTGCAAGGTCCGCCGTGTTGTGGATGCTGATTCGGGTAATGTTCCGAACGAGGACTTCGCTACCCCGAACAAAATGTACTGCGTGAAGCGGGGCAGTTTGCTTACCGCTAATGGGATCAATGACATCGAAAATCACGTGCTTTGCCGTAACGAAGTGGCCAATTGTGGTGATGAAGAATCCCGTGCCTACCAGCTGAGCACCCCCATCCTCCAGCTCCTTCAAGATTGGGAAGATGCAGGTGTGAGGCTGGATCGGTTGGCCAGTTGCGTCGAGGACCCTGTGAGTCACAGTAGGTGCCGATTGAACGTGGAGTAGCTACGCGGGGCGCACGCGTTGACCCGTCTCGCTAGCCGCGCCCCCCCTCACCCCACCCCCACCCTCCCCCTCCCCACCGCGTACAGCGGAAACTCCTCCGTCAGCTCCCGCACTTCCTTCTTTATCCGCGCCACGGTGCCGTCGTCCTTCTTGGTGAGCACCGTATCGATCAACCCCGCTACCTGCTCCATCTCGGCCTCACCGAACCCGCGTGTGGTGAGCGCCGAGGTGCCCAGGCGAATCCCGCTCGTCACGAACGGCGACTGCGAATCGCCCGGAATGGTGTTCTTGTTCACCGTGATCCCAGCGCGGTCGAGCAGCTGCTCGGCCTCCTTGCCCGTGAGCCCCTTGGGACGCAGGTCCACGAGCATCAGGTGGCTATCGGTCCCGCCCGAGACGATGGCGTAGCCGCGCGCGATCAACGCCGCGGCCAGCACCTGCGCGTTCTTCACGACCTGCGCCGCATATCCCTTGAACTCCGGCTGCATCGCCTCCCACAACGCCACGGCCTTCGCCGCGATCACGTGCTCGAGCGGCCCGCCCTGCAACCCCGGAAACACCTGCTTGTCGAGCGCCTTGGCGTACTCCGCGGTGCAGAGCACGAGGCCGCCGCGCGGGCCCCGCAGGGTCTTGTGCGTCGTGGTCGTCACGAACTGCGCGTGCGGCACCGGACTGGGATACACCCCCCCCGCCACGAGCCCCGCGAAGTGCGCCATGTCCACCACCAGCAGCGCGCCGACCTCGTCGGCGATCGCGCGCATCGCCACGAAATCAATGATCCGCGCGTAGGCACTGCCGCCGCCCACGATCACCTTGGGCCGCTCGGACTTCGCCTGCGCGCGCAGCCGGTCATAATCAATCCGCCCCGTATCCTCGCGCACCCCGTACTGCACCGCGCGGAACCACATCCCCGAGAAATTGACGCTGGCGCCGTGGGTCAGGTGCCCGCCGTGCGGCAGCGCCAGCCCCATCAACGTGTCCCCGGGCTTCATGACGGCGAAATACGCCGCCATGTTGGCCTGCGCGCCCGCGTGCGGCTGCACGTTCGCGTGCTCGGCAGCGAACAGCTGCTTGGCGCGATCGATGGCGAGCTGCTCGACCTCGTCTACCACCTCGCAGCCGCCGTAGTAGCGCTTCTTGGGGAGCCCTTCGGCGTACTTGTTGGTGAGCGGACTGCCCATCGCCTCGAGTACGGCGACCGACACGAAGTTCTCGCTCGCGATCAGCTCCAACCCGTGCTCCTGACGCTCGGTCTCGCGCCGGATCAACGCGGCGATGACGGGGTCCACCTGGGCGAGCGCGGCGCGACGGTCGATCACTGGTCGATTTTCTCCACGCGGCGCTGATGGCGGCCGCCCTCGAACTTGGTGTCGAGCCATGTGTGCAGAATGTCGAGCCCTTCCTGCTCGCTGACGAAGCGCGAGGGCAGCACCAGGACGTTCGCGTCGTTGTGCTTGCGGGACAGCTCGGCGATCTCGGGGCTCCACACCACCGCCGCCCGCACGTGCGGAAACCGGTTCGCCGTGTAGCCCATACCGAGCCCGGTTCCGCAAGTGAGGACGCCGCGCTGCGCCTTGCCGGTGCTCACCGCCTCGGCGACGGGCTTGGCGTAATCGGGGAAGTCGTCGCCCGGATCGAGCGTCTTCGGCCCGACGTCCACCGGCTCGTACCCCAGGCGCTTCAGCTCGTCCACGAGCTTCTGCTTCAGCGCGAAGCCCGCGTGGTCGGCGCCGACGTAGATCCGCTCAGACAAAGTTCTGCCGCACCTTCGCGATGGTGGCGATGCGCTGCTCGGCGAGCCGGTCGGCCGCCTGGTAGCTGGGAATCCCCTCTTCCTTGGCGATCTCGAAGACGCGGAGAATGGTGTCGTAGATCTCCCCCGCCTTGTTGCGCGCCCGCTCCACCGACCAGCCGTGCAGCTCCGCGTTGACGTTGATCAGCCCGCCGCCGTTGATCACATAGTCGGGCGCGTACACCATCCCCTGCGCCTCGAGCTGCACGCCGTGCCGGTCCTCGGCGAGCTGGTTGTTCGCCCCGCCGGCGATGACGGCCACCTTGAGCTGCGTCAGCGTGGCGTCGTTGATGACCGCACCGAGCGCGCACGGCGCGAAGATGTCGGCGCGCTGGCCGTAGATCTGGTCGGGCGCGACCGCCGTCGCCTTGAAGTCCTGCACCACCGGCTTCACGCGCTGGGGGTCGATGTCGGTGACGATGAGCTTCGCCCCTTCCTCGAACAGCAGCTTGCAGAGGAAGTAGCCGACGTGGCCGCACCCCTGGACCGTGATCGTCTTGCCGGCCAGGCTGTCGGACCCGTAGCGGTGCATGGCGCACGCCTTGATGCCGCGGTACACGCCGTAGGCGGTGACCGGTGACGGGTCCCCGGACTTGCCCATCAAGCCGGTGACGTGCTGGGTCTCGGCGCGGATGAACTCCATGTCGGCGGTGGAGGTGCCCACATCCTCGGCGGTGATGTAGCGGCCGCCGAGCGACTCCACGTGGCGGCCGTGGGCGCGAAAAATGGCCTCGCGGCGGGTGGTCTTGTTGTCCCCGAGGATCACGCTCTTGCCGCCGCCCAGGTTCAGCCCCGCGACCGCGGCCTTGTACGTCATGCCGCGCGAGAGCCGCAGGCAGTCGATCAGCGCTTCCTGGCTGCTCGCGTAGTTCCAGAACCGCGTGCCGCCGAGGGCGGGACCGAGCGTCGTGTCGTGAATGGCGATGATGCCGCGGTAGCCGCTGGTCGGGTCGTACCAGGCGCTCACCTGCTCGTGCTCGTGCTCGGCGAGCATGGGGAACAAGTCCATGGGCGGCGCGCCGCGACTAGGCGTGGGGGTAGAGGCTGCGCGCGACGACGATGCGCTGGACTTCGCTGGTGCCTTCATAGATCTCCGTTACCTTCGCGTCCCGGAAGAGCTTCTCGACAGGGAAGTCCCGCATGTACCCGTACCCGCCGAACAGCTGGATAGCCTGGGTCGTGACCCACATCGCCGTCTCGGAAGCGAACAGCTTGGCCATGGCGGCGAGCGCCGTGATGTCCTCGCCACGGTCGCGGCGCGCCGCGGCCGCGTGGGTGAGCGCGCGCGCCGCTTCCACCCGGGTGGCCATGTCGGCCAGCTTGAACTGCACCGCCTGGAACTCGCGCAGCGCCTGGTCGAACTGCCGGCGCTCGGCGCAGTAGACGACCGCGTGCTCGAGCGCGCGCCGCGCGATGCCCACCGCCTGGGTCGCGATGCCGAGGCGCCCCGCGTCGAGCCCCTCCATCGCGTACACGAACCCCATCCCCTCCTCGCCCACCAGATGGTCGGCCGGGAGGCGCAGATCCTCCAGCACGATCGCCGTGGTATTGGACGCGCGCAGGCCCATTTTATCCTCGGGCTTGCCCGCCCGGTAGCCCGGCGCGCCGGTCGGCACGGCGAAGGTCGAGATCCCCTTGGCGCCGCGCCGGGCGGCGGGTGTGTCGGTCCGCGCCATGATCATCATCAAATCGGCGGTGCCGCCGTTGGTGGCCCACGCCTTGGTGCCGTTGAGCACCCAGGAGTCGCCGTCGCGCACCGCCTGCGCCCGCAGCGAGGCCGCGTCGGAGCCGGCATCGGGCTCCGAGAGCGCGAACCCCGCCAGCAGCTCCCCGCGCGCCATCGGCCGGAGCCAGCGCTCCTGCTGAGCGGCGGTACCATGGCGCAGCAGCATCATGGTGGGGATGGAATTGTGGATGCTCATCGACACGGCGATGCCGGCGTCGGCCGCCGCGATCTCCTCCAGCGCGAGCAGATACGTCACCGTGTCCAGCCCCATGCCGTCGTACGCCTCGGGCGTCACCATGCCGAGGAACCCGAGCTTGCCGAGCGCGTCGATCACGTCGCGCGCGAAGTGCTTGGTGCGGTCCCACTCGGCGGCGAACGGCTCGATCTTGGCGCGCGCGAAGTCCCGCGCCAGATCCACCACCTGGCGCTGCAGCTCGGTGAGGTTGGTCTCAACCGCCGTAGACATGAAATCCCCGGCCGGATTTCCGGCCCAGCCGGCCCGCCGCGACCATCTTCTTGAGCAGCGGACAGGGCCGGTACTTGTCGTCCCCCAGGTCCCGGTGCAGCACCTCGAGGATCGCGAGACACACGTCGAGCCCGATCAGGTCGGCGAGCGCGAGGGGCCCGAGCGGATGGTTCATTCCCAGCTTCATCACCGTGTCGACGGCCTCGGCACCGGCGACGCCTTCCATCACGCAGAAGATCGCCTCGTTGATCATCGGCATCAGGACGCGATTGGCGACGAACCCGGGGTAGTCGTTCACCTCCACGGGCGTCTTGCCCAGCGCCTGCGCCACCTCGAGCACGCGGCGCGTCGTGGCGTCCGACGTCTCGAGCCCGCGAATCACTTCCACCAGCTGCATGACGGGCACGGGGTTCATGAAGTGCATCCCGATCACCTGCGCCGGCCGCTTGGTTTGGGCCGCGATGGTGGTGACCGAGATGGACGAGGTATTGGTGGCGAGGATCGCCGCGGCCGGCGCGGCGGCGTCGAGATCCCGGAAGATCTTGAACTTGACGTCGGGGTTCTCGGTGGCCGCTTCGATCAGCAGCTCCGCCTGCGCCGCGCCGTCGAGCGTCGCGCTCGTCCGAATCCTCCCCAGCGCCTGCGCGGCCCACTCCCCGCTCCCCACGCCTTTCTTCACCTGGCGCTCGAGGTTCGCCTTGATCGTGGCCAGCGCCTGGTCCAGCGCCGGGCGCGAGACGTCGATCAACGCGGTGTCCCAGCCGGCCTGGGCGAAGACGTGGGCGATGCCGTTGCCCATCGTCCCCGCCCCGATCACGGCGACCCGGCTCATGCGGCGAGCCGCTCCACAAGCGAAACGCGCGCCGTCATAGGCGCGCGCGAACGGGACTCAGTGTGGCCTTCAGGGCGAGGACCGCGAGGGCGACCTTGACGGCGTCGCCCAGGATAAACGGGAGTGTCCCGAGTCGCACCGCGCCGGTCACGCTGCCGGTGAGCAGCAGCAGCTGCGCCAAGCCGCCGAGGTGGATGAGGAACATGCCGGCGAGCGCGGCGGCGGCGATGCGCCAGGTGCGGGCGCCCGGCGCAGCGATCGCGCCGACGGCGAACGCCGCGACGGGATAGGCGAGCAGGTAGCCGCCGGTCGGGCCGAGCAGCCGCGCGATCCCCGGCAGGCCGATCGGGGTGAACACCGGCAGCCCGGCGGCGCCCAGTGCCAGATAGAAGAAGAGGCTGGAGGCGCCGAGCCAGCGGCCGAGCAGCCCGCCGACGAGCAGCACGGCGAGGGGCTGCAGCGTCATCGGCACGGGCGTGCCGGGAAGCGGGACGGCCACCTGCGCGGCGGCCGCGACCAGCGCGGCACCGAGCACCACGGCGACGGCCCGCCGCCACACGAGCACCGGGGACGACACGACGAGGGTCTGCTCCATTACATCACCTCCACGCTGAGGGCGACCGCGTTCCCGCCGCCCAGACAGAGCGTGGCGAGGCCGGTCGATTTGCCGTAGTGCCGCAGGGCGTACAGCAGGGTCGTGAGCACGCGGGCGCCGGACGCGCCGATCGGGTGCCCCAGAGCGATCGCGCCGCCGTGCACGTTGACGCGGGCCCAGTCCCAGCCGAGGGCGCGGCCGTCGGCGAGGGCCTGGACGGCGAACGCTTCGTTCGCTTCGATCAGCTCGTAGTCGGCGATCTTCTGGTTCGTCTTCGCCATGAGGTTCTGCACCGCCACGATCGGGGCGAAGAACAGGTCCTTGGGCTCGCCGCCGCCGGTGGCGTAGCCGGTGATCCGGGCCATCGGCTTCAAGCCGTGACTCTTCGCGAAGGCGAGCGAGGTGACGACGAGGGCGCTGGCGCCGTCGTTCAGACCCGGCGCGTTGCCCGGCGTCACGCTGCCGTCCTTCTCGAACGACGGCTTCAACGCGGCGAGCGCCTCGAGCGTCGAGTCCTTGCGCGGGCCCTCGTCCTTGTCGATGACGGTGGTGCCTTTCTTCCCGGGGATCTCCACCGCGACCGTCTCGGCCTTGAAGTGGCACGCCTCCATGGCCGCCACCGCTTTCTGGTGGCTCGCCAGCGCGAAGGCGTCCTGGTCGGCGCGCGAGACGCCGGCTTTCTTCGCCGTGTACTCGGCGAGGTTGCCCATGTGCTGGTTCGAGAAGGAGTCCCACAGTCCGTCGCGGATCATGCCGTCCACCAGCTGCTGATCGCCCGCCTTGATGCCGCCGCGCATGCCGTAGACGTAGTGCGGAGCGTTGGACATCGACTCCATTCCCCCCGCCACGACGCACTGCGCGTCGCCCGCCTTGATCGCCTGAGCGGCGAGCATCACCGCCTTGAGTCCCGAGCCGCAGACCTTGTTGATGGTCAGTGCCGGAATGGTCCCGGGGAGGCCGGCGTGGATGGCGGCCTGACGCGCCGGCGCCTGGCCGACGCCGCCTTGCAAGACGTTGCCGAGGATGACCTCGTCGACGGCCGCACCCTCGACTCCCGCGCGCCTGACCGCCTCCCGAACCACGAGCGCGCCGAGCTTCGGGGCCGCGAGCGGCGACAACCCGCCGAGATAGCGGCCAATCGGTGTCCTACATGCGCTCAGGATGACGGGTGTGGTGTGATCGTTGCTCATGAGATGTTACCCCATTGCGGATTGGGAATTGCGGATTGCGGATTGGACCCTCGCCCTTCGAATCCGCAATCGACAATCCGCAATTCAAGCTAATGGGTTCAAGGCCCGGCTGCGAACTTCCTCGACGAGCCGCCGCACGAATTCCGCCACGGGGAGGACCTCCTGCTTCTTCCCCGCCCCACGCGCCCGGACCGCCACGCTGCCCGCCTCGGCCTCGCGCTGCCCCACCACCGCCATGTAGGGGATCTTGTGGGTCTCGGCGTCGCGGATCTTGTAGTTCAGCGTGTCGCTGCGGTCGTCCAGGTGCACCCGCAGGCCGGCGGCCTTCAGCTCCACCGCCACGCGCCGCGCCGCCTCGAGCTGGCCGTCGGCGATCGGCAGCACCCGCACCTGCTCGGGCGAGAGCCACAGCGGGAACGCCCCGGCGAAGTGCTCGATCAGGAACCCGACGAACCGCTCCAGCGTGCCGTAGATGGCGCGGTGGATCATGACCGGCCGGTGCGGGTGGTTGTCCGCCCCGGTGTACTCGAGCTGGAAGCGCTCGGGCTGCTCGTAGTCGAGCTGGATCGTGGCGCCCTGCCACTCGCGCCCGATGGCGTCGTTGAACTTCACGTCGATCTTCGGCCCGTAGAAGGCGCCGCCGCCCTGGTCCAGCCGGTAGGCGATGCCGCGGCGCTTGAGCGCGCCCTCCAGCGCTTTCTCCGCCACGTCCCAGGTCGCATCGTCGCCCAGCTTCTTCTCCGGACGCGTGGCGAGGTCGAGGCGGTAGGACAGGCCGAACGTCTTGCCGAGCACCAGCTCCACGATGTCGAGCAGCTCGAAGATCTCCTGCTCGATCTGGTCTTCGCGCAGGAAAATGTGGGCGTCGTCCATCGACAACCCGCGCACCCGCAGCATGCCGTGCAGCGTCCCCGAGCGCTCGTTGCGATAGACGTTGGCGATCTCCGCGAAGCGCAGCGGCAGGTCGCGGTAACTGCGCTGCTGGGCGGCGTAGATCAGGATGTGCATCGGGCAGTTCATCGGTTTCACCCGGTAGCGCACGTCCTCAGCTTCGCCCTCGCCCGCCGCCATCGCCGGAAACTGGTTCTCGGCGTAGAGCGGCAGGTGCCCCGAGCGCAGAAACAACCCCTCCCGGGTCACATGGGGGGTGTACACCAGCTGGTAGCCGTGCTCGAGGACGACGTCCTCGATGAAGCGCCGCAGCTGGAAGTTCAGCATCGCGCCCTTGGGGTGCCAGAAAATCAGCCCGGGGCCGACGTCCTCCTGAATCGAGTAGAGGTCGAGCTGCTTGCCCAGCACGCGGTGGTCGCGCTTCTTGGCCTCCTCGAGCCGGTGCAGGTAGGCCGCGAGGTCGTCCTTCGAGAACCAGGCGGTGCCGTAGATGCGCTGCAGCATCTGACGCCGCTCGTCGCCGCGCCAGTAGGCGCCGGCCGCGTGCAGCAGCTTGACGTGCTTGATGCGCCCCGTGCTCGGCACGTGCGGCCCGCGGCAGAGGTCCACGAACGGACCGTCGGTGTAGACGGAGATCACCTCGTTCGGGCCGAGATCTTCGATGCGCTCGAGCTTGAGCGGATCGTCGGTGAAGCGGCGCTTGGCCTCGGCGCGGTCCACTTCTTCCCGCACGAACGGATAGTCGGCGGCCGCGACCTCGGCCATTTTCGCCTCGATCTTGGCCAGATCGTCCGGCGTGAACGGCACCGGCACCTCGAAATCGTAGTAGAAGCCGTCCTCGATCGGCGGGCCGAAGCCGATCCTGGCGTGCGGGAACAGCTGCCGCACCGCCGTGGCGAGCACGTGCGCGGAGGAGTGGCGCAGCACGTCGAGTGCCTGCGGATGCTTGTCGGTGACGATCTCGACCTTGGCGCCGTCGGGGAGGGGGCGCGACAGATCGCGCACCTCGCCGTTCACCTTGGCCGCGAGCGCCGCCTTGGCCAGTCCCGGGCCGATCGCCTTGGCGAGGTCAGCGGCGGTGGCGCCCGCCGGCAGGGCCCGCTGGCTCCCGTCAGGGAGGATGGCGTGAATCTCAGATGCCGGCATCGTTCAGTGCGGGGCCGGCGTGGCAGCCGGTGCAGACGGCGCAGGCGCCTCAGCCGGCGTGGGCTGCACGGAGCCGAACGGCGGGAGGTGCAGCCCGTCGCGGAAATAGAGGCCGACGGCGAACAGGACGAGCGCGCCGAGCATCAACCAGCGCGCGACGCGGCTCGAAGGCATTTCGGATGATTCGTCGGGCATAGAGGAAAGATAGGCGGATGGGCGCCGATCCGTCTATTATAAGGAATGCCCGAGCTGACCTTCACCCTTCCGCCCCAATACGATCCGCACGCCGTCGAGGCGCCGCTGTACCGGCGCTGGCAAGAACGCGGCCTGTTCGCGCCGCGCGCGGACGCGGAGCCGTACGTGGTCGTGATCCCGCCGCCCAACGTGACAGGCGTGCTGCACATGGGTCACGGCCTCAACAACACCATCCAGGACGTCCTGATCCGCTTCGAGCGGATGCGCGGGCGGGCGGCGGAATGGCTGCCGGGCACCGACCATGCGGGAATCGCGACGCAAAACGTGGTCGAGCGGCTGATCGCCAAGGAAGGGAAGACCAGATTCGACCTGGGCCGCGAGGGGTTCGTCGCCCGGGTCTGGGAGTTCATCCGCGGCACCGGCCCGATCATCCTCGAGCAGCTGCGGCAGATCGGCTGCTCCTGCGATTGGGACCGCACGCGGTTCACTTTCGACGAGCACTACACGCACGCGGTGCGCGAGGTGTTCGTCGCCCTCTGGGAAGAGGGCCTGATCTACCGCGGCCACCGGGTGATCCACTGGTGCCCGCGCTGCCTCACCGCCCTTTCAGATGAAGAGGCCGAGTCCCGCGAGACCACGGGGAACCTGTACCACATCAAGTACCCGTTGGCGGACGGCTCGGGCTCCGTGACGGTGGCGACGACGCGCCCCGAAACCCTGCTCGGCGACACGGCGGTGGTGGTGCATCCCGACGACCCGCGCGGCCGCCCGTATCTCGGCAAGCAGGTGCGGCTGCCGATCGTGAACATCCCCATCCCCGTCCTCGCCGACGAGAGCGTGGACAAGGACTTCGGGACGGGCTTCGTGAAGGTCACGCCCGCGCACGATCCGAACGACTTCGAGATCGGCATGCGACACAAGCTCGAGATGCCGCTGATCATGACGGAAGACGGGCACATGGGAGAAGGCGACGGAAAGACGGAAGGACGGAAGGGAGAATCCCAGCGAGTTCCAGTCGAGCTCGCCGGGCTCGATCGATTCGAGGCGCGGAAGAAGATCGTCAAGATGCTGGAGGCCCAGGGGCTGCTGGTGAAGGTCGAGCCGCATCACCACGCGATCCGGCGCTGCTACCGCTGCGATACCGTGGTCGAGCCGCGGCTGTCGGACCAGTGGTTCGTGAAAATGAAACCGCTCGCCGAGCCGGTGCTCGCCGCGTATCGCCGAGGCGAGTTCGCGATCGTGCCGGAGCGCTGGCGCGCGACGTTCGAGAACTGGATGGAGAACATCCGGGACTGGAACATCTCGCGGCAGCTGTGGTGGGGACACCGGATTCCGGTGTTCACCTGCACCAAATGCAAGCATCGCTGGGCCGACCGCGCCGATCCCCAGGCGTGCCCCAACTGCGGCGGGCCGCTGGAGCAGGATCCCGACGTGCTCGACACCTGGTTTTCCTCGTGGCTCTGGCCGTTCGCGACGTTCGGCTGGCCCGAGCGCACGGCGGATCTGGCGCGCTTCTATCCCGGACACACCCTGGTCACCGCCCCGGAGATTCTCTTCTTCTGGGTGGCCCGGATGCTCATGGCCGGCTACCACTTCATGGGCAAGAAGCCGTTCAGCACGGTGTACCTGACCGGCACAGCGCGCGACACGCAGCATCGCCGGATGTCCAAGTCGCTCGGCAACGGCATCGACCCGCTCGACGTGGTGAAGCTGTACGGGGCGGACGCGCTGCGCTGGACGCTGGTGGGCAGCGGCTCGCTTGGCGCCGATGTGATTCTCGACCCCAACGACTTGGAGACGACGTTCGCGCCGGGACGCAACTTCGCCAACAAGCTGTGGAACATCGGGCGGTTCATCCTGAGCCAGCTCCCCACCCAGGTGACGCCGATCGAGCGGGTGGGCCGGACGCAGCTGACGCTGGCCGACCGCTGGATCCTCTCACGGGCGCAGGCCACGATCCGCGAGGCCACCGCGTCGCTCGAGCAATTCCGGCTCGATGAGGCGGCGAAAACGTGCTTCGCGTTCGTGTGGGGCGAGCTCGCGGATTGGTACGTGGAGGCCGTGAAGCCCCGTCTGTCCGCCGGCACCGAGCCGACGGGGTCCCCCTCCGCAGCAGCCCAGCGGGCACCCGCTGCTGCGGGGGACCCCGTGGCCTCGCGCGCCGCTGCACAGGCCGTCTTGTCCTACTGTCTCGACGTGGCCCTGCGGTTGCTGCACCCGGTGGTGCCGTTCATCACCGAAGAGCTGTGGCAGAAGCTGCCCGGGCGGGGCGCGGACGAGCTGCTCCCCGTCGCATCCTGGCCGACGACTCTCAAGGATCTCGTGAACGAGGTCGCCGAGCGTCAGTTCGCCTTCTTTCAGGAGGGAATCACCAAGACCCGGAACGTCCGCTCCGATTATCAGATCCCCCCGCGGCAAGAACTGATTGTCCACTTCCTTGACGCGACGAAGGACTCAGCGGCCGGGATTGCGAGCGAGAAGGACACCTTTGAGCGGATCGGTCACCTGAAGCTGCGCTTTGACCCGATAGGGTCGCACAAGGGAGCGGCGACAATACTCAGGGACGGCAGCGAGATTTTCGTAGTTGTTGATGGAGTGATCGACTTCGATAAGCAGAGAAATCGCCTTCGGTCTGAGCTGAGTCGCCTAGATCATCAGATTCAGAAACTCGCCGAACGGCTCGCGGACCCCAAGTTTCTCTCGCAAGCACCGGCTGAGATCGTGGACCGCGAGCGAGAAAAGGAGCGCTCTTGGCGACGGCAGCATTCAACTGTTTTCGATCGGCTCCACTCTATTGGGGGGTAGGAGCGGTGACATTGATCACCGCTTGCGCCAACATGGGCGATCCCCCCGGCGGCCCGCCGGATACCACGCCGCCCGCCGTGCTCGCGGCGCGACCGGAGTCGGGCGCCGTGGTCCCCGGTGTCAAAGGCGCCGCCGTCGTGCAATTCGACGCCGTGATCGACGAAATGGCGAGCGGCGGCGGCAGTACCGCGGGCGGGGCGATCGCGGGGCTGGGGCGCTACGTGCTGCTCTCTCCCGTCGCGGGCGAGGTCAAGGTCGGCTGGCACCGCTCCTCGATCTCGGTGGAGCCGAAGGAAGGCTGGAAGCCGGGCCGCATTTACCACCTGCAGCTCCTGGCGGGCATCGCCGACCTGCGGCGCAACATCCGCAAGCAAAGCCAGTCGTTCATCTTCTCCACCGGCCCCGCGATCCCCTCGGCAAATCTGTCCGGCGCCACGGTATTGTGGATAGAGCAGCGTGCCCTGACCCAGGGGCTGATCTGGGCGAAGCACCTCCCGGACACCGTCGGCTATCTCGCCCTGACCGATTCCGCGGGACGGTTCCGGATCGACGCGGTCCCCCCCGGCCGGTATGTGGTATACGCCATCCAGGACCAGAACGGCAACCGGCGGCGCGACCCGCGCGAGGCGTATGACTCCGCGCTCGTGACGGCGGACACAGGGAGTGCGCCGGAGCGCAGTGCGACGCTGTGGGCGTTCGTGCACGACACCCTCGGCCCGCGCGGCCGCGGCGCCGAGCCGATCGACTCGCTCGCGTTTCGGGTGAACTTCACGCTGCCGCTCGACCCGGCCTCCCGGCTCGACACCTCGCGCGTCCGTCTCGTGGCCCTGCCCGACTCGACGCCCGTCCCCGTGACGGCCGTGCTGTCGCAGGCCAAGTACGACTCGCTCGTGGCGCGCGAGCGGGCGGTGACCGACTCACTCAAACGGGCGGCGGACACGACGCACCGGGACACTAGCGCCCGTGCGCGGCCACCCGGTGCCCGCGGCGACACCATCGGCGGGAGGGGGGCGCCCCCCTCCGCGGCAGGCCAGCGGGCACCCGCTGCTGCCAGGGGCACCCCCTCGCCCGCCGCCGATACTTCAGCGCTCAGAAAGCTCCTGTCGCAGCGCCCGATCCCGACCGATCGGATCGTCATCCGCGTCGGCAAGCCGCTCGTCCCCAACACCCGCTACCACATCCTGGTGCGCGGGCTCCGCAACCTGAACGGCGTGATCGGCGACGCGCAGGCGGTACTCACGGTCCCCAAACCCCCTCCGCCACCCCGCCCCAAACCCGCGGCCCGCGACACGACGCGCGCGCCGCGCGACACCGCGCCATGACCGATCCGCGCCGCCGCCTCCCCGCCGTGGACGCCCTGCTGGCCGAGCCCGAGATCGCGGCGCTGGCCGCGGCCCACCCCCGCGGCCTCCTGGTGCGGGCCCTCAGGGAGACGCTCGAGGTGGCACGCGCGGGCGGCGGCGAGCCCCCCGCCGAAGGATGGGCGGCCGCCGTACACGAGCGGATCGCGCGCGCCGCCGCGCCCTCGCTCGCTCCGGTGATCAACGCGACCGGCGTGGTGCTGCACACCAACCTCGGCCGAGCGCCGCTCGCCCGGGCGGCGATCGACGCGCTGGTGCGGGTCGCCGCGGGCTACTCGGCGCTCGAGTACGACCTGGGCCGGGGTACCCGGGGCTCGCGTCACGCACACTGCCGCGACCTGTTGGTCGAGCTCACCGGCGCGGCCGACGCGCTGGTCGTCAACAACGCCGCCGGCGCCCTGCTGCTCGCGCTCAGTGCCCTGGCGCGCGACGGCGAGGCGATCGTCTCCCGCGGCGAGCTGGTGGAGATCGGCGGCGCGTTCCGCATCCCCGACGTCATGGCGCGCTCCGGCGCCCGCCTGGTGGAAGCCGGCACGACCAACCGCACCCACCTGCGGGATTACGCCGGGGCCGTCACACATCAGACACGCCTGCTGCTCAAAGTCCATCGGTCCAACTTCCAGGTGACGGGGTTCACGGCCGACGTGCCCGCCGCCGAGCTGGCCCAGCTCGCCACGGCGAGCGGCGCCGCGAGCCTGTTCGACCTCGGCAGCGGGCTGCTGCTCGACTTGTCACCGTGGGGCCTCGCCGGGGAGCCGTTGGTGAAGGAGGCGCTGGCGAGCGGCGTCGACCTCGTCATTTTCAGCGGCGACAAGCTGCTCGGCGGCCCGCAGGCGGGCATCATCCTGGGCACCAAGCCGGCGGTGGAGGCGTGCCGCAAGGATCCCCTGGCCCGCGCGGTACGCTCGGACAAGCTCACGCTCGCCGCCCTCGAAGCGACGCTGGCGTTGTACAGAGATCCGGAAAGCGCTCGTAGAGAAATCCCTGTTTTGAGAATGCTCACGGAGAGCGACGTCGAGATACGGCGTCGAGGAGAGGCGTTGAAGAAAGACGTAGGGCCAGGGGCGGAGCTGGTGGAGGGAGAGTCCGAAGTTGGCGGTGGATCGTTCCCAGGGGCGAAGCTCAAGACCTGGCTCGTGCGCATCGAAACTCCGAGCCCCGATACGCTCGTGGCGCGGCTGCGGGATGCGGACCCGCCCATCATCGCCCGCATCGCCGCCGATCGCG
This sequence comes from Gemmatimonadota bacterium, assembly GCA_041477065.1. Taxonomy (GTDB): domain Bacteria; phylum Gemmatimonadota; class Gemmatimonadetes; order Gemmatimonadales; family GWC2-71-9; genus 13-1-40CM-70-15. The sequence goes on from JBGOUQ010000007.1 coordinate 24,313, forward strand.
TCGTCCTCGACCCCCGCACCATCTTCCCCGATCAGGTCGCGACCGTGGCCCGCGCCGTCCGCGCCGCGCTGGATGCCTGAAGCGTCCGGCCGTCGGGCCGTCTTCCTCGACCGCGACGGGACGATCGTCGAGGATCCAGGCTTTCTCCACGAGCCAGGCCGGGTCCGGCTGCTCGCGGGGGCCGCGGAGGCGATCAAACGACTGCACGAGGCGGGGTTCCTCGTCGTCACCATCAGCAACCAGTCCGGAATCGCCCGCGGGCTCTACACAGCGGCCGAGTACGCGGCCGTGCAGCGGCGACTCGGCGAGCTGCTGGTGAAGCACGGTGCACGTCTGGATGGCGACTACTTCTGCCCCCACCACCCCGATTTCACCGGGCCATGTGAGTGCCGGAAGCCGGGCACGAAGCTGTTCCGGGACGCCGCGGCGGCGTTGCAGATTGACCTCGCCCGCTCCTGGTACGTGGGCGACCGGCGCTCCGACGTCGAGCCGGCGCGCGCGCTGGGGGGCCGGGGTGTGCTGGTCTCGACCGGCGAGGGCGCGCGCCACGCGGACGCCGCTCGAGCGCTCGGCATGCCCGTCGTCGCCGACCTGAAGGCGGCGGCGGCACTGATTGTCTCGGCGACCTAGCCCCGCGAGATTCCGACTCATGCGCTCGTTGCACCTCACGTCGGGCCACACCGTCCTGCTCGCCTGCGCGGCGCTGCTCGCGGCGGCGTGCTCGCATACCCGGCCACCGACGTCGGCCGCCGGCCCTTCCCCCTCCGCGCACGGCCTTAAACCCTTCGCCACCACCACGCCGTCTCTGCCGATCGCGCCGGGCGAGACCCGGACCGGCGCGCTGACCCTCACGTCGCCGCAGTTCTCCGACGGCTCGCGTTACGCGCTCTACACCTTTTCCGCGGCGGTGGGCGACACGGTGACCGCGAAATTGTCATCGGACGACTTTGACCCGTTCGTGATCGTCGCCGACGTCCACGGCAACTCCCTGAAGCGCGACGACGACGGCGGCGGCCAGTGCAACGCGCAGCTCTGGTTCGTCCCCGCGACGGCCGGCACCTACCGGCTGTACGTCAACTCGAGCGCCAAAGCGGAGCTGGGCGCCTTTCAGCTCTCGCTGGCGCGCGGCGCCCTCCCCGGGCCGGCCGACAGCGGCTGCACGGGGTACGGGCGCGTGGCGGGCCTGACCCACGTGGGGGACACGGTGACCGACTCCCTCACCGCGGACGACCCGATGTTCGTGAGCGACTCGACCTACTTCCAGCGCTGGATCCTGCCGGCCCAGGCGGGCCGGACGTTCACGATAGACCTGTCGTCGCGGGACTTCGACGCCTATCTGATGGTGGCCCATGGGCGGGGCGAGCGCCTCGCCTACGACGACGACTCCGGTCCGGGGTGCGACGCGCGCCTCGTCTACACCCCGACCGACGACCGGCCGCTGCGGATCATCGCGAACACCTCGAGCCGGCCCAAGCGCCAGACCGGGGCGTTCACTTTGCGCATCACCGACGGCCCGTCTCCCGTGGATTCGAGCCGCGACTGCCAGGGCCACGCCGACCCCGCGCGCACGCTGCGGATCGGCCAGCGGGTCGAAGGCCGGCTGACCGACCAGGACATGATCTTCCAATCCGACAGCACGTACGCTCAGATCTGGACCCTGGAGGGGGTGGCGGGGGACACGGTGACCATCGACCTGATCTCCGACGACTTCGACGCCTACCTCATGGTCTCGGGGCCGGGCCTCCAGCGGGACCGCCAGGACGATGATTCGGGCGGGTTCTGCAACGCCCGGGTCACCCTCACCTTCCCGCAGACGGGGACGTACCAGGTGGTCGCCAACACCGCCGAGAAGCACGCCACGGGGCGCTACCGGCTGGAGGTCGCCGCCGGCACCGCCCCCACGGCCGACGACGGCGGCGTCGGCTGCCAGCGGCAGTGACCGGCACCTGCTGATTGTGCGGTCCGGCCGCAGCTTGCAGATTTGCTGCCGAGGCCGATCTCCCTCGCCCCCGAACGCCAGGAGTCACACCGTGTCCGCCGCCAGCCGTCTGCTCGTCGTCGCCCTGGCCGTGCTGCCCGCCGGCCTGTCCGCCCAGATTCCGATTCAGCTCGGCAAGACCGCCACCGGCCGGCTGGTGCCATCCGATCCCACGTTCAGCGACAGCTCGCATTACAAGATGTATGGCTTCGTGGGGAACAAGGGCGACACGATCACCGCGGACCTCAGCTCCGACGATTTCGACGCGAACCTGATCGTGTCCGACGCGTCGGGCAACGTACTGCGGCGCGATGACGACGGCGGCGGCAACTGCAACGCGCGCGTGACGTACGTGCTCCCGACCGCGGCCAACTACCGGCTGTACGCGAATTCGAGCGCGCCGGCGGAGCTGGGCGTGTATCGGCTGACGGTCGCGAAAGGCGGGCGGCCCGCCATCAGCGACTCCACTTGCCGCGGCTTCGGTCGCGTGGCCGGGATGATCGAGGTCGGGCGCTCGGTCACCGGATTCCTCACGAGCAGCGACCCGCTCTTCCTCAGCGACACGACCTACTTCCAGCGCTGGATCCTGCCGGTGCAGCCGAACCAGACCTTCACCGTGGACCTGAGCTCCGACGACTTCGACGCCTACCTGCGGCTGGCCCGCGGGCGTGACGAGAAGCTGGTGGACAACGACGACGGCGGCGGCGGCTGCAACTCGCGCATCGTGTATACCACCACCGACGACCACCCGCTGCGCATCATCGTAAACACCACGGGGCAGCGGCGGGCGACGGGCCACTTCACCCTGCGCGTAACGGAAGGCGAGTCCCCCACCGAGCCCAAGGGCAACTGCCGCTTCACCGGCGGCGCCACGGGGGCGGCCCCGCCTGCCGCCGCCCCAGCGGGAGGGGCGACGCCGCAGCGCCGCGGTACCGAAGGCCGCACCATCAGCGTGGGTCAGAGTGTGACCGGCCAGCTCACGACCACGGACGAGCTGTTCACCGACACGACCTACATCCAGCGCTGGAGCTTCACCGCGACGCCCGGTCAGGACGTCACCTTCGACCTCGCCTCCGACGAGTTCGAGCCGTTCCTCATGATCGAAGGCCCCGGGCTCACGGAGTTCGTGGGCGACGAGCACGGCGGGCCGGGGTGCGCGGCGCGCATCTCCCGCACCTTCCCGCAGTCGGGCCCGTACACCGTCGAGGTCAACACCACCACGCACCCGGTCCGCCAGACGGGCCATTTCGTGATGTCCGTCACGCAGGGGCACAAGCCCGAAGTGAACGACCGCTGTACGCCGCCCCAGAGCGCCGCGGCGGGTGGCTCGCCGTCGTCCGAAGGCCCGCTGGTGCGCGGCGGTGCGGCGCAGCCCTCGGGCGATACGCACGCCATCGCCGTCGGGCAGAGCATGCAGGGCCAGCTCACGCGTAACGACGTTCTGCTGCGCAACGACAGCACCTACGCGCAGGCCTGGACGATCGGCGGACGCGCCGGCCAGACCATCACCATCGACCTCGAGTCCGACGAATTCGACGCGTACCTGTTCGTGCGCGGCCCCGGGATCAGCGGCGGCCGGGATTTCCAGGACGACGACTCGGGCGGCAACTGCAACGCGCGGCTCACCGTCACCTTCCCTGAGACAGGGGACTACGAGCTCGTCGTCAACACCCAGGGGAAGTACGCGACGGGGGCGTTCTCGATCAGCGTCACCAGCGGGTCGAAGCCCAAGTCGGTCGCACGCTGCAGCCGGGGCGGGTGACGATCGCCGTCCTCGCCTCGGGCGGGGGGACCAATTTCCAGGCGCTGCTCGACGCGTTGGACCGCTCGGACGACGCGCGCATCATCCGGGTGATCTCCGACCGGCCCACGTCGGGCGCGCTGGAGCGGGCCCGCCGCGCCCGCATCGCGACCACGGTCCTCACCAACCCCGGCGATGCCGCCGAGCTGCTCGCCGCCCTTGCCGGCGCCCGGCTGGTCGTGCTGGCCGGCTACCTGAAGCTCGTCCCCGCCGCGGTGGTCGCCCGTTTCCGGTGGCGGATGATTAATATCCACCCCGCCCTGCTCCCGGCGTTCGGGGGACCGGGGATGTACGGCCGCCGCGTGCACGAGGCGGTGCTGGCCAGCGGGGCGCCGGTCTCGGGCGCGACGGTCCACTATGTAGATGAGCAGTACGACCGCGGCCCCATCATCGCACAGGCCACCGTGCCGGTCACGAAACAGGACACGCCCGACACCCTCGCCGCCCGCGTGCTCGAGGCCGAGCACCGGCTGCTGCCGCGGGTGGTGGTGGAGTTGGTGCGCAGAGGACTGCCCGCTGAGGCGATACGGATGGAGGAGGGGCAAGATGCGTAAGACAAGGGGGAAGGTGGGAAGGTGGGAAGGTAGGAAGGTTAGAAGGTGGGAAGGATGGAAGGTGCTGCTTTCACTTTCCATCCTTCCATCCTTCCAACGCCTTCCCGCGCAGGAGACCGGTGTCGCCACGATTGCCTCTCGCTTTGCAGGTTTCACCGCCGTCACCGGCTACGAGCAGGCGGTCGCCGAGTCGCTGGTGGCCCTGCTCCCCGGGAGCGCCACCGACCGCGCCGGCAACGTGGTGCTCACCCTCGGCCGCGGCGCCCCGAAGCGGCTCGCCGTCTGCCCGCTCGATGAGCCGGGCTACGTCGTCGGCAATATCACCGACGAGGGCTATCTGACGCTGCGCCGCATCGGCCGGCCGTCCACCCTGCCCCCACCGTCCTCCTGGGCGCTGTTCGACCAGCAGCTCGAGGGACATCGCGTCACGCTGTTTGGCACGAAGGGCCCGGTGCCGGGCGTCGTGGCGGTGAAGTCCACGCACCTGCAACGCGGCCGGCCCAATCCCGCCGAGCAGCCGTTCTCGGTGGACGACGCCTACGTGGACGTCGGCGCCGCCTCGCGCGAGGAGAGTCGCGCCCTCGGCATCACGATCCTGACGCCCGTCGCCGTCTTGAAGAAGCCGCTGCGCTACGGGGGGGGAACCGGCCTGCTCGCCGCGCCCTTCGCGGGCCGGCGCGCCGCCTGCGCCGCCCTGGCCGCTGCCGTACTCTCGAACCCGAAGGTGACCGGCATGGTAGTCGTCGCGTTCACGGTGCAGAGCCTGCAAACGTCCGACGCCGGCCTCAACACCGTCAAACGCCTGCTCGGTCCGTTCGATGAGGTGAGCGTGGCGAGCGTCGCCTCCCGGTTCCCCGACACGGCCGTAGAGACGGTGGCACTCGCGGACGTGGAGGCGGCGGTGAGAAGGCTGGTCCTGTGGATGGAGGGAAGGCCATGAGCACGAGAACGGCGATGGAAGGGTGGAAGGTTGGAAGGATGAAGGGGTTGCTGCTTGCCCTTACCATCCTTCCAACATTCCAACCTGCCCGCCTCTCCGCCCAGGATTCCTCTCGCATCGCCGAATCCCAGTCCGTCCTCTCCCAGCTGGTGGAGGCGTACGGCGTCTCCGGCTCCGAAGGCCCCGTGCGCGAGACGGTGAAACGGCTGCTCCCCGCATGGGTCAAGCCGGAGACCGACAGCGCCGGGAACCTGTGGGTGCGTGTCGGCCAGGGGGACCCCGTGGTCGTGTTCGTCGCGCACCTGGACGAGATCGGCTTCCTGGTGGACTCGATCCGGGACGACGGCTCGCTCGTGCTGCGCACCCGCGGCGGCTTCTTCAGCTCACTGTTCGAGGGACAGCCGGCGTTGGTGCACACCGCGCGCGGTGACGTGCCGGGAATCTTCTTGCCGCGCGATTCGGCCTTCACCCGCCACACCCCGCCGCCGGTGCGCGCGCACGTGGGCGCGGGCAGCCGGGCCGCCACCGAGGCGCTCGGCGTCGCCGCCGGCAGCACGGTGACGATGCCCAAACAGTACGTCCGGCTCGCGGGCACGCGCGCCACCGGACGCTCGTTCGATGACCGCGTCGGCTCGGCGGCCCAGATTCTGGCGCTGCGCCACCTCGACCGCGTCAAGCTCAAGCACCAGGTGATCTTCATCTGGAGCGTGCGGGAGGAGATCGGCCTCGAGGGCGCCGCCGTCGCGGCCGCGGCGCTCGGCACCACGGCGCGGCGCGTGCACGCCATCGACACGTTCGTTTCCGCCGACTCGCCGCTCGAGCGCCCGAGCTTCGCCGTCGCGCCGATCGGCCAAGGCGCCGTGGCGCGCGCCACCGACAACTCCTCGGTCACGCCGCCTGCTTACGTGGACTCGCTCGTCGCGGTAGCGCGCGCGCGCGGCGTGGCGCTCCAGGTCGGCACCACCAACGGCGGCAACGACGGCTCGACCTTCACCGGCTACGGCGTGGTGGACGTCGCCCTCGGCTGGCCGCTGCGCTACTCGCACTCTCCCGCCGAGCTGATCGACTTGAGGGACGTGGCGAGCCTCGCCGACCTGGTGCAGGCCGTGGCGGAGCTCTGGTGAGAGCGCTGCTCTCCGTCTCCGACAAGCGCGGCATCGTCGAGTTCGCCAAGGAGCTCGCGGCGCTGGGCTGGGAGCTGGTCTCCACCGGCGGCACCGCCGAGGCGCTGCGGCGCGCCGGCGTCGCGGTGCTGCCGATCGAGCAGATCACCGGCTTCCCCGAAATGATGGACGGCCGCGTGAAGACGCTGCACCCCAACGTGCACGGCGGTCTGCTGGCGCGGCGCGACCATGCCGGCGACCGCGCGGCGCTCGCGGCCCACGGCATCACGCCGATCGATCTCGTCGCGGTGAACCTCTACCCATTCCGTGAGACCGCCGCCCGTTCGACTACCACCTTTGACCAGGCGATCGAGCAGATCGACATCGGCGGCCCGTCCATGCTGCGCTCGGCCGCCAAGAACCACGCGGGTGTGGTCGTCGTCGTCGACCCCGACGACTATCCTCTGGTGGTCACCGCCCTCAAAGGGGGGGGCATCCCGCCGGAACAGCGCCGGGCGTTCGCCACCAAGGTGTTCGCCCACACGGCGGCGTACGACGGCGCGATCCTCCAGTACCTGTCGCGCTCGGCCGACGAGCTGCCGCCCACACTCGCGCTGGTGCTGGAGCGGCGTCAGGAGCTGCGCTACGGTGAGAATCCGCACCAGCGCGCCGCCCTCTACGCCACCGACGAGCCGCACGGCATCCGCGAGCTGACCCAGCTGCAGGGCAAGGAGCTGTCCTTCAACAACCTGCTCGACGTGGACGCCGCCGTGAGCGCGCTCGCCCCGTGGAGCAAGCAACCGGCGTGCGTGATCGTCAAGCACACGACGCCGTGCGGCATGGCGGTGGGGAGCGCCCCGCGGGAAGCTTACGAGCGCGCGCTCGCGACCGACCGCACGTCGGCGTTCGGCTCGGTGGTCGGCTTCAATACGGTGGTGGACAAGGCGACCGCCGAGGCGATGCGCGAGCTGTTCGTGGAGGTCGTGGTCGCGCCGCGCTTTCACGATGACGCGCTGGCGGTCTTCAAGGAGAAGAAGAACCTCCGGGTGGTCGAGCTGCCCCGACCCACCGACGAGCCTTCCTGGGACTTCAAGCGGGTGCGCGGCGGGTTTCTCGTCCAGGACCGGTTCGCCTACGGCGGGACGGGGCAGGAAGCGCTTTGGAAGGTCGTGACCAAACGCGCCCCCACGGGGGTAGAATGGAACGACTTGCGCTTCGCCTGGGCGGCCGTCGGCGCCGTCAAGTCCAACGCGATCCTGCTCGCCAAGGGCGAAGCGGCGATCGGGATCGGCGCCGGGCAGATGTCGCGCGTGGACGCCTCGTTTCTCGCCGTCCACAAGGCGCGCCAGCAGGGGCACGACCCGGCGGGGGCGGCGCTCGCGAGCGACGCCTTCTTTCCGTTCCGCGACGGCGTGGACGAAGCGGCGCGGGCGGGGGTCACGGCGATCATTCAGCCCGGCGGGTCGGTGCGGGACGCCGAGGTGATCGCGGCGGCCGACGAGCACGGCCTGGCGATGGTGCTCACCGGCGTGCGGCAGTTCCGGCACTAACAGCGATCCTTCACCTTGAACCCTACGAGCATGGACGACACACTCGCGCAGCACCCGCCGTATCGCATGGCCGCGGCCGTCGTGCTCGGCACGCTGCTGCTCTACATCCTGACCCTCGCCCCCACGACCCAGTTCTGGGACACCTCGGAATACATCGCGGCGGCGTACGTGCTCGGCGTCCCGCACCCGCCCGGCAACCCGCTGTTCACGCTGATGGCGCACGTCTGGGGCATGATCCCCTGGGCGCACGGCTACGCGATGCGGATCAACTTCTTCGCCGCGGCGACGAGCGCCGTGGCGGCGGGGTGCTGGTTCCTGGTGGGCGAGCGCTGGCTGCGCAGCATCGTGCCGGCCCTGTGGCCGCGCCGCTTGGCCGCGCTCGCCGGCGCCCTCGCCTCGGCCACGGCGTTCACCGTATGGAACCAGTCGGTCGTGAACGAGAAGGTGTACACGCTGAGCGTGCTCTCGATCGCGCTCATCCTGTGGCTCATCGTCCGCTGGGACGATCAGCCCGCCGGCACCGCGCACGACCACTACCTGCTGCTCATCGTGTATCTGCTCGCGCTCACCTCGACCAACCATATGATGGGCGTGCTGGTGGGCCCCGTGGTGGTCGTGTTGCTCTTCCCGCCGCTGCTGCCGCACCGCGCGCCCACCGAGGCGGGCCAGCGGATCGAGTGGTCGCAGTGGCTGGTGTTCTGTAGCGTGTTCGCCATCATCGTGGCGTCGGGGCTCGAGAGCTCCAATCCCCTGATCGGCGCCCTGGTGCTCTACGCCATCGCTCTGCTGTTCGCCGTGTACCAGGGCAACTGGCGCTTCGCGCTCGTCACCCTCGGCGTCGCGGCGGTGGGGGTGTCGGTCTATCTCTTCCTGCCGATTCGCGCGGCTCATTTCCCGCCGATCAACGAGGGCGAGCCGGTCACGAGCGCGGCGCTGTGGGACGTGCTGACGCGCGCCCAGTACGGCAAGCCGCCGATCACACAGCGCCAGGCCGACCTGTTCGCCCAGATGGGAATGTGGGTCCAGTACTTCACCTGGCAGTGGGCGCACGACTGGGGCCAGCGGCTTCAGGCCGGTTTCGCCGTGATCTTCGGCGGGCTCGGCGTCCTCGGCGCCGCGCGCCACTGGCGGGCCGACAAGCGCCAGGCAATCGCAATGATGACCCTGATGGTGACGCTCACGGTGGTGCTGATCTTCTACCTCAACTTCAAGTACGGGTACTCCCAGTACCTCGACCGCGGCTCATTGGCGCGCGAGGTGCGCGAGCGCGACTATTTCTTCATCGTTTCCTTCGCGCTGTGGGGGATCTGGGTCGGCCTCGGCCTCGCGACTTTGATGGAGTGGATCCAGGAAGCGTTCGTCACGCGGCAGCCCGATGCGGGGCGCCGCTGGCTGATTGCGACGCCGGTGCTGGGCCTCGCGCTGATCCCGCTCGTCGGCAACCATCTCACCGCCTCGCGCGCCAAGGAGACGCTGGCGCGCGACTTCGCCTACGACCTGCTCCAGTCGGTCGAGCCCTACGGCATTCTGGTGACCGCGGGGGACAACGACACCTTCCCCTTGTGGTACGCGCAGGAGGTGGAGGGCATCCGGCCCGACGTCGTGGTGATCAACCTGTCGCTCGCCAACACCGACTGGTATCTGCGGCAGATGCAGCGCCGGCCGATTCCCGATTTCGATCCGTCCAAGGCGCCGGCCATCTATCGGGGCCACGCCTGGCCCAAGCCCACGGGCCGGGTGCTGAGCTACAACGATCAGGAGCTGGCGGCGCTGCAGCCGTTTTACGTGGTGGATCGCGCGCAGACGGTGAACCTGGGCGGCGTGCAGGTCGAGATCGACCCGGCGCGGCTGGGCAAGCAGTACCTGGAGCGGGCCGACGTGGTGGTGCTGCACGCGATCAACGACAACCTCGGCAAGCGGCCGATTTATTTCTCCCGCACGGTGGGGCTGTACGCCGACGCGTTCGGGCTGACGGGGTATCTCGAGGGCCAGGGGTTCGCGCGCAAGCTCAACACGCAGCCGATCGTGCCGAACGACAGCATCCAGCCGGTGGCGCAGCTCGGGTATGTGAACATGCCGCGCACGGTGGCGCTGTTGTTCGACGTGTACCATGGGGAGACGGCGGCGCGGCAGCGGCCGCGGGGCTGGGTGGACCATCCGTCGGAGGGGATCCTGTCGTTGTACGGGATCGAGTATGCGACGTTGGCCGAGGGGATTCGGGCGAAGAATCCGCAGCTGGCGTCGCGGGCGTTGGTGCGGGCGGATTCGATCTTCAAGAACACGAGCTTCGGGTTCAACCCGCCGGCGGAGGTGGGCCCGTCGCATTGACCGGGGCGGCGGGGTTCGGCTAGGTTGGGCGCTGGTGGGGAGGGCTGCAGCACCCTTGCAACCTAGGAGGTTCTCAAGCGGCTCCTCAAACAGCGAATCGCGGTCACGAACGCAGCAGCGCTCACTGGCACTTCGGCTCGCCTTCCTTGGTGGCAGGTGCAATCGAGGTCGATCCAACATAAATCGCGCACGTCATCGTTCGGCTAGTATTGCTCATCGTCGCGGCCCATCCGTCCTTAGTAAGAGTGACAATGGGAAGCATGTTCCCGCTGGAGGCATAAAAGTTGAGGCCGCCAGGTCCGGACCGGGCAGTGTATCTGATGTTGTCGGCGAAGTAGGCTTCCTCAGCCACTATGAGGTTCCGAAGGTCACTCTTGAGCGCACTGGCAAGAACAGTCGCTCTGAGGAGACTGTCACCACGTTCGACGACAGTTACCTCGCTGTCAGCCGCAGCACCTGCCTCGACCCTTCTGAATACCAAGGAGTCCAGGTAGGACTCGGCTGCTGAGTGATCCCCCAAGAGAATCAGACGCTCATCGAGTCTTCTCCCCTCCATTCCCGCGCGTTCGCTCGTCAAAGCGCCTGGGGGTAGCGTGACGGTCATCTGTCCATCAACAGACTCTGTCGCATTGACTTCGAAGGTCTGTGTCTCGTGCTTCGCATGTTTGGTAATGACAAGAGTACCGGGTATCTGGTTGCCCGACGCGGCGCCCATGACCAACCTGATGTCTACCAACGAGTCGCCAGCAAGACGTTGAGTACGTGTGGAGTGGATTGGAACATCAAATGACAACCGGACCATCCGCTCAAGACGCCAACTGTTTCCCGCAAGACCAGGCTTTCCTGGCCGACAACCCAGGCAAAGCAGTACCGCAAGCGCACCTAGAGCTGAACGGGCGACGGCTATTCGAATAACAGGAGCGTTCATGAGTCTTGCTCCTCCTCGTGATTCGAAATGTGTGACTACCCCGCCGCTTCAACGGTCCCCTTACGACAAATTCGGGACGCTTAGCCTGCTTCGATTTGGTGTTACATCGCAACGACGTAGAAAGGCGTCGATGTTCTGGAGGTGCGCGGTGCTTGGAAGCAGGATGCGCATCCTTGAAAGCTACAGCGCGCCATCTCTCTCCAACTAGTCGCCTCTATTTGAAGAAAGAAAAGCAGTGATATGAGCGGGTTCGTATTAACCAATGACTTAGAAGACAGTGAGGGTGTCGCTGATGATGCAGCCAGTGCTAAGTTCAAGACAGAGTATGATCTAGGAGGGCTGGCCGAATGGTAAGGCACCGGTCTTGAAAACCGGCGGGCGCAAGCCCTTGCAGGTTCGAATCCTGCGCCCTCCGCTAACTCGCGCCGCGCTTTCGCGCGACGCCTGACCAACGTCGCGGAACGAGAAGACAATCTGCCCGAGACGTCATACCCTCGCGCCTTTGGCGATACGCTTCATGTAACGCCGAGTCATAGCTGTGGTTGTGACTGAGACGTACGCCAATCGCCGGTTCCCCCGCTCATCCCTCATTGAGTCACCGCGTCTGCGCGTTCAGCAGAGAGTGAAGCCTCAAGAACGAGAGCGTTGCTCATCGCGGCTCCATCGGTGTGTTCAGGGCGTTAGCGCCGCTGAACAACTAGTGACCGCCGCAACGGTTGCCGGGGGACGAGCTCGCTTGGTAACCGCACAACTCAAGGGTGTCGGCCGTCTCGACGAGCGGTTGATCGGCGTCAAAGGGTCGGCGTGAGGTTGTGCTCAGCGGGGGTGAGAGCGCGCGATCAGGCCCGGCCTACTCTCCTTCACAGGGTACAAACAGATGGGACCGCGGGCGCGTGGCCGACGGGCGTTGGATGCTGCGGGACTGGTGGGACGCGCGGAGCGCCCTATACTGGTGCACACTCAGCACAGAGGGCTTCGTGTCCTACAGCGTGACGTCGAAGTACGGCATTCAATTCCTCGGCAACTCTTCCCCCTCGACAATGGAAGGTCAGCCCCAACGAGAGACGCGCGACCGCCAGATTGACGGGACTCTTCGCGCAGGCAATTGGGTGCGGGCCTTGCACAAAACTCATGTGCAAGCGAAGAGCGAAGGCTACGACAACTGTGAGCTGTGCGTTGGCGGCTCGATGCCCTGATGGAAGTTGCCATTGGAATTGCCGGGATCATTGTAGGTGTGCTGACGTACTTCGCGGGTGTTCGGCACGGTCGCCGTACCGCTGATGAATCCTATCAACAAGGCCAGCAAGACAAGCTCGTTGATGAGTATGTGAGAATGGCTCGTAGCAACTATGCTAGTGGCGTCTATTCTTTGGCCATGCTCGGGATGGAAATCCTAGGGACAGACGCAGCGATACGAAATGCGATTCAGCAGATGCAGGTCCGGACTGCGAGTGACCCTTGGTCGGGGAAGGCAGCGGTTGTCGCGAACGTGGACTTGGTGAGGTTTTTTCGCTACGTCCGCGAGCAAAAGGTCAATTTTGCACAACGCTCGGTCGAGGATGTGGCGGCGGCGGTGGTCACAAGACAGGAGAATGAATAGGGATATTCCCAGGAGATCGAAATGCCTGATGACCTGCCGTACATGCTTGGCGTGAAGAACCTCGAGGCAATGCTCGACAAGATCAAGACAGCCGGAACACCACCGAAGTTCACTGTGGATTTTCTCAAGACCAGCTTGGGGTTCACATCCAGCGGTGATCGTGGTGTGATCAAGGTCCTAAAGACGTTGGGGTTCTTGACTCCGGACGGTGTGCCAACAGCGAGGTACAATGAGTTTCGCCAGGGCCCGACCTCTGCACGTGCGCTGGCAGCAGGCTTACGGGAGGGCTGGGCCCCAATTTTTCTCGCGGATCAGCAAGCTTATACACGGACAGCCGGCCAACTGAAGGAGATTTTCAAGAGCGTCACAGGCAAAGCCGAATCCGTCGCCGAGAAGATGGCAACAACCTTCAAGGCGCTGGTGCAGAAAGCCGACTTTGCGGCTGTCCCGACTACGCCAACTCCAACTCTGACTCTAGAGACAGCCCCAGACAAACCGGGTGACGAGGAACCCAGAAGGGACGCGTCAGGGAGAATGTCGCTTCACAATGACATTCACCTCCACCTGCCACCATCAGCAGACGTAGCGGTATACACGGCGATCTTCCGCGCACTGCGGGAGGAACTCCTTGACTAGACGGCGCGACCTCAGGAACTGGCTCTTTACGGGGCTCGCCATCGACAAGAGCCTCGACCGCATGGAGAGTGAAGGCATCGGCCTGCGACCATCCTCAACTCCAACTTCGGTCCAACACACAATTCCGTTGGAGGATTTCTCGCTTCCAGTGCGTCAGTCTGCAATGCAGGCGATGCCAGCCTATCTCGCCTTCTTCTGTCTTGAGAATTCAGTGCGGGAGCTGGTGGCTGATCGGTTATCGGAAAAACTTGGCTCTGATTGGTGGGACAAAGGTGCTTCGGCAAGCATGAAAAAGACCGTTGAAGAACGGAAGGAGAAGGAAGGCAAGAACCGTTGGCATGTTGAGCGCGGCGCTCACGAGATCAACTACACAAACTTCGGCGATCTCCGGACGCTCATCATCAACCATTGGGCTCTGTTCCAAGACCTCTTTCCAGACCAGAACTGGATTTCTAGTAGGTTGGACGAGCTTGAAGGGTCACGAAATATTATTGCGCACTCTAATGTGCTTGATGACCGTGAGATGATAAGGTTACGCCTCTATCTCCACGACTGGACTCGACAGGTCGGCTGAGGACCTGGAGGAAAGGCTGCTGGGTAGGCGACAACGGCGAGCGCACACCAGGGCTGGCTGTTGCTTTTCACCACGTCCAGTGAGCGCGGCGCAGGTCTACGCCGCCCCCGCTGCGACCACCTCTGTTACCGTCGGGCCGCGAAGGTTCTCCTGCTCGGCCTAAGCGACAGGCGCCGCCCTTCGGACCTGCGTCGTCCCATGCCGCGCTCGCACCGGGTGATGTCAGGGCGGGGCCGCCGAAGCCCCAGCGCAGCAGCGGTCAGCGCGCACCACCGCACGGAAAGCCACGCCTTGGATGACCCTGGTATCTGTTGGTGAGTGGGCTGGTCCAACGGGATTGAACCCTCGTCACCGCTGCTGCACCAGCTCCTGGTACTCCGGATGCCGTTGGATATACGCGGCGACGAAGGGGCACAGCGGCACCACGGTGAGGTGCTGCGCCCGCGCGTACTCGAGCCCCGCGTGCGCCAGCGTGTCGGCGACGCCGTGCCCCCGGAACGCCGCTGGCACTTCGGTGTGCACGAATACGATCCGCGTGGGAAACCGGCGATACTGGAGCACCGCCGTCTCCCCGCCCAGCCTGGCTACGAACCGCTGCGCCGCCGCGTCGTGCTCGACCGCAACCTCGCCGGGATCCAGCGTCGTCATGGGAACCAAGCTACGCTCCCGGCCGTTGCGGTGTAGGTTAGGACTTCCCCCGCTCATCTGACGCAGAGCCCGAGGAGCGTACGCGATGACCGACAAGACCGCTCGCCCCACCGGCGGCCCCCTACCGCCCGGCACGCGGGCCCCCGATTTCACCCTGCCCAGCACGCCCGGCCAGACCGTCTCCCTGCATGACTTCCGGGGCCGGCCGGTGATCCTCGCCTTCTACCCGGCCGACTGGTCGCCCGTCTGCGGCGACCAGATGGCGCTCTACAACGAAATCCTCCCCGAATTCGAGCGCTACGGCGCCGCCCTGCTCGGCGTCTCCGTGGACGGCGCCTGGTGCCATAAGGCGTTCTCCGAAAACCGCAAACTGCGCTTTCCGTTGCTCGCGGACTTCGAGCCCAAAGGCGCCGTCGCTAGGGGCTACGGCGTTTACCGCGCCGCCGAGGGCACGACCGAGCGCGCCCTGTTCGTGATCGACGGCGCGGGCGTCGTGCGCTGGAGCTACGTCTCCCCCATCGGCGTGAACCCCGGCGCCGACGGCATCCTGCGCGCCCTCGACGCGCTCGACGCAAAGAAAAAGGGATGACCAAGCACCGCGACGTCGCCGCCCTCGCCATCCCCGTGGACGCCCACGATCACGCGGCGGGCCGCCCCGACGCCCCCGTGACGCTCGTCGAATACGGCGACTTCGAGTGCCCCCACTGCCGCAAGGCGTGGCCGATCGTGAAAGCCGTGCAGCACCGCTTGGGAACACGCCTGCGGGTGATCTTCCGCCACTTCCCCCTGAAAGAGCTGCACGAGCACGCCGAGCACGCCGCCGAGGCGGCGGAAGCCGCGGCCGTCCAGGGAAAGTTCTGGGAGATGCACGACCGGCTGTTCGAGCGGCAGTTCGCGCTGGAAGACGAGCAGCTGACCGAATACGCCCAAGACCTCGGCCTCGACGCGGCGCGCGTGGCGCAGGCGCTCGCCGCCCACACCTACAAGCCCAACGTCCGCGAGGACTTCATGAGCGGCGTGCGCAGCGGCGTGAACGGCACGCCCACCTTCTTCATCAACGGCCTGCGCCACGACGGCTCCTGGGACGAGGAGCCCCTGGCCGCGGCGCTCGAGCAAGCCGCGCGCTGACCGATGCAACAGTTCCAGCTGGTGCTCACCCTGCTCGTCGCCGTGGTGCTGGTCGGGATCGCGGCACGGCGGCTCGGCATCCCCTCCCCCGTGCTGTTCGTGGTCGCCGGCCTCGCGATCGCCCTCGTGCCGGGCCTGCCGCGGGTCGAGTTCGAGCCCCACCTGATCTTCATCGTCTTCATCCCACCCCTGCTCTACCGGGCGTCCCTCACCGCGTCGTGGCGCGACCTGCGCGCCAACCTCCGGCCGATCATGCTGCTCAGCGTCGGGCTCGTGGTCTTCACGACGGTGGTGGTCGGCGTCGCGGCGCACGCCGTGGTGCCCACCCTGCCCTGGGCCGCTGCCTTCGCCCTCGGCGCCCTCGTTTCGCCCCCCGATGCGCCCGCCGCGACGGCGTTCATGCGCGAGCTGGTCGTGCCGCGCCGCATCGCCACGATCCTGGAGGGCGAGAGCCTGGTGAACGACGCCACCGCCATCGTCGCCTACCGGATGGCCGTGGCGGCCGCGGTGACCGGCGCGTTCTCTCTCACCGACATGGGCCTCCGCTTCGTCTGGGTCGGCACGATGGGGGTCGTCGTGGGGCTCGGCATCGGCTGGGCGATCGCCTGGCTGCGGCGCCGCATCCACGCCCCCGAGGCGGAAGCGACGATGTCGCTGCTCACGCCGTTCGCCGCTTTCTTACCGGCCGAGGCGCTGGGCGTGTCGGGAGTGCTCGCGGTGCTCGCCACGGGGCTTTACCTCGCCCGTAAGGGTCCCCGCATCCTGGCGCCGGATACGCGGGTGCAGACCGAGGGGATGTGGGGGGTGGTCGGCTTCGTGTTGGAAGGGCTCACCTTCATCTTTGTAGGGCTCGAGCTGCGCGCCGTGATCGGGACGCTGGGCGGGTACTCGAGCACCGAGCTAGTGGTCGCGGCGGTGGCGGTGAGTCTCGTGACGATCGCGGCGCGCTTCGTCTGGGTGTTCGCCTCTAACTACGCCCCGGGGGTGTTGAGCCGGCATCTCCGGGGGCCGTTCGTCTCGTGGCGCTACGTGGCGCTGGTCGCGTGGGCGGGGCTGCGCGGCGCCGACTCGCTCGTGCTGGCGCTCGCGTTGCCGCTGGTCACCGCCACGGGCGCGCCGTTCCCGGGGCGCTCGCTGATCATCTTCCTCACCTACACGGTGATCCTGGTGACGCTGCTGCTGCAGGGCTTCTCGCTCCGGCCGCTGGTGAACTGGCTCGGCATCTGCGACACCGGGGAGACGCAGAAACTGGAGGAGGCTCACGCGCGGCAGCAGGCGTCGGAGGCGGCGCTGCTGCGCCTCGAGGAATTGGCGTCGCAGCTCGATGGGGAGACGACGGCCGAGCTGCGGGCCCGCTACGGCCACCGCCAGCGGCGTTTTGGCGCCCGCGTGCGCGCCGAGCGGGACGGCAAGGAGGAGTCGCTCGCCAGAGGCCGGCGCTCGGTGCTGATCGAGCTGCTCGACGCCGAGCGGCGGGCGGTGGTCGCCCTGCGGGACAAAGGGGTGATCGGCGACCACGTCATGCGCCGGGTGCAGCGGGACCTGGACCTCGAGGCGTTGCTGCTGAGGTAGCGTTGGGCTTCACCCTGCACCCCGTCTACTTCGTCAAACACCCCCCCCCGTGAGCGGCCCGCTCCTTCGATTCCTCAGTGCACGGTGACGACGCCGTTCATCTGCGGATGAATCGAGCAGTGATAGCCGAA
Organism: Gemmatimonadota bacterium; assembly: GCA_041477065.1. GTDB lineage: Bacteria > Gemmatimonadota > Gemmatimonadetes > Gemmatimonadales > GWC2-71-9 > 13-1-40CM-70-15. The sequence continues at coordinate 41,784 of JBGOUQ010000007.1, forward strand.
GGTGCCGTTGCTCGAAAACGTGCGGGAAGCCGATCCGTTCTGGAATACTGGAACATCCGCCGGCACTCCTGCGGCGAGGGTGAACGTGACGTCGTGGTTCAGGGATGCAAACGTCCAGGTCACCGTGCCGCCCGCTTGCACGTCCACGGTCGGTGGCAGGAATGCGGTCGCCGGTGCATCCACGCCTGCGCTCCCCGCCGCGACTTGCGCCGTCACCGTGGTGCTGGCCGTCTTGGTGACGCCGCCGGCGGTCAGCGATGCCGTAATCCGCGCTGTGCCGGCCGCCACCGCGGTGATCGTGCCATTGCCGCTGACGGTCGCGATCGCGCTGTTGTCGCTCGAGAAGCTGGCCGTGCCGACGCCGGCCATCGTCTGGCCGTTCTGGTCCTTCGCCACCACCGACAGCGTCGCCGCGTTCCCGGGCGCGACGGTGAACAGTGTCGCACTCGCAGGCGTTACCTCGAGCGTCGTGAGCTGCACGCTCGGTCCCGTTCCGCTCTTGCCGCACCCTACGGCGGCCTCCGCCACGATCAGCAGGGCAGCGATGCTTGAAAACCGTGCGTGCATAATCCACCTCTTCGAATTGGGGGGTTCCCCTGTCTATCTCCCTCCTGCTTAGCGCGGAATTCCATCGGGATTCGCGACTCCACAGGACGGAGGCTAAGTTAGAGCCACTTGGTGAGAGGCCGGTCAAAGACCGGTCAAACGGGGTCAAATGGTTCACCTCAAGACCTTCGGCGGGCTCTCGGTCGAAGTCGACGGCGCCCCTGGGACCGGCGCGGCCCAGCAACGAAAGACGCTGGCGCTGCTCGCCCTTATTGCCGCCGCGGGTTCCCGCGGCCTCAGCCGCGACAAGCTCATCGCCTTCCTCTGGCCCGAAACCGACGCCGAGCATGGCCGCGGACTCCTCAAGCAGGCCTGCTACGCCCTGCGCCGTGATCTCCAGGCGCCCGAGCTGTTCCTCGGATCGATCCAGCTGCGTCTCAATCCCGCCGTGATCTCGAGCGACGTGGGATCGTTCGTCGCTGCACTGGAGCAGAACGATCCCGCCCGGGCGGTCTCGAGCTACACCGCGCCATTTCTGGACGGCTTCTACCTGAATGGGGGCGGGGAGTTCGAGACCTGGGCGGAGACCGAGCGGGCGCGGCTGGCGAGCCAATGCCGGACTGCGCTGGAGGTGCTGTCTGCTGAAGCGACCACGCGTGGCGAGCACCGGGTGGCGGCGGACTGGTGGCGACGCCTCCTCGACCTCGACCCGCTGAGCGCCCGCGCCGTGCTCGGCCTCATGACCGCCCTGGACCAAGCCGGCGAGCGCGCCGAGGCGCTGCGCTGCGGAGAGGCTTACAGGGAGTTGGTGCGTTCGGAGCTGGGCGCCGATCCGCCTGCCGAGCTGTCCGAGTGGATCGCGCAGCACCGCCACGGAGTGGGAAGCGGCGCGAGACCGTCGCACCAACCGCCGGCGGCCGGCTCCGCTTCTGCGGACCGCTCCACGCCGGCAGGGGAGCTCGCCACGGCCCCGAGTGAGCCGGACGCCGCTGCGCCGAGCCGCTCGGTTGTCGCGGTACGCCGTTGGGCCGTGGCCATCGGTCTGGCCGTCGTGGCCGCTGGTGGAATCCTCCTATTGGGGAGCCGGACGGATTCGTCGACCGATCCCAACTTGCTCGCCATCGCCCCATTCGACGTGCTCGACCCGTCGTTGCAGATCTGGCATGAGGGGTTGGTGGACATCCTCTCCCGGGACTTGGAGGGCGCCGGACCACTCCGCACCGTCGCGCAGACGGTGGGCCTCAAGCGGTGGCAGGGCCGCGCCGACCGGGTGTCAGCCGAGAGCTTCGGCCACCGCACCGGTGCCGGGCTGGTGGTCTTCGGGAGCGTGAGCAAGGCCAGAGACACCGTCAGCCTTCGGGCAACCCTCTTCGACGTCGCTCGACAGCGAGCCGAGGCCGACCTCGAGGTGAGAGGTGACACGGCAGACATGGGCGACCTGGCCGACTCGCTCGGGGTCCGAATCCTTCGGGCGTTGGGAAGAGATCGGCCGATCGGGTCGGTGCGGCGGGTATCGATCGGGTCCCGATCGCTCCCCGCGCTGAAAGCCTTCCTGTATGGGGAGCAATTCTATCGGCGGGGTATTTGGGACTCTGCCATGGTGTATTACGACCGGGCCGTCGCCCAGGACAGCACCTTTGCGATCGCTTTTAAACAGATGGGAATGACGGTCGACTGGCATCCGTCGAACGAGCAATCCTATCTGAGAGGAGTCGAGTACTTCCGGAAGGCGGTGGTGCTGAATCGCGGGCTTTCCCCCAAAGACAGCATGCAGATCGCCGCCGACTCCTTTGCGATCGCTGCTGACGACGCGACCGACCCGGCCGATCTGATCCGCTTTCGCTATCGGTGGTTTTCAACCCTCGAGGAGGCCGCTCGCCGCTACCCCGAAGACCCCGAGGTGTGGTACCGGCTCGGTGATGCGCGATTTCACGGCGATCCTCCTCTTTGGGGACCTCCCGCCCAGGCCCTCGAGGCCTTCGACCGCGCCATCGCTCTCGACTCGGGGTTCGCGCCGGCGTACGAGCATACGGTGGAACTGGCGCTCCGGTTGAGCCGCCCCGACCTGGCCCGCCAGTATGCCGCCGCCTACCTGCGCCTCGATCCGACCGACGCTAATGCACACACGACTCGACTGGCCGCCGTGCTGCTCGATCCCGAGCGGTCACAGACGCCGGAGGCGGCTCGGATGATCGACACCGCCTCCGCCTGGGTGCTGGGTGACGCCGGTGGCGCTCAGCTCGCCTGGTGGCCCGACTCGGGCGAAACCGCGGTCCGGCTCCTGCGCGAGCTGACCACGCGGAGCGGCAACGGCGCCTTTCCCTGGACGGACACCCTGATGTACCATCAGTTCCTGGCGCGCGCGCTGGGCTTCCGGGGGCACCTGCACGAAGCGTATGCGACAGATCGCCGTCTGCTCGTGAACGCGAAAGCCGGGCGGTTCACCTGGGTCGTGGATCCGTTCCTGGTCCTCGCGCTCCTTGGGGCGGTCCCGGAGTCGGTGACCGCCAGAACCTTTGGACAGGCGCTCGAGCCTCGAATCGCGTGGCCGTTGTCCCGCGTGCTCACGCCGCGTCAAATGCGGGGCCTTCCCTGGTGGCTGGCCCGAGGAGACACGGTATCGCTGGCGCGGTTCGCGCTCCGCGCTGCGCAGGAGACTCCCACGCAGGCAAACGCGACCGGCAAGCTCCGCGGCCGCTACCTCCACGCGGCCGCGACCGCGTATCTCGCCCTGGCTCGAGCCGATTCGGTCCGGGCGCTGCGTCTGTTTCAATCCATCCCGGACACCCTCTGTATTGTGAACGTCTGCTACTATGAGAAGCTCATCGAGGCCCGCTTGCTCGCCGCAGCGGGACAGCCGCAACAGGCGGGAGCGGTGCTGGATCAGTGGGTCTGGAGGGCCGAGGGCCCATTCTTCGTCCTCGGCGTCCTTGAGCGAGGTCGCATCGCCGAAGCCCTGGGCGAGCGCCAGAAGGCGATTGACTCCTACCAGTTCGTGGTCGATGCCTGGCGCCGAGCCGACCCCGAGCTACGGTCCTTCGTGGCCCAGGCGCGGAACGCGCTGGCTCGACTGAGGAGAGAATGACACGGAGGGATGACTAGTACACCGCGTTGCTCTTCGCCCCCGCGATCACCGCGACGAGGACGGCCGCGCCCAGCAGCAACGCCCCCGTCTCGAACAGATCCACCCGCCGCAGCTCGACCCGGCGAATCCCCGTGACCGGCCACGCCCGCCGCATCGCGTCGGCCGGCGTACTCCCCGCTTCGGTCCACACCATGCTGTCCCCGACCATCGTGGGATGGCTGACCAGCACCCGCCGGCCGTCGCGCAGAATCAGCCGGGCGTGCTCCGGACTCTGCTCGCCGCTGAACCGCTCCGGCTCGAGCGCCGTCGTGTGCCACGCCGTGCAGCCGCCGAGCAACATGCCGCCCAGCACCGCGGCGACGACCCGCACGAGCCCCACCTGCTTCCGGAACAGCGACACGGGACACCTCATGAGTTGAGAAGCTGGTGGTTGAACCGCTTGCCGCTCCCCGCCGCGGAGGATAACGTAGGCGCTTCCTTTCTCTGAACATGGGCGCCACCGCATGATCCCACCAGTCGCGATCGACGTCACCGTCAACGGGGTGCGCCACCGGCGCGACGTCGAGCCGCGGCTGCTGCTCAGCGACTTCCTGCGCATCGATCTGGGCCTCACCGGCACCCACGTCGGGTGCGAGCACGGCGTGTGCGGCGCCTGCACCGTGCTGCTCGACGGCGCGGCGGTGCGCTCCTGCCTCATGCTCGCCGCCCAGGCCGACGGCCACACCGTCGCCACCGTCGAGAGCCTCGGCACGCCCGACGATCTGCACCCGATCCAGGCCGCCTTCCACGCAGCCCACGGCCTCCAGTGCGGCTTCTGCACCCCCGGCATTCTCATGACCCTGGTGCCGTTCCTCGAGGAGCAGCCCCACCCCAGCGAACAGCAGATTCGCGAGGTGCTGGGGGGACATCTGTGCCGCTGTACCGGCTACCAGAACATCGTCGCCGCCGTGCAGCTCGCCTGTGACACTCCCGCTCGTCGGTGAGCGGGTCCTGAGACGCGAGGACGCGCGGCTCCTCACCGGCCGCGCGCTCTTCGTGGACGACGTCCAGCTGAACGGCATGCTGCACGTCGCGTTCCTGCGCAGCCAGCACGCCCACGCGCGCCTCGTCGGCATCGACGCCACGGCCGCGCGGCGGCGCCCCGGCGTCGTCGCCGTCTATACCGCCGCCGACCTGGGCGACTACTGGCAGCCCGGCCCGCTGCTCGTCCCCCCGCCCCCGATTCCCGGCCTCGTCTTCCACCCCCGCACCCAGGTGCCGCTGGTCAAGGACAAGGTGCGCCATCTGGGCGAGCCGATCGCAATGGTCGTCGCCGACAGCCGCTACGTCGCCGAGGACGCCCTCGACGACATCGTGGTGGATCTGGAGCCGCTCGGCGCCGTCGTGGACCTGGAAGCCGCGCTCGCCAAGGGCGCGCCGCTCGTCCACGAGCAGCTGGCCTCCAACCTCGCCGCCCACGTGGTCCAGAAAAAAGGCGACTACCAGGCGGCCAAAGCCAAGGCCCACGTCGTCGTCTCGCGCCGCTTCCTCTACGATCGCGGCATCTCGGCGGCGATCGAGAACCGCGCCGTCGCCGCGCAGTGGGACGCGCGCGCCGAGGAGCTGACGGTGTGGGACACGACCCAGGCGCCGATCCCGATCCGCAACGGCCTGGCCCGGATGCTCGGCCTGCTCGAATCTCAAGTTCGCGTCATCGCCCCGTTCGTCGGGGGCGGCTTCGGGCCGAAGATCATGATGTTCTACCCCGAAGAAGTCCTCGTGCCCTGGGCGGCGCGGCGACTCGGCCGCCCGGTGAAATGGACCGAGGACCGCCAGGAGAACTTCACCGCCACGACGCAGGAGCGCGGCCAGGTCCACGACGCGGAGCTGGCCGTGGACGAGCACGGGACGATCCTCGGCGTCAAAGACGTGTTCCTGCACGACAGCGGCGCCTACGATTCCTACGGCCTCACCGTCCCGATCAACACCCAGTGCACCCTGCTCGGCCCCTACGCCGTGCCCAACTACTACACCGAGTTCACGGCGGTCTTCACCAACAAGACGCTCGTGACCCCGGTGCGCGGAGCGGGACGCCAGCACGGCGTGTTCGTCATGGAGCGCCTGCTCGACTTCGCCGCCCGCGAGCTGAAGCTGGACCGGGTGGAGATCCGGCGCCGCAACTACCTGCGCCCGGGCCAGTTCCCGTTCGACAACGAGATCATCTTTCAGGACTCGGCGCCGCTCGTGTACGACAGCGGCGACTACGCACCGGCGCTGGCCCAGGCGGCGGAGATGATCGGCTACGAGCGCTTCCTCCGCGAGGAGCAGCCCCGGCTGCGCGTGGCGGGACGCCACGTCGGGATCGGCATCGTCTCCTACATCGAAGGCACGGGCATCGGGCCGTACGAGGGGGCGCGCGTCACCGTCGAGCCGGGCGGCCAGGTGCGCGTCGCGACGGGCGTGGGCACGCAGGGCCAGGGGCATTTCACCGCCTTCGCGCAAATCGTGGGCGAGGTGCTCGGCGTCCCGATGGAGCGGATCAACGTCGTCACGGGGGACACGCGCGAATTCCACTGGGGCACCGGGACGTTCGCGAGCCGCGGCGCGGTGGTGGCGGGCACGGCGTGCCACGCCGCCGCCGTGGCCGTGCGGGAGAAGATCTTCGACGTGGCGAGCCGCGTCCTGGACACGCCCAAGGACCGGCTGGAGCTCGTCGGGGGACGTGTAAAGAAGAAGGGGGATGCGGGATCGGGAGCGGGAATCGAGCTCGGCGCGCTCGCTGCCCGGGCCAATCCCCTGCGCGGCGCGGTGCGGCCCGGCTCCGAGCCCGGGCTCGAGGCCACCGCCTACTACGGCCCCGACCGCGGCAGCACGGCGAGCGGCGTCCATGCGATGATCGTCGAGGTGGACCCAGAGACCGCCATGGTCCAGATCCAGCGGTATGTCGTGGTGCACGACTGCGGCCGCCTGATCAACCCGATGATCGTCGAAGGTCAGATCCAGGGCGGCGTCGCCCACGGGATCGGCAACGCGTTCTACGAGCAGCTCATCTACGACGACACCGGCCAGCTCCAGAACGCCTCGTTCATGGATTATCTGCTGCCCACCGCGACCGACGTGCCGCGCGTCGAGATAGCGCACCGCGAGACGCCTTCCCCCCTCAACCCGATCGGCCTGAAGGGCGTCGGGGAAGCGGGGTGCATCCCCACGGGCGCCGCGTTCGCCCAGGCCGTGGAAGACGCGCTGGCGGACTATCGGCTCGAGATCACCGAGATCCCCTTGAGCCCCGACAAACTGTTCGATCTCCTGAAGAAGACGCGCCCCGCCAAGCGGAACCTCGTGGTGATCGAGGGCAGCTTCGTCTTTCAGGGCCCGCGTCCGGCCGTCTACGCCCTGCTCCAGGACCCGGACGTGCTCGGCAAGTCGCTGCCCGGCGCCATGCGTCTGGACCGCACCGGCGACGGCCGCTACGACGGCCTGATGAAAGTCGGGATCGGGCCGGTCACCGCCGCCGAGTTCTCGGTGAGCGTCACCCTGTCGGACCGCGAGCCGCCGGCGCGCTACGGCATGGTCGTCGAGGGCAAGGGTCCCTTCGGCTTCACGCGCGGCACGGCGCAGGTCGCCCTCGCGGACGCGCCGGGCGGCGCCACCGAGATGACCTACCGGGCCGAGGTGCAGGTCGGCGGGACGATCGCGGGCGTGGGGCAGCGGCTGCTCGACTCGGTCGCCAAGCGGATGACCAAGCAGGGTCTCGAAGCGCTCAACACGGCGCTCACCGCCCGGCTATGAAACCCGCGCCGTTCGCCTACCACCAACCCGCCAGCGTGGAGGAGGCGCTGGCCCTGCTCGCGGCACACAAGGGGGGGGGCGAGGCGAAGCCGCTCGCCGGCGGGCAGAGCCTCATCCCCGCGATGAACTTCCGGCTCGCCCGGCCCGCCGTGCTGGTGGACTTGAACCGGATCGCGGAGCTGTCGGGCATCCGAGACGCAGCGGACGGGCTGCACATCGGCGCGATGACCCGCCAACGCGCCGTGGAGCGCGACCCGCTCGTCGCCCGGCGAGACGGCGCGCCCCTGCTCGCGGAGGCGATGCCGTTCATCGCGCATCCCCAGATCCGGAACCGCGGCACCATCGGCGGCAGCCTGGCCCACGCCGATCCGGCGGCGGAGCTGCCCGCCGTGATGGTGGCGCTCGACGCCAGGTTCCAGGTGCGCGGAGCGCGCGGCTCGCGCTGGATCGCCGCGGGGGAGTTCTTCACCGGCCTGTTCGTGACGGCGCTCGATCCCTCTGGGGGGGAGCTGCTCGTGGAGATCGTGATCCCCCATCCTGCCGCCCGCAGCGGGTGGGCGTTCGCGGAAGTCGCGCGCCGCCACGGCGACTACGCGCTGGCCGGCGTGGCCGCGGTGGTCGCGCTGGACGACGCCGGCCGCTGCCGCGAGGCGCGGATCGCGCTGCTCTCCGTGGGCGATGGGCCGGTGCTGGCGAAGAGAGCCGCTAAGGCCATCCTGGGGGAGCAGCCGACGCCCGAGGCGATTAGGGAGGCCGCGGACGCGGCGGCGGCCAAGGACATCGATCCGCCGGGCGACATTCATGCCTCGCCCGCGTACCGGCGTCAACTGGTGGCGGTGCTGGTGCGACGGGTGTTGGAGCAGGCGGTTGAACGCGCAGGAACGGAGATGTAAATGCGGATTGCGGATTGCGGATTGCGGAATAGCAATGGAGGTTCGATGGCAAGACCGGACGCCGACCGATCCATTCCACAATCCGCAATCCACAATCCGCAATCTCTCACATCGGAGGCCCTTACTCGATGAAGATCTACGATCTTTCCCAGCCCCTCAACGAGCGCTCCTCCTTCTGGCCCTACTACCCGCCGTTCGAGGTGAAGTACATCAAGCGCAAAGCTGAGCACGGGGTCAACGCGCAGTACATCATGACCTCGAACCACATGGGCACGCACTTGGATGCACCGCGCCACTTCGTCACCGCCGGCAAGACGATCGATGAGCTGCCGCTCAGCTGGCTGTGCGGCCCGGGGGTGGTCGTGGACCTGCGCGACGAGATGGACGAGCTGGCGGTGTACACGCCGCAGATGATCGAGAAGCGTGTCGAGGTGAAAAAGGGCGACCTGCTCTTCCTGCACACCGGTTGGCACCGCTACGCGGACTTCGGCGCCACACCGGAAGAAGAGCACTACTACCACTATCACCCCGGCGCCCACCCCGACCTGGTGCCGTGGCTGCTCGAGAAGCAGATCCACGTCTGGGGGGTGGACTGCGTCTCCACCGACCACCCGATGAACCTCCCCATCGGCCGCTTCCTCGGCAAAGGCCAGCACGGCCACTGCGACAAAGTGCGCGCCAAAGCGGAGCAGAAGTTCGGCGGCAAGGCCGCGGTGGACAAGATGTTCCCCGACAGCGCCTATCAGCTCACCCACAATGCGCTGTTCCCGAAAGACTGCATCCACATCGAGAACCTGGGCGGCGAGATCGAGGCGCCCGAGCTGCAAAACAAGCGGCTGATCCTCGGCTGCTTCCCGTGGAAGTTCAAAGGCGGTGAGGCCGCGTTCTGCCGGGCCGTGGCGTTCACGGGGAAATGGGAAATCACATGACCACAGGTCAATGACCGAACTCCCCGACCACTCCGCGACCGAGCTGCGGCAGCTCGTCGCGGCGCGGGAGGTCTCGCCGGTCCAGGTGGTGGAGGCCTGCCTCGACCGCGTCGCGCGCTACAATCCGACGCTCAATGCCGTCGTCACCCTCAACCCGCGCGCGCTGGACGACGCCCGCGACCTGGAGCGGCGCCTGGCGCGCGGCGAGCCGGCCGGCCTGTTGTGCGGCCTCCCCGTGGGGATCAAGGACGTCACGCCGGTGGCCGGGCTGCGCACCACGTACGGCTCCCCCCTGTACGCGAACCACGTCCCCACGGAAGACGCCGCCGTCGTGCGGCGGCTGCGAGAAGCGGGCGCGGTGATCCTCGGCAAGACCAACTGTCCGGAATTCGCGGCGGGGGGGAACACCTTCAACGAGGTGTTCGGCCGCACGCGCAATCCGTGGGATCCGGCGAAGAGCGCCGGCGGCTCGACCGGCGGCGGGTGCGCGGCGCTCGCGACCGGCATGATCGCGCTCGCGGAAGGCACCGATCTGGGCGGATCGCTGCGGATCCCGGCCTCGTTCTGCGGCGTGGTGGGGATCCGGCCCTCCCCCGGCCTCGTGCCGGCGCACCCCTACGACTGGGTGTGGGACACGCTCCAGGTGGAAGGGCCGATCGCGCGCACTGCGGCCGACGCGGCGCTGGCGTTGCAGGCGATGGCGGGACCCTCCCCGTGGTCCCCGCTCGCGCAGCCGGCGGCGGGACGCGCCTTTTTCCCACCCCGGGGCATCGCCCCGGGGTTAGCCGTAGCCTACTGCTCCGACGTCGCCGGGATCGGGATCGACCCCGGGATCGAGGCGGTGTGCCGCGAGGGAGCCTTCGCGCTGCGCGACGCCGGAGTGACCGTGGAAGAGATCGCGCTGGACCTCGCCTTCGCCCGCCCGGCGTTTCTCACGCTGCGCGGGCTCTGGTTCGTGAACTGGATGTTCCCGCGGCTCGACCGAATCGACCGCTTCGGCGCGAACGTCGCGAACAACACGCGCGCGGGCCTCAAGGTCACGACCCAGGAGATCGCCGCCGCCGAGGCCGCGCGCGGCCGGTTGTGGCACCAGTTCCGTGCACTGTTCGAGAAGTTCGACCACCTGGTCACGCCGTGCATGGCCGTTCCCCCGTTTCCGGTGGAGCAGAATTATCCCGAGACGGTCGCGGGGAAAAAGATGGACACGTACGTAGACTGGCTCGCGCCGACGTTCGTGCTGAGTCTCACCGGACTGCCGGTGGCCTCGGTACCGTGCGGCCTCGACTCGGGGGGAATGCCGGCGGGTCTGCAGATCGTGGGAAAGCCGCAGGGAGAAGAAGCGGTGCTGGCCCTGGCACAGGTAGTGCAGAAGCTCCGGCCGATCGGGAGGCCGGTGCTCAGCCGAATAGCCTGAGGATCTCCGCCTTCATCACCTTCCCCATCACATTCCGCGGCAGGGCCGCCACCGAGCGCAGCTCACGCGGCACCTTGTACGGAGCGAGCCGCTCCTTCGCCCACCGCTGCAGCGCCTCCAGCGTCAGCTCGCCGCTGCCGCGGGGCTCCACCGCGACGCAGATCCGCTCGCCCCACTCCGCGTCCTCCACGCCCACGACGGCGCATTCGGCGATGTCGGGGTGCGTGCGCAGCACCTCTTCGATTTCCAGCGCCGAGATCTTGTAGCCGCCGGACTTGATGATGTCCACGCTGGTGCGGCCGAGGATGCGGTAGCTCCCGTTTTCGAGGACCGCCGTGTCGCCGGTGCGGAACCAGCCGTCGCGGAACGCCTGCGTGGTGGCGTCGGGGCGACGCCAGTATTCGAGGAACACCGTCGGGCCCCGGACTTCGATCTCCCCGTCCACGAGGCGAACCTCGACGCCGGGCAGCGGCGTCCCGACCGATCCCGGCCGCCGCTCGCCGTGTAGCGGGTTGGACAGGGCCATCCCGATCTCGGTCATCCCGTAGCGCTCGAGCAGTACGTGACCGGTGATCTTCTGCCACTGCTCGAGCGTCTGGATCGGCAGGGCCGCCGACCCCGAGACCATGAGCCGCAGGCGGGCGCACCCGGCCGACCAGGCGCGCTGCCGCTCCGGTGCGGCGGCTTCCCAGGCCGCGATCAGCTTCTTGTAAATGGTCGGCACCGCCATGAAGAGCGTCACGTCGCCGTCGGCGAAGCGGGCCCACACGTTCGCCGCGTCGAACTTGCCCGCCATCTCGCAGCACGCCCCCGCCCACAGCGCGCAGGTGAGCACGTTGACGATGCCGTGCACGTGATGGAGCGGGAGGACCAGCAGGATGACGTCTTGCGCCGTCCAGCCCCAGGCGGTGACGAGGCTCGTGACCTGGGCGTGCAGGTTGGCGTGCGTGGTCACGACCCCTTTCGGCTTCCCCGTCGTGCCGGAGGTGTACACCATCAGCGCCCGGCGATTTTCCGCCACTTCGGGAAGCGTGGAGTGGAGCGTGGTCCGTCCCAACGCCTCCGGAGTACCCAGGATGCGCGCGCCGCTCGCCGCGGCGAGCCCTCGCATCGTGGCCGCGAACTCGGGGTGCACGAGCACGATCTCGGCGCCCGAGTCGCGGATCACATGCTCCAGCTCGGCGGGCGGGTGCGACGTGGCGAGCGGCACCGCGATGCCGCCGGCGCGCCAGATGCCCCACTGGGACGCGACGTACTGCCAGCCGGCGGGAGCGAGCACCGCGACCCGGGCCTCGGCCAGGTCGGGCCGTCCGTCGAGCAGGGACGACGCCACCCGGGCCGACGCGTCGATCAGGTCGCGATGGCGGAACGTCCCTTCGGCCGCGACGATGGCGATGCGCTCGGCGTGCGCCCGCGCGCGCGCCACCAGCGGCAGCTCGGCAAGCGCCTTCACGGCACGGGTGGCGGGGGGGGCGGCCGGATCTCGTACTCGCGCGGCGGCTCGGCGCCCAGCAGGTACCGCACGAAATAGTCCCAGCGACGGCGGATCATGTAGGGCTCGTTGCCGAATCCGTGGCCGCGGTTCGGCAACATGAGGAGATCGAAGTCGCGGTTCGCCCGGATCAGCTCGTTCACCACGAGCAGCGTGTTGTAGGGCGGCACGTTGTTGTCCATCGTGCCGTGGGCGAGCAGCAGCCGCCCCTTCAGGTTTTTCGCGATGTTCTGGTTCGCCTGGTCGTCGTAGTTGGTCGTGCCGTCGGGGCGGCGCTCGAGCAGTCCCTGCCACATCTCGCCCCAGTCGTCCTCGTACTCGCGGTTGTCGTGGTTCCCGGCTTCCGAGATGCCGACCTTGAAGAAATCCGGATACCGGAACATGGCGTCCGCCGCGGCGTAGCCGCCGCCCGAATGGCCGTAGATCCCCGCCCGGTCGAGATCGATCCACGGGTACCGCCGGGCCAGCTGCTTCATCCCCGTGACCTGATCGGGCAGCCCGTTGTCGCCCATGTTGCCGTAGTAGGCGGCGTGGAACGATTTCGAGCGCCACGGCGTCCCCATGGCGTCGAGCTCGACCACGACGAAGCCCAGCTCGGCCAGCGCCTGCGCGTCGCCGCGCGCCGCCGAGAAGCTGCGGCCGGCCACACTGCCGGTCTGCGGCCCCGGATAGATGTGGTTCACGATCGGGTACTTGCGGCTCGAGTCGAAGCTGGTGGGCCGGTACAGCAGGCCGTAGAGGTCGGTAGTGCCGTCCCGCGCTTTGACGGTGAAGGGAATCGGCGGCCGCCACCCGGTGGCGAGGAGGCGCGAGACGTCGGCCCGCTCGAGCGGCAGCACTACCTTGCCGCTCGCGTCACGCAGCACCGTGACCGGCGGCACGTCGGGCCGCGAATAGCTGTCCACGAAGTAGCGGCCCGACGGCGCGAGGGTCACATCGTGGTCGGCATCCTCGGGGGTGAGCGAGGCGAGCTTCGTGCCGTCGAAGGTGATCCTGTAGAGGTGCCGGAAGTACGGGTCGCTGCCCGGCTCGCGGCCTACCGCGGCGAAGGTGATCGTGCGATTCTGCTCGTCCACCCGCAGCACCTGGGTCACGTTCCAGCTGCCGGTGGTGATCGCAGCCTTGAGCCGGCCCGTCGCCAGGTCGTACAGGTACAGGTGGCCCCAGTCGCTGCGCTCGGAGAACCAGATCACCTCGCTCGATCCGAACAGCACGTGCCAGTTCACGCGGCCGTTTCCGGATTCGAAGAACGTGGGCACCGTCTCCTCGAGCACGGTGCGCACTGCTCCCGTCACCGCGTCGGCGACGCGCAGCAGCTCGCGCTTGTGATCGCGCGAGGTGGACACGAAGGCGAGCCTGCCGCCGTCGGGGCTCCACTCGACGTCCGTCCAGTCCCCGCCGCGGCACGCGACGTGGTCGCAGATGGTGGACCGGTGCTGATCGGCGGGCATCTGGAGCCGCACCAGGCGTGGCGCCGGTCCGGCGAGGTCGATCACCACCCGCTGGATCGTCGTGATCACGCTGTCGCCGGGGAGCGGGTACTTCCAGGCTTGCAGGTTGGGGTGACCGACCCGCGTATCGACGAGGTACAGCTCCCCGACGCCGCGCTCGTCCTGCTGGAACGTCGCGATCTTCTTGGAATCGGGGGACCACAGGAGAATCGGGCGGTCGCTGCGGGTCCACCCCGCGTTGTCGGTCGCGTAGCCGAAGTCTTTGATCCCGTCGGTGGTGAGCTGCGTTTCCCGGCCGGTGGCGAGGTCGCGCACCCAGAGGTTGTAGTCCCTGATGAACGCCGCCAGCTTGCCGTCGGGAGACACCCGGGCGTTCCGGGGAGCGGGGGCGGCCGACGCGCAGCGGTAGCTCTGGAGATCGCAGGTCCAGCGCCGGCGCCCGACGTCGAAGGAGACGGACTGGCGCCCCCCCACTCCCCCCCCCACACCCCCCTCGGCGAGGTCGAATTGCGCGAACGGCAGGTGGAACGGATCGTAGGTCGTGTCCGCCGCCGCGGAGAGCCCGGCCGCGAGGCGAGTCTGGTCGAACGCCCGCGCGCGGGTCTTCTTGGTCGCGTCCACCAGGACGAACTCGAACCCGGCGCCTTGTGGCAGGGCATTTCGATACCAGAAGCGGTCGCCGGACAGCCACGTCGGGCGTACATTGGCGCCGGAAACGAGCGGCGTCACGTTCCAACCGAGGAACCGCTCCGCGCGGGCGTAGTCGGCGGCTGTGAGGGGGGCGGGGGGGGGGGGGGCCTGCTGGGCGGCAGCCAGCGTGACGTCGAGCAGGGCTGCCAACAGGACCAGGCTGGGGCGCATATTGTATCCTCGGGTGATGGCGGCTGATCAACATGCCCGCGTCCCGTACACTCGGCAACCGTGGAGCGGCGAGACATGACGGATTCCAACGCCCGGTTCGACGGCTCGATCCCGGCTAACTACGACCGCTACCTCGGGCCGCTGCTGTTCGAGCCCTACGCGGCGGACCTAGTGGCGCGCCTCACCCTCGGCCCCGACGCCCGTGTCGTCGAGGTCGCGGCGGGCACCGGCATCCTGACGCGCCGGCTTCGCGAGCAGCTCCCCGCCAGCGCGACGCTCGTGGCCACCGACCTGAACCAGCCGATGCTCGAGTACGCCCGCGGCGCGCTCCCCGCGGGCGTGGCCGTCGATTGGCGCCAGGCGGATGCCGTGGCCTTGCCCGCCGAGAAGGGGACGATCAACGTGGTGGCGTGCCAGTTCGGGGTGATGTTCTTCCCCGACAAGCCGGCCGCGTTCGGCGAAGCGCGGCGCGTGCTGCGCCGTGGAGGCACCTACGCCTTCAACGTGTGGGGGGCCCTGGGGGCAAATCCCCTGGGCCGCATCGCGCACGAGACGATCGCGACCTTCTTCCCCACGGACCCGCCGGACTTCTACACCGTGCCGTTCGGATTCCACGACCGCGGCCGCATCCAGACGCTACTCCGGAACGCCGCCTTCACCGCGATCAAGTGCGAGGTGGTCAAGCTCGAAGGGGTGAGTCCCTCGGCGCGGGACGCGGCCACCGGCTTGGTGCTCGGCAACCCGGTGCTCACGGCGATCCAACAGCGCGGTACCGTGAAGCCGGAGGTGGTGGTCGACGCCATCGCCGCGAAGCTGGCGAGCGAATTCGGGGAGCGGGACTTGCGGGTGCCGATGGAAGCCCAGGTCTGGGTGGGCCGGGCGGGGTGAAGCCGGGCTGCACCCACCGCATCGCGGTCCTCCTCGCGGGTGCGATCCTCGCCGGCGCGGGTCGCGTCTCGTCTCAGGTTACGCCCCTACCCGCCGAATCGCTCCTGAGCGTTCACGTCATATGGCCGTTGGTCGATTTCGTCGTCGAAGGGGATTCGGTTTCCGGCGTCGAGCTGATGGCTTCGCCCAACCTCGCGACTAAGCAAGGCGGCATCGGAGAGCTAGACCACCTGCGGTTCGAGGCCATCCTCGTCCGCCAGTGGACCGGCCTGATTCGCCACGCCGTCGATTCCCTGGACCATTCGGGCGGGCTTCGGATGCTGTCCCTCATCTCCCCAGTGCTTCCTGCGAAGACCAAGGGTGCCTACATCGGCCTCGGCTATGATCCGGGCGCTCGCCCGGGCGAGCGATTCTTCTTCCTCCTCGACGACTCCGTCACGCACAAAGCGTGGCGGGTCGGCGTGGCGGTCCGGGATCTCGACGGATTGCTCGCCGCGATGGAGGGTGCTGCCCAACGAGGAGCCGTCCAGACGAGGGTGGCAGCGCATCTGTTCACCCCAATCACGGGGGACTCCGTGATCAAGGGGGACGCCCCTCAGGTCACTCCGCCCCGACTCATCTCGCATCCCACATGGGCGTATCCGCCGGAAGCGGTGCGCTCCAGGCGTGAAGGGCGCGTATGGATGGAGTTCGTCATCGACACTCTGGGACAGGTGGAGCTGCAGTCGGTCCGCGTGGTCCTCAGCGATGGCGACGATTTCACTCGCTCGGTGAGGGATCTTCTTCCGCACCTGCGGTATCAGCCCGGGCGCGTCTTCGGCAAGGCAGTGCGGGTGGAGGTGTTCCAGCAGATGAATTTCCTGATGGCGAACCGCTGAACCTACCGCCGCCCTACCCACGATTCCGTCGGCACGTCCTTCGGCACCGGCTGGGCCCGCAGATAGGTGACGATCTTCCAGATCGCGGCGGGTGAGAGGATTCCGCCATAGGCGGGCATCCCCCGCGGCCGGCCGTAGTAGATGGACTGGTACACCGCCCCGTCCGCGCCGCCATAGCGCCAGCGGCCATCCACCAGACTCGGGCCCACGAACCCCACCGCCCCGCCTCCATGACATCCGTCGCAGTTCATCGCGGCGAACACCTGTCCCCCCTCCGTTACCGAAGGCCGATCGGCCGCAAGCGGATTGGTGAGGCTTCCCGCCGGCGGCGCGACGCCCCCCGCGGATACGTGCTGGTCGTAGCGGACCGAAGGCGGCGCGCCGCTGTCAGGCTTGCCGCACGAAGCACAGGCGACCAGCACTGCCAGCGCCGCTACCGGGCGAAGATCCACACGATCCCCCCCTGACTGGTGTGCCGCGCCAGGTCCGGCGCGAAGTCGGCCGGCGCCCGCACGTCGGCTGGATCGTCCGACCGGACGTCCCCCGACAGCAAGAACCAGTCTCCGCCGATGCCGGCGTACACGGCCACGTACTCCTTGCCGTCGGGACCGGTGTAGGCGATCGGCGCCCCCACCACTCCCGAGCCGACCTTGAACCTCCAGAGCACGGCGCCGCTCCGCGCGTCGGCCGCCTTGAACCAGCCGTCGAGCGTGCCGTAGAAGACCACGTCGCCGGCCGTCGCCACGCTGCCGCTCCACACCGGGTACTTCTCGCGGATCTCCCACACTTTCCGCCCGGTCGCGGCATCCCAGGCGATGAACGCACCCATGTACCCACCGGGGCCGGGCTGATACGGGGTGCCGGCCCCGATGTAGGGCGTCCCGCGGATGTGCGTGGCCTGGGTCGCCTCGTAGTTCATGCACAGGTTGTTGGTGGACACGTAGAACAGCCCGGTGCGAGGGGAATACGACGCCGGCGACGCCGGGCTCTTCCCGCCCTCCAGGCTCGGGCAGATGTTCTGGATGTTCCCGCGCGAGGCGCCGGTCAGCTTGGTGGAGTCGACCGCCGGGCGGCCGCTCACCAGGTCCACCCCCTTCGCCCAGGTGACCACCGCAAACGGCTCGGCGACGAGCACCTCGCCGGTGGCGCGGTCGATGGTGTACGCGTAGCCGTTCTTGTCGAAGTGGACGAGGACCTTGCGGCGCCGCCCCTTGATGGTGAGGTCGGCGAGGATCATTTCCGCGTTGGCGTCGTAGTCCCAGCTCTCGTGCGGCGTGAACTGGTAAGCCCAGACCAGCGCGCCGTCCCCGGGGCGCCGGGCCAGCACGCTCGAGGCCCACTTGTTGTCGCCCGGCCGCTGCTCGGGGTTGTACGGCGCGGCGTTGCCGGTGCCGAAGTAGAGCAGGTCGAGCTCGGGGTCGTAGGAGAGCCATCCCCACACCGGAACGCCGGCGTGCCGCAGGGCCTCCGGCGGCCAGCTGGTGAGCGCCAGCTCGGTGCCGCGATCGTAGAACGGCTTGAACGTGCCGGGCCGCGCGAGCACCTCGCTGTCGGGGCCTTCGTTGTATGCCGTCCACAGGATGCGGCCGGTTTTCACGTCGAGGGCTTTCAGCCAGCCGTGTATTCCGAACTCGCCGCCCGAGGGGCCGACGAAGACGCGGCCCCGCGCGACGAACGGGGCCATCGGCGTCGTCTCCCCCAAGGAGAGATCGGCGATTTGCGTCTTCCAGACCTCCTGCCCCGTCGCCGCGTCGATCGCCACAGTGTGACCGTCGAGCAAGTTGTAGATCACTTTGCCGTCGGCGTACACCGCCCCACGGTTGATCGCATCACAGCAGGCGATTCCCACGGCGGTCGGATTCACGTCGGGACGGTATTTCCACCTGAGCGGGTAGCCGTCCTGGGTGAGATCGAAGGCGTAGAGCACGTTCGGGTAGGGAGTGACGACGTAAATCGTGTGGTTTACCACCAGCGGCTGTCCTTCGTGCCCACCGAGGACGCCGGTGGAGAAGCTCCAGACCGGGCGCAGCTCCCGGACGTTCCGTGCGGTGATCTCGCCCAGCCCGCTGTAGCGGGTGGCGGCGTAGTCCTTGCCAGGCATCGTCCATTGGCCGTCGTCTCTGGCCTGGGACGCGCCCGCGACAAGCGCGGAGCAGAGCAGCACCACCGCCGCGGTGATTCTCATGACCCCCTCAGTACCAGAGCGACCCACGCCGCCACCGCCGCCGCTTTCTCTTCCGCGCGCCACGGTCCACCCTCGGAGCGCGTGGCGCCCAGGGCCGCCGCCGCCCGCTTGAGCGCGGGGATCGACGTGTCGAGCGCGGCGGCGGCGGATTCGAACAGATCGCGCTCGAGCAGTGTAGCGCACGGGAGCCCGGCGCGCTTCGCCCCCTCCTCCACGACGGTACGAAACAGCTGCCCCTCGAAGGCGTGCGCGCGGATGTGGGGGTTCGCGATCCGCTCGGGCTCGATGACGCTCCCCGCGACGAGGGCCGCCCCCCGGATCCGGTGGCCCGCGGTCCGATAGCGCTCGATCAGCCTGGCCAGCGACGGGCGCGCGTACCCCCGCACGCTTGCGACGCGGCGGGCGATTTTCTTGGCGTCCCGCTCTTCCTTCCCCGTGCCGCCGTGATACGGCTGTCGCGTGTTGGGAACGGCCGGATCGCTGAGCTCCACGATCTGCCGGTCCACGACCGACGGGGACGCCGGCGGGCCCGCGAGCAGAATCGCCACGGCCCATCCCGACTTCACGCGGAAGCCGATCGCGGTGGGAGGCCTTGCCGCGGGCATGACGCCTAGAACGCCAGCGTCACGCCGAAGCGGACACCTCTCCCGCCCCGGTCCGGCGCCGCCGTCACCCGCAGCCCCCCCCCCGCCGAGTCGACGCGTCGCCAGATGTCCGGCTCGCCCCCCAGGCCGACGAGCCCCCCCACCACCACTCCGATCGCGCCGAACCCGATGCCGAGGATTGCCGCCTTCTCCGGGGCGGTGAAAGCGAGGAACTCGTCCGCCGGGTCATCCCCGGAGGCGATGCCGATCGCCCCACCGGCCACGGCGCCGAACAGCAGCCCGTACCCCGCGCCGCGCACGAACCGCTTCCCCGCGCTTCGCCGCCCCACGCTCATGTCCACCCACTCGATCGAGCCGAGCGGCAGCGCGACGGGCGCCGCGCCGCCGTCCGCGGTCACCTGCATCGTGTCGCCCGACAGGGCGGTGAGCGTTCCCACGACGCGATGCGGAAATGCGCGGATCGCCGGGGACCGCACCCGCACCCGCGCACCGGTCGCGAGGTGAGGAACGGGGGGGCGAGGCGTCTCTTGCGCAGCCGCGATGACGAGGGGGGCTGCGGTGAACAGCGGCAACGCCGCCAGCATCCAAGAGCGCATCACAACCTCCCTTCAGAGAAGCGCTTGAACCCTGCTTGAGAGTGTCACGCGATCCTCCATTCGACCAGTCCACCGGAGGACGCTGTCGTGACGGACCGAATCCCCATCTGGCTCGCCCTCGGCGCGTACGCGTTCCTCTCGAACCTCGCGCTCGCCGTCGTGCCGCACGAGCCCGCCGTGCTCTGGGCCGGGCCCCGCCTCGGCATCTGGCCGACGGCGCTCGCCACCACCATCGGCACGGTGCTCGCCGCCTGGGTGGACCACGTCCTCTTCGTCCCGCTCGTCACCCGGATCCGGGAGCGACGCGCCGGCGGACCCTCCGCCACTCCCGGCCGCCTGCAGCGGTGGTTCGCGCGCGCGCCGTTCGCGATCCTCGCCCTGTCGGGTCTCACCCCGCTGCCCTTCTTCCCCTTCAAGGCGCTCGCGTTCACGGAGCGCTATCCCCTGGGCCGCTACTGCGCCGCCGTCGCCGTCGGCCGCCTGCCGCGCTATCTGTTGCTCGCCTGGCTCGGCGTCGCCGTGCGGCTGCCCGCGGCGCTCCTCGTCGCTCTGTTCATCCTGCTGACGCTGCCAACCGTGAGGATCTTATGGCCACCGCCACGCGTGAGCTGACCTTTTTCCTCGCCGAGCCGGAGCGGCGGTTGCTGCGCGCCATCGCCGCGCGGCTCCCCGGCGCCCTGCACTCCGACCACCTCACCGTCCTGGGCGTCCTCGGCGCCACCGGTGCGGGCGTCGCCTACGCGCTCTCGGTACTCTCCCCCGCCTGGCTGTGGGCGGCGAGCGCCCTGCTGGTGGTGAACTGGCTGGGCGACAGCCTGGACGGCACACTGGCGCGGGTGCGCCGCCACGAGCGCCCGCGCTACGGATACTACATCGATCACCTGGTGGACGCCTACGCCACCGTCGCCGTGGGGCTGGGCCTCGGCCTCTCTCCCTACGTGGACCTGGGGATCGCCCTCGGCGCGGTGGTGCTCTACCTGGTGCTCTCGATCAACGTCTATCTCGAGTCCACGGTATTCGGCGCGTTCCGGCTCGGCTACGGCCGGTTCGGCCCGACGGAAGCCCGGCTGATTCTGATCGCCGCGAACGTCGCGCTCGCCCTCGCGGGGAGCGGCGGCGCCGGTGGAGCGGTCGTGTCCCTGGCCGCCAACGTGGGGCTCGCGTTGCTGACGCTGGGTATGCTCGGGATGCTGGTGATCAGGTTCGTGCGGAATCTGGATGTGCTGGGACGGGCAGAGCCCTATCCGGTCGGCGCGCGGGTGCTACCGGGTCGCCTTCCAGGATCCGGAGAAGGTGTAGATCCGGGTACTGTCCCGCAGCTCGCAGGCGACGTGGCCATCGATGCGGTCGAAGGTGTCGGCGTTTACGCTGCCGTCGTAGGCGCAGTTGGGCGCGGCAAAGCGCAGCGTGTGGCCTGTGAGCTTGCCTTCGCGGACGAAACCGGAGTCGGCGTTATCCACCTTCCCCGTCGGCGTCTGGCACACGCCGCGCTGGGCGTAAACGCCGGTGAACGTCGTGCCTGACTGCATGATCCGGTAGGTGCCGGTGTCGGAGCAGGAAATGGCGTGCGCCACGTCGTTGAACGACTCGGTGAACATCCAGAGGCCGCTCACGTCGGCGGTGTGCGGCTCGGTGCCCGCGGTGGGGTAGCAGGCGACCGCGGCGGCGAGGGCGGCCCACGCTGGGACGAAGGAGAGGTGCTGGGGACGTGCACCCATGCTGTATCGTAGGCGATGGATCGGCGGCGTCAAGTCATGATCTCGTCAACACCTCACGAGCCAGGGCGATGACCTGATCGCGGGAGAGCCGCGTCCCCAGCACTCGCGTCGGCCGGCGGGTGGTGCGGAAGAAAGTGGCCATGCTGACGAGCACATTGCCCTTGCGGGCGAGCAGGGCGTAGTCGAACTGTCCGTACGTCACGGCCTCGTCACCAAGCCCGGGAACCGGCTGCGGGTGCATCGCGGCGATCGTGCCGCTCTGCCGCGCTTGGAACTCTTGCACCGCGCGGGACGAGCGAGTGATGGTGAAAATGAGGAGCAGCGTGTCGCCGGGCAGCGCGTAGTTGCAGGCCCCGCCGGCCGCCCTCGCCGGATTCCTCGGCACGGCGTGGACCCCCGGGACGCCGGCGACGCGCGCGACGACGCTGGCCGCCAGCAGGCGCTCGCAGATCGGATCGACGGCGGCGGCACCAGGCGTTTGGAGCAGAGCGACCAGGAGGGGGATCATGGCGATGAGTATGCGCGGGGGGGCGCGAGGGCGGAAGGATGCGTGACGAGACAGGCGCAGCTTGCTGCCGCCCAAGGGGTCCGCTAGACTTCCCGCCCAAGCCGTTGGAGAGGTGGCCGAGTGGCTGAAGGCGGCGGTTTGCTAAACCGTTATAGGGTCTAATAACCCTATCGGGGGTTCGAATCCCCCCCTCTCCGTTCTCCGATCGCCGAGTCCCGAGCCCCCCCCCCGAGCCCCCGAGCCCCGATGCCGGAGCGCGTTCGCTTCGCCCCCTCCCCCACCGGCTACCTGCACGTCGGTGGCGCCCGCACCGCCCTCCTCAACTGGCTCTACGCCCGGCACGGTGGGGGGAAGTTCCTGTTGCGCATCGAGGACACCGACAAAGCCCGCTCCACCGACGAGCACACCCAGGTGATTCTCGACGGACTCACCTGGCTGGGACTCGACTGGGACGAACCCCCGATCTTCCAAGGGGCGCGCGTGGCGCAGCACCAGGCCGCCGCCGACCGCCTCCTCGCCGAGGGAAAGGCGTATCTCGAGGAGGGCGCGATCCGGTTTCGCGTGGCGCCCGGCGAGATCGCCTGGGACGACGCGGTGCACGGCCGCATCAGCTTCAAGGGCGAGGACCTGAAGGACTTCGTGATCCTGCGCGCCGACCGCAGCCCGCTCTACAACTTCGCGGTCGTGGTGGACGACGTGGACATGAAGATCACCCTCGTGCTGCGCGGCGACGACCACATCTCGAACACGCCCAAGCAGATCGCCCTGTACCGCGCGCTGGGTGAGGAGCCGCCGCGCTTCGGCCACGTGCCGATGATCAACGGGCCTGACGGCAAGAAGCTTTCCAAGCGTCACGGCGCCACCGCGGTCGGCGACTACCAGCACCAGGGGATTCTCCCCGCCGCCATGCGCAACTTCCTCGCGCTGCTCGGCTGGAGCCCCGGCGGCGACCGGGAGATCATGACGCTGGAGGAGATGATCGCGCTGTTCTCACTGGACGGCATCCAGTCCAAGGCCGCGATTTTCGACACTACGAAGCTCGAGTGGATGAACGGGCAGTATCTCTCGGCGGCGGCCGCGGAAGATCTCTATGCGCTGGTCCAACCGCAGCTCGCCCAGCTCGGCGGCGAAGGGAGCCGCGAGATGGTCCTGAGGGCGATCGCCGCCGTGAAGACCCGCTCGCGCACCACGCTGGACGTGGCGCGGCAGGTCGCGGTGCGGCTCGACGCCAAGTTTGTGACGCTGGACGAGAAGGCACAGAAGGAAATCGCCAAGGACCCGGCGGGTCACCGGGCGGCGCTGGAGGCGAGCCTCACCGCCCTGCGCGGCGTCGATTGGACCCCCGCCGCCCTTGAGCAGACCCTGCGGGCCCTTGCCGAGTCCCGCGGCGTCCCCGCGGGCAAGATCTTCCAGCCGATCCGGATCGCGATCACCGGGGGGACCGTCTCCGAGCCGGTGAACGAGCTGCTCTATGTGGTGGGGAAAGAGGCGGCGCTGCAGCGGCTGGCCGCGACTACCGCGGCAGCCCCCTGAAGAGCTCTTGCAGGTCGATGATCAGCTCCGGCGCCGCCGGCGCTACCCGCCAATGCAGCAGCTCCGCGACGCGGTCGGCTCCCTCGTCGTCCGGGTGCCAGACCTCCACGATGCCCGCCTGGTGATCGATCACCCAATACGTCGCGACGGCATGTTCCTGATACACCCCACGTTTGATCACGCGATCGTTCCGCGCCGTGCTTGGCGATAGGATTTCGACGGCCAGGAGCACGGTGCGAAAACTGCTCCAGTCGTTGGTCACCTCCTCCGGCGGAACGACGATCAGATCCGGCTGGACGAGCGTCTCCTGGTCCCAGGAGATGTCACACGGAGCGCCGAACAAGGTCTCAGCACGGTTGTTCGCCTCGAGATAGGGCAGCAGCCGCCGAATGAGCCGCATCCGTACTATTTCGTGTCGCGGCTGGGGAGCTGGAGTCACCAGCAGCTCCCCCCGCACGACCTCGTAGCGCCTCCCGTCCTCGGGGAGCTCGCGTACCATCTGGGCCGTGAACCGCGTCGTCTCGGGCATGGACACAGTATCGGCTCGGCGCGGGGATGAATGCAAGAGGACCGCATCGATCAACATGCGGTCCTTGAGCGCGTGTCTCGTACCGAAAAAACGCACGCCGGGTTACGGCACCGCCTTCACCGTATCCGGCCGCTGCTGCCGGTTCTTCTCCGCGTCCCGCTCGGCCTGCTTGCGCGCCCGCAGCTCCCGCACGTAGCGCTTGAAGTCCTGGTAGTTCTGCGCGCGCGCCGCCGCCCGCAGCAGGTCCTCGCGCATCTCCTGTAGATGCCGCGCCCGCATCTGCTCGTCGTAGTTCCCCTCGGGCAGCCGGATCGGCAGCAGCGCTAGCGCGGCCGTCGGGATCTTGATCCCCGCGACGTGGATGTACTGCGAGTCGATGCCGAACGTCATCCCCGCCACCTGGGTCGTCCACGCCGGCTTGCGGCGCTCGCGCTGCTCCTCGCTCAAGATCTGGTTTAGCGAGTCCACCATCGCGCGTAAGCGCACCACCGACCCCGAGTCCACGTGGTCGTGCACGCCGTACAGCGCGTCGGCCACCTCGACGGGGAGCGCGGGGCGCGGCGGGATCCAGGCCAGGCCGTCGCCCACATGCGGCTGCAGCGCCTCGAACAGCGACATGTCGGCGCCGCGCCGAGCGAGGGGCGCGGGCCCCGTGTCGTGGGCGGCGGGCGGCGGCGGCGGCGGCAGGGGCGCCTGGGGCGCGGCGGTGTCCGTCCGCTCCGGGTGCCGCGCGAACCCGCTCGGCCGCCGGCTGTGCGGCTGGGCGCTCCCGACGTACGGCGGCGTCACGGGCGCCAGCGTCACGAACGACACCCGCGCCTTGCCCCACGGCGCAGCGAGCGGCAGGACGACCAACGCCGTCACCGCGACGACGTGCAGCGCCGCCGCGATCACCCAGCCGCCCTTCGGCCGGAGGCCCGGGACCTGCTTCAGGTCAAACAGCGGCGAGCACCTTTCCCAGCCGCTCGGCCGCCTCGACCAGGCGCGGGGTCGCCGTGGTGAGCGCGATGCGGAAGAAGCCCTCGCCTCCCAACCCGAACGCGCTCCCCGGCAGCACCACCACCCCGACCTCCTCGATCGCCCGCTGCTGGAACGCCGCCGACGCGATCCCCTCGGGGAGCGGGACCCAGATGTACATCGTGGCGCGCGGTGTCTCCGCCTCGAACCCGTTGGCCCGCAGCGCGGTCAGGGTGGCGTCGCGCCGCGCGCGGAACTGCTCCACGTACCCGCGCGCGATCGCCTCGGCCTGCGGCAGCACGGCCGCACCCGCCGCCTGCACCGCCAGAAACGCGCCGGTGTCGATGTAGTTCTTGACCTTCGACAGCGCGGCGATCAGCTCGGCCCGCCCCGCCGCCCACCCCAGCCGCCACCCGGTCATGCAGAAACTCTTGGAGAGCGAGTGAAACTCGACCGCCACGTCCCGCGCGCCAGGGACCTCGAAGATGCTCGGGGCGACGTAGCCGTCGAACGTGACCTCGCAATACGGATTGTCGTACGCGATGAGGATGTCGTGCCGGCGGCAGAACGCCACCGTGCGCTCGAGATAGTCCCGGGGCGCGACCGCGGCCGTTGGATTGTTCGGGTAGTTGAGGTACACCAGCTTGGCGCGCCGCAGCACATCCGGCGGCACTTCTTCCAGCTCGAGCAGGAAGTTGGTTCGCGGCGTCAGAGCAACGCCGTACGGCGTCGCGTCCGCCAGCACGGTGCCGCCGTGATAGACCGCGTAGCCCGGCTCGGGGACGATCGCCACGTCGCCCAGATCGAGCACGGTCGTCGCGAGGTGGGCGATCCCTTCCTTGGAGCCCAGCAGCGGATGGAGCTCCTTGAACGGATCGAAGACGACGCCGAAACGCCGCTTCATGTAGGCCGCGGCCGCTTCCCGGAATGCGGGGAGGCCGAGCTGGAACGCGTACCGGCTCATCGCCGGATCCTGCAGCGCCTTGGCGAGCGCATCGACGGCAACGGGGGGCGGCGGAAAATCCGCGTCCCCCGCCCCCAC
Source organism: Gemmatimonadota bacterium (assembly GCA_041477065.1). Taxonomy (GTDB): domain Bacteria; phylum Gemmatimonadota; class Gemmatimonadetes; order Gemmatimonadales; family GWC2-71-9; genus 13-1-40CM-70-15. The sequence continues at coordinate 67,662 of JBGOUQ010000007.1, forward strand.
GTCGATCACGTCCACGCCCTGCTGGATCAGCCGGCGCTTGATGGCGGGAATCTCCGCCATCGGGTACGTCTGCAGCGCCGCCAACCGCTTGGCGAGCCTCGTCACTGGCGCTCCGTTTCGTAGTGTCCGATCAGCCGCTCACTGCGCGTCAACCCTTCACCCCGCGCGTCGAGCGCCGCGTAGGCCGTGGCGTGGGTGAGCCGGAACACGTCGTACGCTCCGGCGGTGTCCCACCGGTCGATCGTCAGGTAGGCGCCGGGCCGCTCCGCGTCCCGCAGCAAGGCCGTCCCTTGAAACCCGGCGCCCCCCGCGAACAGTCGCGCCCACTCGCCGTCCGGACCGTACATCCGCTCGAACTCGGGCACCGCAGCCGGGTGCGGCTCGAACGCCCACACGATCACATACACCAATCTACGCGCGCCGGCCCGTTCCCGTGGACACCCGCCCCCACCCGCCCGCCTCGATCACGGCCGGTCGTCCCGCACTTTCGGCTGGATCATGCCGCGCGTGACGGCGATGGCGTCCACGGCGATCAGCATGCCGTCCCGCGGCAGCGCCTGCACGCCGAGCACGAGACCCGTCGGCGGGTTGCGCTGCGGAAAGAACGCCGCCCCGGCCTCCCGGATGACGGCGGAGTTCTCGGGGCGGTAGTTGACGACGTAGACGTTCAGCTTCGTGACGTCCGCCGGCGTCGCCCCAGCGATCTCGAGCACGAAAGCGAGATTCGCGAACGCCTGCCGCGCCTGTGCCCGCAGGTCGCCCGGCCCGACCAGGTGCCCGGTGCTGTCGAGCGGCACCTCGCCGGAGATGTATATCGTGAGACCGATGCGCACCGCGTGGGTGAACCCGTCGAGGGCAGCCAGGGTGCCGGGATTGATGTAGCGGACTCCTTCTCCGCCGGGCATGAGCCCGCCGGCGCCTCCACCGCCCATGTGTCCGCCTCTTCCCCCGCCGGCCATGCATCCCACGCTCATCACGAGCGGAATCACCGTTGCGGCACGCCACACATTGCGATGCAGTCGCACTGGACCTCTCCTCGTGTTGGTTGGGGTCACGCTTGTGCCGGCGCGCCGATCCCGTGTCGCGCGAAGAACTCCTCGCACGCTTCGCGCACGTCCGGCCATTGCCCGACCACCGTCTCGGCGGGCGGCAGCCCCTCGAGAATCATTCCGCCGTAGCGTTTGGTGACCACGCGCCTGTCCAACAGCACTACGGCCCCCACGTCGCTCTTGCTGCGAATCAGGCGGCCGAATCCCTGTTTCAGCTTGAGCGCGGCGTGGGGCACGAGATAGTGCGTGAAGCCGTCGAGCCCGCGCGCCGCCAGGCGCTCCAGCCGCGCCGCCGTGAGGGGCTCGCTCGGCACCTTGAACGGCAGCTTGGCGAGGATCAGCACCCGCAGCGCGCGCCCGGGCACGTCCACCCCTTCCCAGAACGAATCGGTGCCGAGCAGAATGGCCGACCCGGCTTCCCGGAAGCTGCGCAGCAGCTGGTCGCGCTGCCCCCCCTCACCCTGCACCAGCAGCGGCCACCGCCCGGCGATCCGCCCCCGCACCGCGTCCGCGGCGCGCCGCAGCGCCCCGTGGCTCGTGAACAGACAGAATACCCCGCCGTCGGCCGCTTGAGCCAGCTCGAGCAGCACGCGGGCGACCGCGGCGTCGTGCCCCGCCTCGTCGTCGCGCGGCTCGGGCACGTCGGTGGGAATCCCGAACAGGCACTGCCCGGCGAAGTCGAACGGCGACGGGAGAATCTCCCGGATCATGACGCGCGAGGGGGCGAGGTCGAGCCCGAGCCGCTCCTCGAGAAACGTGAACTCCCGGCCGGCGGCGAGCGTGGCGCTGGTCAGGACGACGGTCTCCACCCGGTCGAACAGCGCGCTCTTCAGAATCGGCGCGAGGTCGAGCGGCACGGCGGCGAGGGCCAGGGTGGCGTACCGCCGGCCGCGCCGCTCCAGCCACCGCACCGCCGTGGCTCCCCCCGCCGGTGCGGGTCCCGGCTTCAGCGTCGCGGTGAGCCCCTGCGCGGCCGCCTCGAGCCGCCGCACCACGCCGCGCAGCTCCCCGACCAGCTGCGCCTTGCGCTCGGCCGGGTCGTCGAGCGCCAGGCGGTCGGCGATCGTCTCCACGCCGTCGCGCAGCTCGCTGAACGCGACGAGCAGGTTCTCGAGGATCACCCCGAGCCCCTCGGCCCAGACCGGATCGGCGGCGAACTCGTCGGTAAGGCGCCAGACGTGGCCGCCGGGGTGACCGGCCACGGCGTCGTCGAGCCGGCGGCCCAGCATCGCGAACAGCTCCTCCGCCGCGCGGCGCGCGCTGCGCAGCGCGTCGAGCAGCCGGCGGGTGACGAGGTCGCGGCTCGCGGCCGAGAGCAGATCCTCGCGGGCGAACAGCTCGGCCGACAGCGTGGGCAGGAGGCCGCGGCCGTTGCGCTCCAACCGGCCCAGCAGCCGCTGGATGCCCGCCTGGCTCACCTGCGATCCCAGATGCGTCGCGGCCACGTCCTCGAGGTGGTGGGCTTCGTCGAGAATCAGCCGCCGGTAGGGCGGCAGCACGGCCGCCTCGAGCCAGTTGTCGGAGGCGAGCCGCACGGCGAGGTCGGAGGCCAGCAGGTGGTGGTTCACCACGACGACGTCGGCCTCGGCGGCGCGGCGCCGCGCCTGGAACACGAAGCAGCGCTCGAAGTGCGGGCACGCGAGTCGCGTGCAGAGGTCCGACTCGGCGGCCACAGCGTCCCAGACGTCGGTCGAGGGCTCGTCGGCGAGGTCGGCCAGGCTACCGTCGGCGGTGCGCGCCGCCCACGCGGCCACCGTCTCGAGCTCCGCCGCGCGGTCGTCCTCGAACAGCGAGTCCTGGCCGGCCCGCGCCTGGTCGAGGCGCGCGAGACAGAGGTAGTTCCGCCAGCCCTTGAGCAGGGCGAAGGTCGGCGTGTGCGCACCGGTGGCCAGGGCGCGCGCCAGCACCGGGAGGTCCTTGCCGACCAGCTGCTCTTGCAGGTTGATGGTGTTGGTGGAGACGACGGTGCGCTCGCCGTTTTCCCGCGCCCACGCCAGCGCGGGCACGAGGTAGGCGAACGACTTCCCCACCCCGGTGCCCGCTTCGAGCAGCGCGATGCCGCCGTCGTTGTAGACGTCGGCGATGTAGGCCGCCATGTCGCGCTGGCAGGGGCGGTCCTCGAAGGCGCCGAGCAGCCGGGCCACGGGGCCGCGCTCGGAGAGGGTGCCGGCGACGTCCAACGGGTCGAGGCGCACGACCGAGCGGGCTTGCGGCACCTCGACCACGACGTACAGCTCGGTGACCGCGTTGTCCACGATGCCGAAGCCGACGCCGCCGTCGTGCAGCCGCGCCGCCACGGCGAGGTCCGCGCCGGAGGGGTCGAGCACGCCGCTCGGGTGGTTGTGCAGCAGCAGCTCGCCGCGCGCGGCGATGCCGGGCAGCGCCAGCACGGCGTCCACCGTGCCGCGCGCCGCCACGCGCGCCTCGACGATGCGGCCGTTGCCGTCCAGCCGGGCGACGAACGACACCTCCCGCCCGTGCGCGGCCGCGATCTCCGCGCGCAGCAGGGCGTGCACGGCGGGCGCCAGCCGCTCCACGCTCACGTCTTCAGCTCGCGCTTCTTGGCCGCCGGGAACAGCACGTTGTTGAGGATCAGCCGGTAACCGGGCGAATGCGGGTGCAGCGAGAGATCGGTGGGCGGGTCGCCGATCTGGTGCTGGGCGTCTTCCGGGTCGTGGCCGCCGAAGAAGGTCCACGTGCCTTTGCCGAGGTCCCCGTGGATGTACTTCGCCCACGGCGCGCCGTCTTCGTCGCCGAGGATGGTGACCCCCGGCTTCAGCCGCTCGCGGATGAACGAGGTGGTCAGGCCGTAGAAGTCGGGGATCACCTGGCGGTGGTCCTGGACCAGCATGGACGGCACGGGGTCGATCTTGGCGCTGAAGTTGAACAGCTTGAACGCGCCGAGTGGTTGCCGACGCGGCCCGGCGTTCACTTGGTGGCCGTCGATGTCGGAGAAGCTCGCGATGAGGGGGTTCGGCTCGACGTGGGCGCCGGTGAAGGCGAACGCCGCGCTCCAATCGAGCTTCGTGTCCGCTTGGGGATCGATCGGTGTGCCGTCGGCGAAGGTCGCGGCGATGTCCACGTGCTCGGCGGCGAGCGCGAGGTCGATCGTTTCGGTCGCGGTGCACATGGCGAACAGAAAGCCGCCGCCCGCGACGTAGTCGCGGATCGTGCGGGCCACCGCCTTCTTCAGGGCGGGCACGCTCTCGAAGCCGAGTCGCCGCGCCGCGTCGCTGTTCAGCCGCACCATCTCGGCGAGCCAGGGCGCGCCGGTGTAGATCAGGTAGAACTTCGAGTATTGGCCGGTGAAGTCCTCGTGATGCAGGTGCAGCCAGTCGTACTTCTTGAGGCCGCCCGCGATCACCTCGGGGTCCCACACCTTGTCGAAGGGAATGCCGGCGTATTGCAGCGCCATCGTCACGGCGTCGTCCCAGGGGGGCGCGTTGGGCGGCACGTACACGGCGACCTTGGGTGCCTTCTCGAGCGGCACGGCGTCGGCGTTGGCGCCCTCGATCTCGCCGCGGATCGCGGTCACCCGACCGCCATCCACCGCCTCGAACCCCACGCCGTTCAGCGCCGCGTCGCGCCGGATGGCGTTGCCATCGGGCATGAGAAACGACCCGCCGCGGTAGTTGAGCAGCCACTCGGTCTTGATCCCCGCCTGCACGACCCGATAGGCGAGGCCGTACGCCTTGAGATGGTCGGTCTGCGCGTCGTCCATCGGAATCAACAGCGAGGGATTGTCGGATAGTCGGACCGTCGGAGAGACGCCGAGCACGTCGACACCAACCGACCATCCGACGATCCGACCGACCGACTCGACAAAGTCCCGCCGCTTCATGACCGCGGAATCGCTCCCTTCGCCCGCTCCAGCTCGCGCCGCGCCTCGGGGACGACAGCGCTCGTCGGCCACGTGAGAATCAGGTGCTCGAGGTGGGCGATCGCCTCCTGCGACCGCCCGCCCCCCATCCGCACCAGCAGCTGCGCCCAGGCCAGCTCGGCCGCCGGCGCCGCCGCACCCGGCTTCGCATCCCGTACCACGCGCTCGAACAGCCGAGCGGCAACCGAATCCTGCGGCCCGCCGATCCGCGCCGCGACGCGACCCGCCAAGACCCTTACGTCCGCCGGTCCCCGACCCTGCAGGCGGTCGGCGGCGCGCGCGAGTGCCGCGACCGCGCCCGCCGAGTCCCCGCGTCCCAGCTGTTGCAGCGCGGCCCCCAACTCCGGACTGCGATCGACGTCGATCTGCTGCAGCAGGGCCAGCATCGCCGTGCGTTCCGTCGCCTGCGCCCGGTCACCGGCGTAGGGGCCGGCGTCGCGGAACCGCTGCGTCGCGCCCTTCAGGTCCCCGCGGTACAACGCCGCCCACCCCTGCAAGGCCAGCGCTTCGACGCTCGAGTCACCCGTCAGCACCGCGTCGGCCTGATCGAGGTCACCGCGCGTGATCCGCGCCCGCGCCAGCGCGAGGCGCAGCCCTTCCTCGGCGTCGCCCCCGATTCGGTTGTGCAGGTCGGCGAGCCGGGCGGTCGCGGCATCGAGCTGGCCGCTCTCGATGAGCACTTCGAGCAAGGCCGCCCGGGCGAGCACCTGCGCGTCGGCCGGCGCGGCCGGATCGCCGGCCAGGCGCTCCAGTACGGCGCGGGCGTCGGCGTGGTCGCCCGCATCGAGGAACGCCCGGGCCGCATCGGCGCGGGCCCTGCCCGCCAGCGCCGGCGGGACCAGATCGGCATAGCGAGTCAGCGCCAGGCCGCGCACCCGTTTGGCCTCCGGGTCGCCGCCCGGGACGGCGGCCGCGCGGTCGGCGAACTGGCGCAGCGCCATCGCCGCCTCCGGCGACGGCGCGGCGAGCGTGGCCGAGAACACGTCCCACGCCCGGGCCGCCTGCCCCCACCCCAGCAGCAGCGTCGCCGCGAGGCGCCGCGCCGGGACCGCGCCGTCCGGTGCGGTGAGCGCGCGCAGCACCTTGTCCCGGTCGTCCCCGGTCGCTCCCTCGAGCTGGGCCGCCGCATTCGCCAGCTGCGCCGGCGTTCCGGTCACGGCGCGGCCCCATTCCGCCGCCGCCTCGCCCCAGTCGCCGCGGCGCTGCGCCAGGTCGGCGAGCTCGAACGCCAAGGCGGTTTCGCGCCGCAGGGCGCGACGCCCTTCCAGCAGCACGCGATGCGCCTCGTCGTACAGCCGCTGGTCCTCCAGGGCTACCGCCCATTCCCGCCACGGCGTCTCGTCGGCGCCGGGACTCGCCGCCCAACGCCGCGCGACCAGGTCCATGCTGTCCAGCTCACCGAGGCCAGCGTAGGTACGCAGCTCGACACCGCGCAGCGGCACGCTGAGTGAGTCCACGGCGCGCGCGCGGTGCACCAGCGGCAACAGCTCCCGCAGCCGGCCGAGCGGCGGCAACACTCGCTCGAGACCGAGCAGCGCCGAGAGGTTCGCGGTGTCGCCGCGCAGCGTCGTGAGGTACACGCCCGCGGCCTGATCGAGCTTGCCCTGGCGCTCGAGCTCGAATCCCTGACCGATGGCTTGAGCGCTCGCGGTCCCCCCCCCCGCTCCCCCCCCGAGCAGCGCCAGCGCCGCTCCGAGAAGGAGGCCGAGGCTAGCGCGGAGGTGCATTGAGGCGGCGGAAGTACTCGAGCACCAGCCGGCGCTGCTCGGGGGTGAGACCGTTCAGGTCCTCCCACGTCGGGTAGCGCAGCCGGGGAGAAGCGCCCGTAGCGCCCGGCGCGAGCACGCCCGGCAGGTGGACGCTGTCGCCGCTCGCCGATCGGCTGGTGCGCTGCTGCTGGTCGTCCGGCTCGGGGCCCGTCAGGGTCCGACCCGCGTCGAGCATGCGGTGATAGAGCAGCTGTTGGCGCTCGATGGTCTGCCGGTCGAGCCGCCCCGCGTCGAGCTGGCGCGCCAGCTCGCGGGCCTCGCGCGCCAGCGGGCCCGCCGCGGACGATGCGCCCTCGGCCTGCAGCCGCTCGAGCTGCTGCGCGAGAGCGCGTTGCCGCGCAGCGAGCGCGCGCAGCTGCTGCATCACCTGCTCGCCGCCCGGCCCGATCATCGGCAGCAGCCCCTGGGCGTCCCCGTTCAATCCTTGCTGCTGGCCCGCCATCCGCGCGAGCTGCTCCATCGCTTCCTGGAAGCCGGTCCCCGACTTGGCGCCGGCCACCGCCTGGCGGCTGCGCGCCAGTGCGTAGGCGGTGGCGTTGAGGGCGTCGAGCGCTTCCCCGGCGAGCCCCTGTGCCGCCGCCGTGTTGGGCTGGGCCTGCTCGAGCTGCTCGCGCGCGGCGGCCATCTGCCGCTGGGCGAATCCGAGCGCGCCCTCCAACATCGGGGATACCAGGGCGTGGCGGCCCGACGCGACCCGGATCTGCCGGCCGACGGCCTCGGCACCTTCCTCGATCGAGGCTTGCTGCGCCCGGGTGGCGGCGCCGCCCTCGCCCCGCCGGAGCGCCGTCGCGACCCGCTGCTCGCGCTGCGCCAGGTCGGCGGTTTCGCTCATCGCCCGGTCCAGCGCGGCGAGCGCCTCCTGGCGCCACCGGGCGGCGAGCGAGTCGCGCTGGCTGCGCAGCGCCTCGGGAATCGAATCGAGCTCCTGCTCGGCTTCCTGCCCGGCGCTGGCCGCACCGGAGGCGTCTCCGTCGCCGGCGCTCTGCGCCGCCTGCCGCATCGCGCGCCGGGCACGGGCGGTCGCCGCCTGGGCCGGGTCGAGCGCCGCCGCCGCGTCGGGCCGCGCGCCCTGCGCGAGGTCGCGCGCCGCTTGCGCGATCCCCTGGCCCAGCGAGTCGGCCTGCGACGCGAGGTCGCGCTCGGCTGCCGCGGCGCCCGAATCGGGACGCGGCGCGGCGTCCCGGTTCCACTCCTGCTGGCGTCGGCGCAGGTCTTCCGCGTCGGCCGCGAGCGAGGCCAGCTGCCCCTCGACCGCGGCGCGGCGGAACAGCTCCTGGCTGCGCTCCAACTCCTGGCGCAGCTGCTGCTGCGCCTCGGCCAGCCGCTGTAGCGCCTGTCGGGTCGCCTCAGGATCCAGACGCGCGAGGGCCTCCTGCAGGTCCTTGAGACGCTGCTCCAGCTCCGGCGAGATGGCCCGCTGCAGCATCTCCTGGACTTCGCGCAGCCGTGCCTGAAAGGCGGTGTCGTTCACGCCGGCCGCCTCGGCCGCCCGGGCGATTTCGTCCACCGCACGCGCCAGCTCGCGGATCCGCTCGGTCATGGCCTGCTGCTGGCGCGCCACCTCGCCGGCGCGCTGCGACGACTCGAACGGCAGCGTCCCCGCCTGCGACGCGGCCGGTTGGCGACCGCTCGTCGTCGGCGTCGTCGCGTCCCGGGCGCGCTCCTGCGCCAGATCGGTGGTGCGCTCCCCGAGCTCCCGCTGCGCCGCCGCCAGAGAATCCGCGGCGGCCGCCGCGTCGCGCGCCGCCGCCCGCGTCGCCGCACGCAGCTCCTCGCGGCTCGGGAGCCGCAGCGCGAACTCACGACTGCGCCCCTCATGCGGAACGGGCGCGTCGTCCCATGCCTCGACCCGGAAGCGCAGCGTGTCTCCCGGAAGCAGGCCGCGCTGCAGCGCGTTCAGCTCGGCCTGGACTATCGCGCGGTCCCCTCCCTCTCCATTCGTGCCGCTCACGTCGAGCGAGTCGCGCACCGGCTCGCCCACCTTTCCCGTCTGGCTCACCCGCCAGCTGACCACGCTGAGGCGCGCGAGGCCGTGATCGTCGCGCGCGTCGATCACGAGCGGCTGGCGCAGCGACAGCGGCAAGGTCGTATCGGCACCCGGCACGGGCACAGTCACGACCGGCGCCGAGTCGGGGACGATCCGCACCACGAGTCGCGGCTGCTCGCCCTCGAACGGCGCGTCACCCGCGAGAGCGAGCACCCACGCACCGCTCGCGCGCGGCGCCAGCATGCCGCTTAACCGCGCGCCATCCACGTGGAGCGGCACCTGCTGCCCCCCCCCCCCCCCCCCGTGCGCCCACACCGCCGCCGCGAGCGGTACGCTCGCGAGCCCGGCTGTCAGGAGCACCGTGCCCTCCGGCAGTGGCACAGTGTCCGGGCCGGGCAGGACGGGCTCGTCGGAGCGCTTCAGGTAGGCGGGGTAGTGGGCCGTGACGCCGAGCTCGGCGAGGAATGCGGGCAGCGCGACGGTGACGCGCAGCTCGCGGCTGCGGCGCGCGCCGCCCGCCGCGCGAAGGAATAGGTCGTTCTGCAGGGGCCCGAGCCGTTGCCTGGCGCGACCGGCGTCGTCGAGCGGCACCACCGCCGGGCGCCATGCCTCTCCCGGGCCGCGCGTCCACAACGTCGCGTGCGTCGCGCCCGGCACCTCCAGAGTGACGGTGACGCTGTCGCCGCGGCTCACGTTGGCCCGATCCACCGCCAGCCGCACGGGAGCGCGCGCGTCCGCCAGCGCGCGCAACGGATGCCAGAACGCCGCGGCCCGCCCCGAGGCGGGGGCCGCCGCGACGAACAGCACCGCTCCCGCGGCGACCGCGCCCACGCCCGCCGCCAGCCGGCGTCGCGTGACCAGCGCCAGTTGCCGGTCCACGTCCTCCGCGGCATGCGCCACCGCCTGGGCCGCCCGCGCGTCCGCCGCTGCGAGGAGCGCCGCACTGGCGCGCTCGCCGCCAGCCGCTGGCGCGAGGAGGGTGACCACGCTCCCCGCGCGGCCGCCCGCCACGCGCTCGACCAGCGCTCCGACGGCAGGCGGCGCTGCCGCGCGCTGCGCCCGCCGGGCGAGCCCCCAGGCTGTGGCCGCCACCGCGAGGATCGCGGTCCAGGTCCCGAGCACTCCCGGGAGCCACGGCGCGAGCCGTACCCCCGCGGCGGCGAGTGCGAGGCCCAGCCCCGCCGCCCCGAGCACCACCGCCAGCGCGCGCGCGCGCGCGTGCGGACGCCCCAGCCGTCCCAGGCGGCGCGCCGTTTCAGTCATCTGGTCGAGCTCACCGCGTACGTGAAGAGATTCACACCCATGCGCAGCGCCGCCTCGTGCAGCTCGGGAGGATCGTGGTGGACCGTCGAGTCCTCCCAGCCGTCCCCCAGGTCCGACTGATAAGAATAGTACACGACCAGCCGGTCCCCCAAAAAGACGCCGAACCCCTGCGCCGGCAGGCCATCGTGCTCGTGGATCTTGGGGATGCCCCGGGGAAAGTCATACACGAGGTGGTAGATCGCGTGCGTCAACGGGACCTCAACCAGCGGATGGTCGGGAAACACGCGGGCGATCTCCCGCCGGAACGACTTGTCCATCCCGTAGTTGTCGTCGGCGTGCAGGAAGCCGCCCTGCTCCAGATAGCGCCGCAGGAGGCGGAGCTCCTCGTCGGAGAAGTGGACGTTACCGTGCCCCGTCATATAGATGAAAGGCACGTCCCACAGCTCGGCGCCGGTGAGCGTCACCACCCGCTCGCGCCCGGCGACGGCGAGGGTGGTGCGGGCCCGGATCGCGGCCAGGAGGTTCGGGAGACTGGAGGGATTCGCGTACCAGTCGCCGCCGCCGTCGTAGTGGAGGCGGCCGATGGTCATCTCAGTGCGGAATGCGGAGTGCGGATTGCGGAATGACCCCGCCGTCATGGCGAGCGGCAGCCCGAGTGCGCACAGTTTCACCGTCAGGCGCGTCATAGGTCGTTCGCGATCCGGTACGCGGTCTTCCGGGCCACCCCGGACTCCTCCGCCAGGCGCTCCGCGACATCCTTGCGCGTCATCCCCTGCGCGCGCAGGGCGCGGGCCCGCGTCTCGAGGTCGGCCGGCGACGGCTCGGCGGCGGGGCGCCGGCCGGCTCCCGCGACGACGACGGTCACTTCGCCGCGCGCCGGGGTCTCCGCGTAATAACCCGCCAGCTCGGCCAGGGTCCCATCCCGCGTTTCTTCGAACACCTTCGTCAGCTCACGCGCCACGGCGGCGCGCCGCTCCGGCCCGCATGCGGCGGCGAGGTCGGCGAGCAAGCCAGCCAGGCGGTTCGCCGCCTCGAACAGCACGACCGTCCATTCCGACGCGGCCGTCGTCTCGAGCAGGCGCCGGCGGTCGGCGCCTTTACGCGGCAGGAAGCCGAGGAACAGATAGCGGTCCGCCGGGAGTCCGGAGACCGCCAGCGTCGCGGCCACGGCCGTCGGGCCGGGAATGGTGACGACGGGGATGCCGCGCGCGCGCGCGCCCGCGACCAGCTCGGCGCCGGGATCGCTCACCGTCGGCGTGCCGGCGTCGGTCACGAGGGCGACGTCGCTGCCGCCTGCGAGCAGATCGAGGAGGCGGCGCTGCGCCGCGTCGCTCGAGTGGGCGTGGAAGCTGATCAGCCTGGCGCGGGAGCCGACGTGCTGGAGCAGGATCTTGCTGCGGCGGGTGTCTTCGGCCGCCACGGCGGCCGCGCGGATCAGCGTCTCCGCAGCGCGCGGTGAGAGGTCGCCCAGGTTGCCGAGCGGCGTCGCGACGACGTACAGCGTCCCCGCCACGTCACCACGCCACGGGCCACGGCAGGCGTCCGTAGAACCCGGCCGCCTGGAGGACGTAGCGGTGCTCCTTGGTCGCCTCCTTGAGCACCTTCGGGGCGGTGCCCGGCATCATCACCTCCACGCCTTCGAGCAGCTGCAGGGTCCAGTCGCTCAGCGCCACTGACAGCTCCTCGGGCTGCACCACCGCGTCCGGTGTCTCGGCGCCGCGCGGCACGCCGAGCAGCGCCAACGCTTTGTGCGTGTTCATGATCGCGGCGCCGATCTTCTGCGCGCGCTTCTTCGCTTCGCCGGGGAACTCGCGCTCCACCGCGTCCACAATCCGCCAGTACAGCTCGCGATAGGTGTTGACCAGCGCCGTGGGGGCCTGCGCGGGCAGGTCGCTCACCACGGGCGCCATCGCGGCGGCGAGCACGGGCGCCGCGCCGTCGGCGCCGGGCTGGAATTGCGACTCGATGTACTTGGGCACCGGCATGGCGTCGGGCTTGTCGCAGAAGTAGCCGCCCTGGTAGCGGCCGCCGTCCATGCGCAGGTAGGAGACGCGCCCGTCGGAGATCAGCTCCAGCACGCCGCTCACCTGCTCCACCTGCAAGGCGGGGAACAGTGCCGCCGGCTGCCTGGGATCCACGAACCGTGTCTGCGCGGGTGCGGCGCAGCACTGGTACATCCACGCCAGCTGCTCCATCGGCGCCTGGCAGTACGCCAGCTCGCTGCGCTCGACCTCGGCGCGCATGCGGCGCAACGCCTCGTTGATGGTCAGCACCTGCCGCCCGGCGGTGTGCAACGACGCGGCGTTCACCGCTTCCCCCTTGCGGAAGAAGACCAGCAGGCACTCGTCGGGGAGGTACGCGCTGATGTAGCCGTCCACGCGCCCGTCGCGGTCGCGCTTGGCGAACGACAGCAGATTGTCGAGGTGGATGAACGCGAGTCTGGTACGGTGAATCAACCGGTGCGTCTGGGGAAACACCAGTTCCGCCAGGCGCACCGGAGAGTTCATCAAGCGAGCCGTGCTGGCGCGCATGGTCCTCCGACGAGGGCCTTACGTGAGGTGCAGCTGAATCTTCTCCAGGAACGCCGGCTTCGGATAGGCGCCCACGAGGGTGTCCACGTGGCGACCGTCCTTGAAGAATAGAATACTCGGAATCGAGCGGACATTGAAGCGCATGGCCGTCCGCTGGTTCGCGTCCACGTCCACCTTGGTGACCTTCACTTTGCCGTCGTACTCCCCGGCGATCTGCTCCATGATCGGCGCTACCGCATGGCACGGCCCGCACCAGGTGGCCCAGAAATCCACTAACACCAGGCCCTGGTGCTGCTCCACTTCCTGCCCGAACGTGGCATCGGTGACCGCCGTGAGACCCGTCGCTGACATGACCTACCACTCCTTATCGCGCAATCGTTAAGTTGACGTTCATATGGCGACCGACTCCCCTGGGTCCTCCCCCCGCGTCGCCCACGTGGGGATCGCCGTCCCGGACATCGCCGCCGCCCTGCCTTTCTACCGCGACGTCCTGGGCCTCGTCCCGGGTGCCCCCGAGACGGCCGACGGCGCCACCATCGTCAGCCTCCATTTCGGCGAGGTCGACGTCGAGCTGCTACAGCCGCACCACCCAGACAGCCCGATCGCCAAGTTCCTGGCCCGGCGCGGCCCGGGGATCCATCATGTCTGCTACCGCGTCCCGGACCTCGACGCGGCGCTCGCGCGCTGTCGCGCGGCCGGCTACCGGCTGATCGATGAAACGCCCCGGGCCGGCGCCGGGGGCCGGCGCATCGCCTTCCTGCACCCCAAGGCGACGGCCGGTGTGCTGCTCGAGCTGACCGACTAGGGAACGCCGGACGGCTACGGGCGGGTTCCGCCGGTGCCGCCCTGACAGGGGCGCGCGGGATTGCCGGAGGCTTCCAGGTGTACGTCCCACACGAGCCAGCCGCCGCTCCGAGTGCGCATCAAGTCGATCGGCTGCACGCGGCTGCAGTCCCGATGCTGCAGCTCGACCCGAAAGGTGCGCACGTTTCCGGACGGGCCGGTCGGTCCTTCGACCACTCGATAACCGGTGTGGTTCAAATAGATCTGGATCACGGTGAGCTTCATCCGCAGGTCGTTCGCGTTCATCCAGTCGGCGGCGGGACCGTGTTCGTTGCCCCACAGCTGGCCCATGCGGGTGAGGTCGTTGGCCTTCACCGCACCGAGGAACTGGTCCAGCGCCTGGCTGAGCGTCTGCGGGACCGGCGTCTGGGACGCGTGGCCGCCGCACCCCAAGGCCAGGATCGTCGCGAGCACCGCGAGTCGTCGCGTCACGGATGCACCTTTATGGTGAGCGGAACGTTTCGAAGGTAAGACCCCATGCGCCTCTACGTCAACATTGATCACGTCGCGACCTTGCGGCAGGCACGCCGCACCGACGAGCCCGACCCCGCGCACGCCGCCGCCGCTGCGGAGCGGGGCGGGGCCGACGGCATCACCGTCCACCTGCGGGAGGATCGCCGCCATATCCAGGACGCCGACGTCCGCACCCTGGCCCGGACGGTCACGACCGTCTTGAACCTCGAGCTGGGCGCCCACCCGGCGATCGTGCGGCTCGCCGGCCGCCTGACGCCTCGCCCGTTCCAGGCGACGCTGGTCCCCGAGCGCCGGCGGGAGATCACCACCGAGGGCGGGCTCGCGCTGCCGCGAGGGGGGGGGGCGGGGGACCAGCGACTCCGCGACGCGATCCGCCGCCTTCAAGGCGCCGGCATTCGGGTGAGCCTGTTCATCGCGCCGGACCGCGCGACGATCGACCGGGCGCGCGCGCTCGGCGTGCCCGCGGTCGAGCTGCACACCGGCCGCTACGCCCACACGTGGCATCGGAGCGACCGCGCCCTCGACGAGGTGCGCCGCGCCGCGGTGCACGCTGCCGCCGCCGGACTCGCCGTCCACGCCGGCCACGGGCTCACCTACCGGAACGTCCAACCGGTCGCGGCGATCCCGGAAATCGAGGAGTTGAACATCGGTCACAGCATCATCAGCAACGCGGTGTTCTGGGGGCTGGAGGAGGCGGTGCGGCGGATGCGGAAGCTCGTGGATGATGCCGTCAGCCATCAGCAATCAGCCCTCAGTCGACCCACCAATGGCTGACGGCTGACGGCTGACACCTTAACTTAGAACCCCATGACCACCCCCACCCCCGGCCAATCCCTCGGGATGTCCGACTTCTTCGTTCTGGAGGCGGGGGAGTACCTCGAGCGCCTCGACGCCTTGCTCCAGGCGCCGGAGGGGACCACTCCCGCCCCGGACGAGTTCGTTCGACTCGCGCGGGCGCTGCGCGGCAGCGCCCTCATGGCGAGCCAGCAGCCGATCGCCCGCGCGGCGTCGGGACTCGAGGCCCTGGCGCGCGCCGTCCGCGAGAGCCGCCGGCCCTGGGACGCGGCCACGCGCCAGATCGCGATTCGCGCGGTCGACGACCTCAAGATCTTCGTCCGCCGCGCCGCCTCATGGACCGAGGCCGACACCGCCAAGGCCGAGGCGCTCGGCAACGAGCTGGAGCAGCTGGGCGGGCGGCCTTCGGCGCAGATCCGCGCCGCCGAAGCGCTGGGTCTCGACGCCGGCGCCCGTGCGTTCGTCGCGCGCGAGGGCGCGGCCATTGCGAGCGCGCTCGACCGCGCCGCGCAGGCGCTGCGCACCAACCCGCTCGCCCACGATCCCCTCCAGCACGTGCTGCGCGCGCTCCAGCCGCTGCGCGGCCTCGCCGCGCTGAACGACCTGCCGCCGCTCCCCGACCTGCTCGAGGGGATCGAGCGCGCCGTCGGCGAATGGGGCCGGCCGGGCGCCCAGCCGGCGGGTGCCGGAGCGAGCGAGCTGTTCCAGACGGCCGCCGGGGCCATCGCCAAGGCGGCGCGCGAGGTCGCCGAGCGGGGCCGGCCCGATCCCGAAGCGCCCGAGTTCCAGGCGTTCGCCAGCCGCCTGGTGCAGCTCCTGGAGAGCGAGCCGGAGGCCGTCTCGATCGCGAATCTGTACTACGCGGACGAGGGACCACACGTCGTGCGCCGCGGCACGCCGCCGGCGCGCCAATCGACGCTGGGGCGTCTCGAGCTGGTGAGCCACGGCGAGCACCTGCGGCAGGCGGCGGACTCGTTGGAGCGCGCCCCCAGCCCCACGCAGCGCGAGCTGCGCGCGCACACCCTCGCGGGCACCTTCCGCGCCCTCGCCGGCGCGGGCGGCGGGCCGCTCGCGGAGCAGGTCGGCGAGTTCGCGGTCGCGGCGCGCGAAGCGGTGACGGCGGGTGCGGCGGTCCGGCAGCCCGCCGCGTTCGCCGCCGAGCTGCGCGCGGCGGGCGATCTGCTGGTGCGCTCCTCCACTGATGACGAAGCGGCACTCGCCGAGCAGCTCGCCGGCCTGACCCGTACGATCCAGGCGCTGACGCGACCGGCCGCAGCGGCCGTCGCACCAGCGGCCGAGCCGCCGATCGTCCCCATCGAATCGCTGGCCCCGACGCCGCCGCCCGCCGCCGCCGAGGAAGAAATACCCGCGGAGACGCCGGACCTCATCGGCTCGTGGGTGTCCTACCGGCGGCTCCTCGCCGCGGGGGTAGGCCCCGCTTCGCTCGAGGAGCTGCTCGGCGCGACTCGGGCCGCGCCGCCCTCGGCGGACACCGGGCGGCCGCCGGTCGCCGCTGCACGGGACGTCCCCGTCGTCGACATCTCGACACTGCTCTACCGCGGCGAACGGGCGCGGGCTCGCGTGCTGGAGCTGCGGGTGGAAGCCAGGCAGGCCGGCGGCGACCAGCTGCGGGCGCTCATCGACGAGCTCTGCGATCTCGTTGCCCTCGCCCTCGAGCGCGTCTAAGCGCTCGTCCCGCTGGGCCTGGATCATCGGCCTCGCGGTCACGCTCGGTTTCCTGGCGTGGGCCGTGCGCGGCACGCGCTGGGACGAAGTGCTCGCCGGGCTGCGCGCCGTCAATCCACTCCTACTCCTCGCCTCGACCCTCCTCGCGACCCTGACCTTCCCGCTGCGCGCCATCCGCTGGCGGGTGATGCTGCGCGACGAGCGCGGCGCGCCGTTCCCCTGGGCGCCCTTGTGGCACGCGGTGGCGATCGGCTTCATGGCCAACAATCTGCTGCCCGCCAGGGCGGGAGAGTTCGGGCGGGCTTACGTCATCAGCCGCCAGGTCCCGGTGCGGTTCACCACCGCGCTGGCATCGATCGGCGTGGAGCGGGTGTTCGACGCTCTCGTGATGCTGGCGTTGATGGCGGTCGCGATCGTGGCCCCGTCGTTCCCCGCACATGCCACTGTGTTCGGCACCGAGCTGTCGAGCTTGGCGGGGCGGACCGCGGTCCTGTTCGGGGCGGTGTTCGTCCTCTCGTTCGTCGTCGTGCTCCGGCCGGCGCCGTGGCTCGCGCTGTTCGAGCGCGTGGTGCGCGCGCTGTTCCCGGCTCGCCTCGCCGGGAAGCTCGCCGCCATCGCCGAAGGGCTCGTCGCCGGGCTCGAAGTCCTGAAGCGGCCCGGGCGGTTCGCGGCGGTGCTGTTCTGGTCGTTCGTGCTGTGGCTCACCAACGCGGCATCGTTCGCGGTGTGTTTCCGCGCCTTCGGGCTGCACGTGCCGCTCGAGGGAGCGTTCCTGCTCCAGGGAATCCTCGGGTTCGCGGTGGCGCTGCCTTCTTCCCCCGGATTCGTCGGGGTGTTCGAGAAGGGGACGCAGCTGACCCTCCAGATCTACGGCATTGGGCCGAGTCTCGCGCTCGCCTACGCCGCCGCATATCACCTCACCGGATTCGTTCCCGTGACCGCGCTCGGCCTCTACTCGCTCTCGCGCGTTCACCTGAGCTTGAGCGACCTGCGGCAGGCTCCGCGAGTTCAGGGGGGGGGGGGCGACGCGGCATGACCGACGCAGTCCGCGTCGCCGCCCACGCAAAGGTCAACCTGTTCCTGCGCATCCTGGCGAAGGAGCATGGCGGCGGCGGTTACCACCAGATCGAGACGGCGTTCGCGCTGCTCGAGCTCGCCGATGAGCTGGTGGTGCGGCGTTCCGCCACGCCGGGAGAGGTGACGCTCGTCGTTCCGGGATCTCCCGCCGATCTCGGTCCGGCCGAGGAGAATCTCGCCGTACGTGCGGCGCACCTCGTGCTCGCCGCGACGGGCAAGCGGTTCGGCGGAGGGGTGTCGATCGAGCTCACCAAACGCATTCCCGTGCGGGCTGGTTTGGGCGGAGGCTCGAGCGACGCCGCCGCGGCGCTGCATGCCGTGAACGCGCTCGCGGGCGGCGCCGTGCCGCGCCAGGAGCTGCTGCACTTCGCCGCGCGCCTCGGCAGCGATGTCGCGTTCTTCGCGAGCGGCGCGCCCGCCGCACTCGCCTGGGGACGGGGCGAGCGGCTGTTCCGGCTCGGGCCGCTTCCCGCCGCCCCCGCCCTGCTCGCCATCCCGGCCGTCAGTGTGCCCACCCCCGACGCATATCGGTGGTGGGACGAGCAGCATCCCCAGCCCGAGCCGCGCGGCCCAGTGGTGCTCGACGCGGAGGCGCTCGCCACGTGGGGCAGCGTGGGCCGGCTGGGCGGAAACGACTTCGAGATCCCCGTGTTCGGCAGGCATCCCGAGTTGCGCACGCTGTACGAGCGCCTCGCGGGCACCCACCCGTTGTGGGTGCGGCTGTGCGGGTCGGGGAGCGCGGTGGCGGGGGTGTACAAGGCTGCGCGCGAGCGCGACGACGCCGCAGCCACGATCGGGACCAGGGAACAGCAATTGATCAAGACCGACACGCGCGCCGCGGCCGCACCGGGGCCGGTTGCGCTGCTGCACTAACCTCCGCGTCACTCGGCCGTGTTTCTCGGATCCGGCCGCACCGTGAAGGTCTGCGCGTAACTCCGTCCGTTGACCGTGAGCTTCGCCGTGAACTCGCCCGGAAGGGTGGCCACCGGCTCCCGCGGCCCGCCCCGACTTCTGCCCCCGCCCCCGCCCCCGCCCCCGACGTCGCGGCCCTCGCTGGTGTTGGGCGTCCACGTCACGCGATGCATCCCGGCCGCACCGGAGAACGGGGTGGGAGTCGGCCGCCACAGCGCGGTTGTGTTGGGAATGCCGGGACGTGAGGGCCGCGCGCCCGCAGCGTCCGGCGCCGACGAGAAAGTGTGCAAGCTGGTCCCCTTCGCGTCGAGGATCTCGAGCGTCACCGGCCCGGCGGCGGCGGCCTTCAGGTAATAGTCGATGCAGGCACCGTTCGCGGTGTTCTCCGCCCGCGGCTCGTCCTTCTGGAGCGGCGTGCCGTTGTCATCCGTCTCGAAGAACAGAATCGCGTCGGCCGGCTTGAACAGGTGCGCGTCGGCCGCCGCTACCGTGTCGTCGATCTGCCGCAGCGGACTGATGTCGTCGAGAACCCAGAAGCCGCGGCCGTGCGTCACCACGATCAGATCGTTGCCGTAGATCTCGAAATCGCGCATCGACGTGACCGGCAGGTTGAGCTGCAGCGGCTGCCAGTGATCACCGTCGTCGAAGGAGACGAACACGCCGCGCTCGGTGCCGGCGACCAGCAGCCCCTGCCGCAGCGGATCCTCTTTCACCGTGTGGACGTAGACCCCGGCGGGCAGGCCGGTGGTGATGCGCTGCCAGGTCTTGCCCAGGTCCCGGGTGCGGTAGATGTAAGGTTCGAAGTCCTCAAGCTGGTGGCGATCGACGCTGGCGTAAGCGGCGTTGAAGTCGAAGTGCGAGGCCTCGAGCATCGTCACCCGGCTCCACGGCCCGATCGCCGCCGGCGTCACGTCGCGCCAGGCTTTGCCGTCATTGAGCGTGACCTGGATGAGGCCGTCGTCGGTGCCCACCCACACCATCGGCACGAGCATCGGCGAGGGCGCGATCGTGTAGATCACGCCGCGCGTGCGGTTCTGGTCGGTGTCGGCGGCCGCCGCGGCGTCGAGTTTGGGCGGCGTCCCGGGATCGAGGCGCGTCAGGTCGGGGCTGATCTGGGTCCAGGAGCGCGCGCCGTCGGTCGACTTGAACAGGAACTGGTCGGCGTAATAGAGCGCGCGCGGGTCGGCCTTGGAGAACACGAGCGGCTGGGTCCAGTCGCGGCGCGCCGGCTCCGTCGCGGTGGGAACGGCCGTACCCGGGATCACGCGATTCTCCGCGAGATCCCAGCGGCTCCCCGTCCCGCCAAAGACCATTCCGGGGTGCAGCGGGTCGCCCGCCGTGTAGCCGCTCTCCCCGCCGGCGCCGATCGGCTCCCAGTCGCGCATCGAGATCTCGCCGAACTTGCCGCGCGAGCGCACCGCCACGGCGCCGCTGTCCTGCTGCGCGCCGGTGATCCAGTACGGGAAGCGATAGTCCACCGAGCCGTGGTAGAGCTGCGCCGTCGGCTGGTTGAGCCACGAGCTCCACGTGACCTCCCGGGGGTCGGCGGTCTTGGCGTTGCGGGTGATGATGCAACCCTGGTCGCTCGCCACGATCATCGTGTTCGGATCCTCCGCCGCGATCCACGCCTCGTGGTAGTCGTCGCCGCCCGGGGAGCCGCGCAACGGCACCCACGTCTTGCCGCCGTCGGTCGAGCGTGAGACCGAGACGTTCGAGACGTACACGACGTCGGGGTCTTTAGGGTCGACCACCACGTGTTCGAAGTACCAGCCGCGCCCCCACAGCGCGGTGTCGGCCGACAGTCTCGTCCACGACGTCCCACCGTCATCGGAACGGAAGAATCCGCCCTGGCGCGGCGTGGTGTCGCGCTGGGGAGCGCCCGGTGTGGCCGGCGGCGGTGGCGGCGCCCCGGGCTCAGGGATCAGACAGTCGACGACGGCGTACACGCGCTGCGAACGGCTCGGCGCCACCGCGATGCCGGTGCGGCCGATCCCGTCCGCGGGAAGGCCCTGCGTGAGCTGCTGCCAGGTGTCGCCGCCGTCGGTCGACCTGTAGATCCCGCCGCCCGGACCGTTGGTCGGCGGATAGACGAACCAGGGGGGCCGGCGCGTGTTCCACAGTCCGGCGTACACGGTCCTGGGGTTCGTGGCGTCCACCACTACGTCGATCGCGCCGACGTCGGCGTTCTTGAACAGCACCTTCTGCCAGCTCCGGCCGCCGTCCTTCGACCGGAACACCCCGCGCTCCGCGCTCGGCCCGTAGTAGTGCCCGATCGCCGCGACGAACACGAGATCGGGGTTGGTCGGATCCACGGCGATCCTGCCGATGTGCTGCGTATCGGCGAGGCCGATGTGCGTCCACGTCGCGCCGGCGTCGGTCGATTTGTACATCCCGTCGCCGTAGCCCGTCGAATCCCGCAGGGTCGACTCCCCACTGCCGACGTACACGACGTCCGGCGCCGAGGGCGCCACGGCGAGCGCGCCGATCGAAGCGACCGGCTGCGCGTCGAACACCGGCTTCCAGACGCGGCCGCCGTCGATCGTCTTCCAGACGCCGCCGTTCACGTGCCCGAAGTAGAACTCGTTCGGCCGACCCGGTACGCCGCTCACGGCGTCGACCCGGCCGCCGCGGAAGGGGCCGAGCATGCGCCAGTTGAGCCCGGAGAAGAGCGCCGCCGGAGGCGGGGCTCCCGCGGGGCCCAGCGCGGGGGACGTGGCGGCCAGGGTGGCAGGCGGGCGTCGCAAGGCGCGGCCGAACGCCGAACGCGCGACGAACATCGCGCCGCCGACCTGGCCGGCGCGGAGCAGGAAGGACCGGCGCGAGACCGGGGACGCCGACGGCAGATCCTCCTCAGGGGTGATGCCTTCGGTGCCTGCCGGCACGTCGTTGGTGTGCGTACTCACGGAGGACTCTCGATGTGGAATGGCGGTGGCACTCGGGTCGGACCTAAGATGGCTCCGTCCAGGGTGTTCGGCGAGGTACGGTACACATCGCTCGTCGGTGAAACCACCCGGCTCCGGGAGCCCGTACACTTCATGATGTCCCGCAACCAACTGTCCCTCACTCTCGATCTGTTGTTGCTGCTCGCCGTCTGCGCCCTCGAGGTGGTCTCCCTGACCGGCCTCCCGCTCCACGAATGGCTCGGCGTGGCCCTCTGCGGCGCGGTACTGGTGCATCTGCTCCTGCAATGGACGTGGATCGAGTCACGCACGCGCCGCGTGCTCGCCCCCCTGCCGAGGATCCGCCGCACGCGGATCAACTACCTCCTCAACCTCACCCTGTTCGTCGCCATGATCGTGGCGATCTTCACCGGCGTGATGATCTCGGAGACGGTGCTGCCGGCGATCGGACTGACCGGGAGCCGCAACCGGCTGTGGGGGCAGTTTCATTCACTGGCCACCGGCGTGGTGCTACTGCTCGTCGGCCTGCACCTGGCCTTGAATTGGCAGTGGGTGGTGCGGATCGCGCGGTCCTTCTTCCAGTCCCGTGCCCGCAGCGGTCCCCCCCCCTCCCCCGAGGCCCAGGCGTGACCGTCGGTCGCCTCGTCCGGCGTACCGCAGTGCTCCTGTTTGCAGCCGGAATCGTTGCCGGAGGATGCGCCGCGGTCGTGGCAGGGCTGCCGTTCGCACCGAGTGTGCGCGGGGAAGCCCGGACCGTCGACGACCCGGACCGGCGCACTCCATCCCCAGCACACAGCCTTGGCGCATTCGCCAAGCAGATCGTCATCGTTGCGGTGATCGCGCTCGCGGGCCGGAAGGTGCTGCGGCTGCGGCTCTGACGCCGGGCAGTCCGACCCTGCCGAGCGCGCGGTCGAGTTGCTAAGTTAGGGCGCAGTCTCATCGCTGGCCCCTCGTCCAATGGCAGGACACCGGACTTTGGATCCGGGAATGAAGGTTCGAATCCTTCGGGGCCAATCGGACCACCTGGGTTGACTTTCCCCGTCCGCCATGCGATCCTTCGGACGAGCGAACGGGCCACGGCACAATGCCGTCGGTCGCGTACCAGAGACCGATTAGAGGACCTGGGCAAGCGCCCATGGTCCTCTTGCGTTTTCTGGAGCAGTCCGCTGCCTGGGAAAGGGGCCACATGGAAGTCACGGTGGGCGAGAACGACCGACTGGAGTATATCCTGAAGAAGTTCCGCCGGCAGATCACCAAGGCCGGTCTGTTCCAGGACATGAAGAAAAAGCGGTTCTACGAGAGTCCCGGGGCTCAACGGCGACGGAAAGACAAAGTGGCGGCACGCCGCAAGGTGAAGGCCGCCCGTCGTCGGGAACATTAAGTCAGGAGTACGACCAGTATGGCACGTATCATCGGTACCGTGAAGTGGTTCAACGACGCCAAGGGCTTCGGTTTCATCGCGCCCGAAAGCGGGGAGAAGGACTGCTTCGTGCACCACACCGCGATTCAAGCGGAAGGCTTCAAGTCGCTGGCCGAAGGCCAGCGCGTGGAGTTCGAAATCGTCCAGGGCCAGAAGGGCCCGGCCGCGCAGAACGTCGTGAAGCTGTAAACCACGCACGATATCGGCAGCGCAACGGCGCCTCCCTTGCGGGGGCGCCGTTTTCGTCTCCACCATTTGCGGATGAGTCCGCTCGACATCGTCCCCCTCGCCGGCGACGCCGACGCCCGCGCCTGCGCCCGCCTCATGGCCGACTCGGAGCCCTGGCTCACCCTCGGCCGGGACGAGGAGTCCGCCCTCCGCATCATCCGCGACCCGACGCGGGAGGTCTTCGTCGCGCGCGCGGAGGCCAAGCTCGCCGGCTTCCTCATCCTCTGCCTCACGGGCCCCTTCGTCGGCTACATCCAGACGGTGTGCATCGCCCCCGCGCAACGCGGGCAGGGACTGGGGACCGAGCTGATCCGGTTCGCCGAGCGGCGCATCCTCCAGCGGTTCCCCAACGTCTTCATGTGTGTCTCGTCGTTCAACACGCGCGCCAAGGCGCTGTACCTGCGGCTCGGCTACGAGGTGGTGGGTGAGCTCCGCGACTACATCGTCGCCGGACACGGGGAAATTCTGCTGCGCAAAAGCACGGGCCCGCTGGCCGGATTCCGGCCGAGCGGGCCCTGAGCCGCTGGAGCGGGTGCGTCAGTCGGTCACGAGCCGGGAGGGGGCCGGCGCGGTGGCGACACCACCGGCTTGGGCAGGGCGTCGAACTTCGCCTGCTGGTCCGCGGTCAGCGCGGCGCGGATCATGCCGTAGTGCGTATCGGCGTCGCGCTGCATGCCGTCCAGCTCGGTCCGCAGCGAGTCCATCTTGGGCCGCATCGCCTCGCGCTGCTCGGGCGTCATCTGGCCCATCCCACCCCCCATCGACTGCCGGAACGCGGTGCGGCGGTCGGCGGCTTTCTTCATGATCGCGTTCAGCTCGGCGTAGTGCGGCGCGACCTTGGTCTTCTGGTCGGCGCTGAGCCCGACGGCCTGAGCCAGCGAGTCGAGGGTCATCCAGTGGTCGGGCGGTGGGGCGAAGCGGCCGCCTCCGCCCATCCCGCCCGGCTGCTGGGCGAGCGCGGGCGCGGCGAACAGCGCGGAGCACAAGGCGACGGCGATCGAACGACGCATATGCACTTCTCCGGAGTGAGGTGGACGTTTCAGTACGCCCAGGCCGCGTGGGGCGTTGGCGCGCGCCGGACGGAGTTGAACCTACCGCGGGGCTGCCGGGAATCCAGGGTTTCCCGGGCTCACTTGACGGGTCGCGTTCCAGGCCGCACCCTAGCCGCGGCAGCGCCCGCCGCCCAGGGGCGTGCCACGTCCGCCCCAAGGAGATAGCGATGACTCCCCCTGCTTGCAGTCGACCGCTTGCTCTCGTGGTGACCCTGCTGGTCCTGTCGGCGAGCGCACTGCCGCGATCCGCCGGAGCTCAACAGCCGGCCTCCATCGGGCAGGATACGACCACCACCGTGATGTCGGCAACGCTACTCCGGCGGCTGGCGGAAGCGGTGGATGCGCAGCGCAACAACCGGCCGGTCTGGGTCGTCATCCAGCGCCAGTTCCCGCACGACGTCAAAGGGGTGTATTACGGCAAGCCACAGGCCTCCGGCGTCGCCGAGCACCTCGCCGGCTACGCCGTCCTGGGCCCGTTCGTGACACCGCCCGATTCCGGCACCCAAACCACGATGTTTACGATGGACCCGTGCCCTGGGAAGCACGACTCGTTCTCGCACTGCCCCGATTCGACCCGGTTCAATGGGGCGGCGATCGCCGCGATGGCGTCGCAGGACGTGGACAGTCTCGTCGTGACGATTTACGGCCGGAGGGGCGAACCCATCCGTCGCAAGTTCGCCGTGGACGAAGTGGACGCCTTGTTCTTCACGCTGTCGGCGATCGACAAATTCGCGATGCCCTACTATTCGTGGCTCTACGGCCCGGAGATCGCGGGACAGATGCGGCGGAACTACGTACGCCAGCTCGGCCGCGCGTCCACCCGCTAGGACCCGGCCCGCACCAGCGCTTCGAACCGCGGATCCCCGCGCAGCGGCCGCCACCACGGGTGCTGCGCGGTCGACCCCCGCTCCTGGGGGTTGACGTGGAGGTACGTGCCGAGCAGGCGTAGGGTCTCCTCGCGCTCGCCGAGCAACAGCCGCACGTAGGCCTCAGCGTACGACATGTCGATGCGCACGTACGGATCGGTCACGGCCGCGCGCAAGCGCCGCAGCTCGCCGCGCGCGCTATCGGCGAGCCCCGACCGCGCCAGTACGGCGGCGACCATCAGGCGCCGGTCGGCGGAGAGCACCGGGGTGGAGTCCCGGCGCTGCGCGTCGTCGAGGGCGCGCCACGCCTCCGCCAGGTCGGCCCGACCGCGTCCCGTCCACCCCAGAATGCGCAGCTTACAGTCCACGAAATTGGGCCGCGCGGGGAATCGTCGGGCCCCGCGCCCGCACCAGTATCGCGCATCGTCCCACCGCTCGAGGCTCAGCGCGCTGAAGAACAGATCCGCCATCACGGCGGGCGCCTGGGTCAGATACGCATCCGCGTCGAGTGCCGAGCGGGCCGCCTCGTTCGCCTCGGCGAAGCGCCCGATGTGACGGTACAGCTCGCTCAGCGTGAACCACGCGATGGCCCGCATCGAATCCCCGACCACGGCGTTCCGCAGATCCCGCTCCGCCGCCAGGAGGAGCGTGTCCCCCTGCGGTCGGGCAAAGTGGGACCACAACGTGTAGCGCAACCGACCGCGGGCCTCGAGGGCCTCGGGAGCGCCCGGGTGCGTGGCCAGGGCCTCGTCGGCGCTGCGCACACCGCGCTCGATTTCGGCCGCGAACGCGACCCCGGTGGGTGAGTCGGGGCGGTTCAGCTCTCCCGACCGCGCCCCAGACTCTCCCTCCTCCCAGACGAACAGCGCGCGGGTGAAGGCGAGGCGCGCGCGGAGGACGGGGGGAACCACCCACTGCGGATCGAGGGTCGCCGCGGCCGCGAAGAGCGAGTCGGCCCTCCGGAGAATGTTCCAGGCCTCCCCATGGTCTCCGCGGCGGAGCCGCTCCCCCGCTGCGTCGGGCAAGCGATCCGCCTGCTGCACCAGCTGCCAGGCGGCCGCGTTGTGGGTCGTGGCGCGCGTCTGCCGCAGGCGCACTTCCTGGCCGAGCCGCTCGCGCAGCATCGTCGCCACGTCTTCGACGATGCTGTCACGAATCACCAGGAGGTCGCTCCAGGGACGCTCGATCATTTCGCTGCGCAGCTGCACGCGGGTCACCGGGTCGATCAGCCGCACCGTGACGCGGAGATGATCCTGCCACCGCACGACCCCGCCCGACACGATGCTGCCCACATCGAGCACCCGGGAAAGGCTGTCGAGCGAAAGGCTCGTCCCTCGGTAGGAACCCACGCCGTTGGCGGACGTGACCCGCAGGAGCGGTACCTCACCCAGGCGATCGATCAGGTCCTCGGTGAGACCGTTGGCGACCTCGGGAATCTTCTCTCCCTCACTGTGATCGTCGAAGTAGAGCACCGCGATGTGCGTGGGATCACGCAGCGGCTCGTCCACCCCGTGCGCCCCGCCTGGCCCAAGCCGTATCCACCCCCAGCGCGCCGCGACGCCGAGCGTCAGGAGCAGAATCGTGACGCCCACCGCCGCTCGCCAAGGGTGACCGCGATGCTGGGGTGCCTCTGCCCTCGTCGAGAGCGCCGCGGTGAACTCGCCCGCTGTCCGAAACCGCCCGCCCGGCTCGGGCGCCAACGCCCGCTCCAACGCTTCCCGTAACCCCACGGGAACGCTCGGTCGCAGCCCCGTGAGCGACAGCGCGCGTCCCCGCTCCGGCGGCCGACCCGTCAGCATCTCGTACAGCACGCACCCCAGACTGTAGATGTCGGTGCGGCCGTCCACGTTCTCCTCACCGGCGGCCTGTTCCGGGCTCATGTAGTCCGGCGTCCCGACCGCGATACCCGCCTGGGTCAACCGGCCCCCGCCGGCCGCGCTCACGGCACGCGAGATGCCGAAGTCGGCCACGACTGCGTGCCCGGCCTCGAGCAGAATGTTCTCCGGCTTGATGTCCCGATGAACGATGCCGGCGCGATGCGCGTGCTCGAGCGCGTCGCCCACTTCGCGCGCGAGGAGAATCGCCGTCTCGGCGGGCAACGGCGCCTCCCGCTCCAGCCGGTCGCGCAGCGACTCTCCCACCACGTACGGCATGACGTAATACAGGCAGCCGTCGGCCTCGCCCGAGTCGTATAGCGGCAGGATGTGTGGATGGGTGAGCCCCGCGGCGACCTTGATCTCGCGCAGAAAGCGCTCGGGGCCGAGCGTCGCCGCCAGCTCCGGCCGCAAGGCCTTGAGGGCGACCAGGCGGTCGTGCCGCAGGTCGCGGGCGAGGTAGACGATCGCCATGCCGCCGCGGCCCAGCTCCCGCTCGATGACGTAGCGGTCGGCCAGGGCGGTCTGCAGGAGCGCGCGCAGGTCGGTCACGCGGAGAACTTAGGCCGCCCCCGCTTGAGCGGCCAGCGCGACCCCAAGCCCTTCACATCACGCGGGTTACCGGCTACTTTGCGGGGCTCCGATGGCCGACCAAACGTTCTCGCGCAGCCAGCTCCTGCTGCTCGCCGGCACGGCCAACAAGCCGCTGGCCGAGGAGATGGCGCAGCACTTGGGGCAGCCGTTGTGCGCGGTGACGATCCGCCGGTTCGCCGACGGCGAGATCTTCGTCAAGATCGACGAGAACGTGCGGGGGCGGGATGTGTTCATCATCCAGCCCACCAATCCGCCGGCGGAGAATTACGTGGAGCTGCTGCTGCTGATCGACGCCGCGCGGCGGGCGAGCGCGGCGCGCGTCACGGCGGTGCTGCCCTATTTCGGCTACGCGCGCCAGGACCGCAAGGACCAGCCGCGCGTGGCGATCAGCGCCAAGCTGATGGCGAACCTGATCACGCACGCCGGGGCGGACCGCGTGCTGGGAATGGACTTCCATTCCCACCAGGTGCAGGGGTTCTTCGACATCCCCGTGGATCACCTGTATGCGGCCCCGGCGTTCGTCGCGCACTTCCGGCTGAAGAACCTGCAGGACCCGGTGGTCGTGGCGCCGGACGTCGGCTCCGCCAAGATGGCGCGCGGGTTCGCCAAGCGGCTGAACGCCTCGCTGGCGATCATCGACAAGCGGCGTCCGTCGGCCAACGTGGCCGAGGTCGTCAACGTCGTGGGTGAAGTGGAAGGCAAGGACTGCCTCATCCCCGACGACATGATCGACACCGCCGGGACGATCACCGAGGCCGCGGCCGCGTTGCACCGCCTCGGGGCGAAGCGGATCTTCGCCTTCGCGACGCACCCGCTGCTGTCGGGGCCCGCGGTGGAGCGGCTGCGGGCGTCGCCGATCGAGGAAGTGACCGTGACGAACACGATCCGCCTACCCGCGGAGCGGCAGTTCGAGAAACTGAAGGTGCTGTCGATCGCCGGACTCATCGCCAAGGCGATCGGCTACGAGCACAGCAATCAATCGGTGAGTGCCCTGTTCGACTGAGGACTGACCCATGGCAACGATCGTTCCGCTCTCGGCCCAGCGCCGCGAGCAAACCGGCAAGGGCGCGGCGCGCCAGGCCCGGTTCCAGAAGAAGATCCCGGCTGTCCTCTACGGGCACGGCCGCGAGACGCAGGCCCTGATGGTGGACGGCCCGGCGCTCGAGCTGGCGCTCACCGGCGTCGAGCCGGCGAGCACGCTCATCGAGCTCACCGTCGACGGCAAGAAGAGCCGCACCCTGATCCGCGAGATCCAGCGCCACCCGATCCGCCCCGACATCATCCACGTGGACTTCTACGAAATCCACGCGGACGAAAAGGTGACGCTCAAGGTGCCGGTGCACCTCGTCGGCACCCCGGACGGTGTGCGCAACGCCGGCGGCGTGCTCGACCAGGTGATCCGCGAGGTCGAAATCGAAGTGCTTCCCGAGCACATCCCCGACCGCGTCGAGCTGGACGTCACGGCGCTCACCATCGGGCACTCGCGGCACGTGAAGGACCTCTCGATCCCGCACGCGACGATCCTCACCGGCGCCGAGCTGACGATCGCGACGGTGGTGCCGCCACGGGCGGAAGAAGAGATCGCCCCCGCGGTCGAAGCCGCGGTCGAGCCCGCCGAGCCCGAGCTGATTCGCAAGGTCCGCGAGGAAGAGGGCGAGGAAGGCGAGGAGGGCGAGGGCAAAGCCCCGGCCGAAGGGAAAGCGCCCGAGGCCAAGCCCAAAGCCGAGAAGGCAGAGAAGGCCGAGAAGCCCAAGGGCGGCAAAGAGAGCTGAGCCCTGCGCGCCGTCGTCGGACTGGGCAACCCCGGCCCCGAATACGCGGCGACGCGCCACAACGCGGGATTCCTGCTGGCGGACGCGCTGGCCACGCGGTGGCAGCTGCCCCCGTTCCGCCGTAGCGAACGCGCCCGCGCCACCGAAGGCGTGGTGGCGGGCATGCCGGTCAAGATCCTGAAGCCCACGACCTACATGAACCGCAGCGGCGCCGCGCTGGCATCGCTGCGCGCCGATCCCGCCTTCGACCCCGCCACCGAGCTCCTAGTCCTCAGCGACGACTTCAACATCCCGCTCGGCACGTTCCGGCTGCGTGGGGAGGGCTCCGCCGGCGGGCATAACGGGTTGAAGAGCATCGAAGGAGCGCTGCAGTCCCCGCGGTACGCCCGGCTGCGGATCGGGATCGGGCCCCTGCCCCAGGGCGTGCCGTGGGAAGAGTACGTGCTGGGCGCCTTCACCGCCGAGGAGTCCGAGCAGATCGAGACGCTGCTGCCGCAGATGGTGGACGCGGTGGACCAGTGGCTGCGGGCCGGCGTTCCGGCCTGACCGGTTGCGGCGCCTACACCCGCCAGGTTCTCCCGCTTCTGAGCAGCGTATCGAGATCGGCCACCGCCTTCCCGGCCGCGGCGATCTGCGCGTGCACGTCCCGCTCGTAGGTGGGGGCCGGATCGCAGTAGAGCACGCCGAGGGCCACCGGGAACTCCGGTGGCTCGAGCGCCGCCAGCATCCCGGCGAGCGCCCGGTTGGTCTGATCGTGGATCAGGAGGTCGGCCTCACTCACGCCGCCTTCCCCAACCGTCACCACTTCGAGCTCGAGGCGCCCCGGTTTCAAGCGCAGGCCCGCGTGCCCGTCCTTCCCGAACCGGAGCGGCCGGCCGTGGACGACGTGCACCTGCCGCTCGACCGCCACACTCTTCTCGGTGAAATGATCGAACACCCCGTCGTTGTAGACGACGCAGTTCTGGAGCACCTCGACGAACGACGTGCCGCGGTGCGCGTGGGCGCGCTTCAGCACCTCGACGAGCTGCGGCTGTTGGGTATCCACGGCCCGCGCGACGAACCGCCCGCCGGCCCCGAGCGCGAAGGCGCACGCCGACACGGGGCTATCCACCGACCCTTGCGGCGTGGACGGCGAGCGCGTGCCGCGCCGGGAGGTCGGGGAGTACTGCCCTTTGGTGAGTCCGTAGATCTCGTTGTTGAAGAGGATCAGCTGCAGGTCCACGTTGCGGCGTAGCACGTGCAGGGTGTGGTTGCCGCCGATGCTGAGGCAGTCGCCGTCACCGCTGATCACCCACACGTCGAGCTCCGGGTTGGCGAGCTTGACGCCGGTTGCGATCGCCGGCGCCCGGCCGTGGACCGTGTGGAAGCCGTAGGTGGAGACGTAGTACGGGAACCGCGACGCGCACCCGATGCCGGAGACGAACACGGTCCGCTCGGGTCTCGCCCCAACGTCGGCGAGCACGCGCTGCATCGCCTTGAGGATCGCGTAGTCCCCGCACCCAGGACACCAGCGGACCTCCTGGTCCGAGGCGTAGTCCTTAGGCGCGAGCGCGGGCGTCGCCGTGGCCGTCATGCTCTTGCCCCGTTCAGGTGCTCCCGGATCGCCCCCAGGATCGTCGCCACCCGGAACGGCTTGCCCGTCACCTGGCTCAGCCCCTCGGCAGGCACGAGGAACGCGGCGCGCAGCAGCTGCACCAGCTGACCGGTGTTCATTTCCGGCACGAGGATCCGGTCGAAGCGACGCAGCAGGTCGCCCAAGTTCGCGGGGAACGGCGCGAGATGGCGCACGTGGATGTGCGAGACATCGAGCCCTTCCTCCCGCGCCGCCCGCACCGCCTGCTGGATCGGGCCGAACGTCGATCCCCAGCCGACGACCGCGAGCGCCCCGTGGTCGCTCCCCAACGCCGGCCGCTGCGGGGGAATGTCGCGGGCGATCCCGGCGATCTTTGCCGCGCGCAGCATCGTCATCCGCTCGTGATTCTCCGGGTCGTAGGAAATGTGCCCGGTGTCGGCGTGCTTCTCGATCCCGCCGATGCGGTGCTCGAGCCCCGGCGTGCCGGGGACCGCCCAGGCCCGGGCCAGCGTCTCGGGGTCGCGCACGAACGGATGGAATCCCTCCGGGTCCGTGCGGAACCGCACCGGGAAGCGCGGCAGGCCTGACAGGTCGGGGATGCGCCATGGCTCGGCCGCGTGGGCGAGATACCCGTCGCTGAGCAGCATGACCGGCGTCATGTACGTGGTGGCGAGGCGGACGGCCTCGATCGCGACTTCGAAACAGTCCGCCGGGCCGGCCGCCGCGAGCACCGCCAGCGGCGCGTCGGCGTTGCGGCCGTGCACCGCCTGGAACAAGTCGGACTGCTCGGTCTTCGTCGGCATCCCCGTGGACGGACCCGCCCGCTGCGAGTTGACCACGATGAGGGGCAGCTCGGTCGCGATCGCGAGCCCGAGCATTTCGGTCTTGAGGGCGATGCCCGGTCCCGAGCTGGACGTGACGCCGAGGGCGCCGGCGTAGGAGGCGCCGAGCGCCGCGCCGATCGCCGCGATCTCATCTTCGGCCTGGAACGTGATCACCCCGTAGGGCTTGAGGCCCGCCAGCGTGTGCAGCAACGCCGAGGCCGGCGTGATCGGATAGCCGGCGAACAGCATCGTCTCGATGCCGGCGGCCCGTAGCCCCGCGAGCAGTCCCCAGGCGATCGCCTCGGTGCCGGTCACGGTTCGGTACAGTCCTGGAGGAACGTGGGCCCGCGCGATGGTATAGCCGGTGACGTGGTCGGGCAGCTCGGCGGTTTCCCCGAAGGCATGCCCGGCCTTCAAGGCGGCCACGTTGGCCCGCAGGATCTCCGGCTTCTGCGCGAACTTCTGCTCGAGCCACTGGACGGTGGCCTGCGACTCGCGGCCGTACATCCACAGCATCAGGCCGAGCGCCCACATGTTGCGGCAGCGGTGCGCTTCCTTGCTGCTGACCCCAAGGTCCTTGACGGCGTCCTCGGTGAGCTTCGTGATGTCGAGCAGCAAGAGCCGGTAGGGGGCGAGTGTATCGTCGTCGAGCGGGTTGCCTTGGTAGCCGGCCTTGAGGAGGTTGCGCTCCGTGAAGGAAGCCGTGTCGGCGACGACCAACCCCCCGACGCGCAGGTCCTTGACGTTCACGGTGAGGGCCGCCGGATTCATCGCGACCAGCACGTCGAGCTCGTCGCCGGCCGTGAGAATGTCGGTCGAGCCGAATTGGATCTGGAACGCCGAGACACCGAAGGTCGTGCCCGCAGGCGCGCGGATCTCGGCGGGGAAATCAGGGAAGGTGGCGAGATCGTTGCCGGCGAGCGCGGTCTCGACGGTGAACTGGGAGCCGGTGATCTGCATGCCGTCGCCGGAGTCACCGGCGAAGCGGATGACCGCATGCTCCCGTTCCTGGCGAGGGGGCGGCGCGGGGCGCGGCGGTGCAACGGGTGTGTCGATGGCCATGGGGGCTCGAGGTCTAATACTACCCGACCGCACCGTGGCCGCGCTAGCTTTCCCGCCCATGCTCCGCCTCGGCATCGTCGGACTCCCCAACGTCGGCAAGTCCACCCTCTTCAACGCCCTCACCTCGTCCAAGGCCGCGGCGGCGGAGAATTACCCGTTCTGCACCGTCGAGCCCAACGTCGGCGTGGTCGAGGTCCCGGACCCGCGGCTCGAGCAACTTAATGAAATCGTGAAGCCCAAGAAGAAGATCCCCGCCGTCGTCGAATTCGTGGACATCGCGGGGTTGGTCAAAGGCGCCTCCGAGGGTGAAGGGCTGGGCAACCAGTTCCTGTCGCATATCCGCGAGGTGGATGCCGTCGTCCACGTGATCCGCTGCTTCGAGGATCCAGACGTGGTCCACGTGATGGGTCCCGTGGACCCGGTGCGCGACCACGACGTCATCACGAGCGAGCTGGCGTTGGCGGACCTCGCGGTCGTCGAGCGGCGGCTCGAGAAGGCCCGCAAGTCCGCCCGCGCCGGCGATAAGGAGGCGCAGAGCGAGCTGGTGCTGCTCGAGCGGGTGCTGGTGGAGCTGAACGCCGGGCGCGGCGCCCGTGAGGCGGGCGAGGGCGAAGGCACGGTGAAGTTCCTGCGGCAGCTCGGCCTGCTCACCGCCAAGCCGATTCTCTACGCCGCCAACGTCGACGAGGATGACCTCGTGGCGGGCGGCGGCAAATGGCTCGACGCGCTCCGCAAGGCCGTTCAGACGCACCACGAGGAAGCCGAGATCGTCCTCTTCTCCGCCAAGTTCGAAGCCGAGCTGGCCGAGCTGTCCGGTGCGGAGCGGAGAGAATTCCTCGCGACGGCCGGCGTCGCCGAGCCGGGACTCGATCGCCTCATCCACGCGGGCCAGCGGCTGCTCGGCCTGCAGACGTTTTTCACCGTCGGGGAGAACGAAGTGCGCGCGTGGACGATGCACGCCGGCGGCACCGCGTACGATGCGGCCGGGGAGATCCACTCAGACTTCCAGCGCGGATTCATCCGCGCCGAGACGGTGGCCTACGCGGACTTCGTGAGAGTGGGCAGCTACAAGGCGGCTCGCGAGCAGGGCGTGGTGCGCAGCGAGGGCCGGGAGTACGTGGTGAAGGACGGCGACATCCTGCTGTTTCGGTTCAACGTGTGAGGGCGGTGGGACCCGCTAGTGCGCGAACCGCACCGCGTACACCGGCGGCAGGTGCTCCGAGGCCGTCTCCCACGAATCCCCGCCGTTCTCCGACACCCACAGCGAGCCGGTCGTAGTCCCGAAGGCGAGCCGCTCCCCGCTTTCGTCCACGTCCAGCGCGTGCCGATAGGCGAGGTCGTAGGCCTGCGTTTGCGGGAGCCCCTTGGTCAGAATCTGGAAGCTCTTGCCGCCGTTGCGCGTCCGCGAAACGACCACCTTCCCTTTCGGGGGAATCCGGTGCTCGTCCGAGACGCCGGGCACGAACCACGCGGTGTCGGGATCCCGCGGATGGACCGCGACCGCGAACCCGAAGCTCGACGGTTTGCCGCTCAGCTCCTGCCACGATGCGCAGCCGTCGGTCGAGCGGAAGATGCCATTATGGTGCTGCGCCCAGAACACGTCGGGGCTCGTCGCACACTGCACCACGCAATGCGGGTCCTGGATGTTCGGATCGTAGGCACGCTCGGGGGGCATGTACGTGGCGCGCATCCCCTTGGCCCGGCACTCCCAGCGCGCGCCGCCGTCCTTCGTCATCCACACACCGCCGCAGGAGACTCCGACCGTGACGTGCCGGGCGTCGCGCGGATCCACGCAGATCGAATGCAGCCCCGGCAGCTCCGCGCCGCCGCCGACCCACTCCCGCCGCTTGGGATCGTTCCACAGGGACTCGACCAGCTGCCACGAGTCGCCGCGGTCGCGCGAGCGGAACAGGCCGCCGGGAAGCGTCCCGCACCACAGCGTCCCGTCCTCCGAGGGGTGCCCCGACTCGAGCGCCCAGACGAGATCGGTGTTCCAGGCCACCGGCCGTCCGGTGTTGGGGTCGCGGTCGTCCAGGCCCTCGGGCTTGGGCGGATAGGCCGGTGTCGCGATCGGCTGCCAGGTTTTCCCGCCGTCGCGGGAGCGATGCATCTTGACGCCGAAGTGGCCGTGGCCCAGGGCCACGTAGACGTGACCGTCACGAAGATCGGGGAGCACGATCGAGGCGTTGTCGGCCAGAAAGCTCGTCCGCGTGATGCGCCAGTGTGGCCGGGCGCGGCCCTTGCCGCGGCTCAGCGTGAAGAGCCCCTTGCGCGTCGCAACCAAGAGCCGATCGCTCATCCGCCGGACAGCGCCTGCATCACGCACACCTCCGCATCGGGGGGCACCGGATCGGACAGCCGCGCCCGGTCGCGGATCTGCCGGCCATCGACGAACACCACCATGTGGCGGCGCACGGCACCCTGGTCGTCCAGCACGTAGTCGCGGGCGCGCGGATTGCCGGCGAACACTCGCTCCAGCACTTCGCCCACCGTCGCACCCAACGCCTGGCACGGCGGGCAGGCGATGTGGCGCTGGATGTTCTGCGTGAACGTGACGTGCGCCATCGCGGATAGGATATCCGGTCCGTCGGGCGGCGCTAGTGCTGGTGCTCCTGCCCTACCCGGTGATCCATCCGCTGGAAGGCGAGGAACTCGTGCACCGCCCGGACCGCCGCCGAGTCGCCGGTGACGATGCGGACCTCCCCCCCGCCGGCCAGCGGGTGGAAGACGTAACGGATGGCCCCGCGCTTCGCCGCCATCGTGCGCGTGCCCGGGACCTCGCGGGCGTGCACGAACCCGGGAATCGTGAAATCCCCGCCGGCGAACGCGCGGCTGATGGATTGCAGGTGGGCGCGGATCGTCGCGACCCCCGCCGTGTCGGTCGAGTCCCGGACCAGCACGATCCGGCCTCCGTTCGGCAGCGGGTCGAACCGGTGGAAGCTGGTGTACTGGTCCACGCCCATCGCCGTTTTGCCGCGGCCCTGCAGCGCGTGGAAGGCGGAATCCTGGGCCGCGAGCGGCGCGGCCACGGCGAGCAGCAACAGCGGCACCTCGAGACGCATGTCGACCCCCTGTTGCCCTCCATACGCGGACGGGCTCCGCTTTGCTGCCCTACCGTCTGGCCGCCCGACCGCCTAATTTTCGCGCTCACCAGTCCCCTACTCGGCGCCGCACCAGCGCCGGGTCGTCCATGACCAAAGGGAGGTGTCATGACTCGTCGCTACGAGACGGTCTACATCTTTGACAGTGCGCTGGAAGAACCCGCCGTCACCGAAAAGCTGGAGAAATTCCACGCGCTCCTGACGACGGCCGGCAAGGGCTCCATCACGAACGTCGCCCACTGGGGCAAGCGGACCCTCGCCTTCGCCATCAAGAAGAAAGACACCGGCTACTACGTCGTCGCCCAGTTCGAGGCCGCGGCCGACCTGCTCCCCGAGTACGAGCGCGCCGTGAAGCTCGATGAAGGGGTGCTGCGGTTCATGGTCGTCGTCAACGAAGGCCTGCCGGCCAAGCCGGAGCCGGCCGCCGCCGTCATCGCCGCGGACGTGGTGGACGAGATCGAGGAGGAGGAAGTATGAGACGGCCTTCGAAAACCTGTCCCGTCTGCGAGTCGGGCGTGCGCGTCCTCGACTACAAGGACGATCGCACCCTGGGGCGGTTCCTGACCGAGCGCGGCAAGATCCTGCCGAGTCGGCTGTCGGGCATGTGCGCCCGGCATCAGCGCCAGCTCGCCACCGCCATCAAACGGGCGCGCCAGCTGGCCCTGATCCCGTACATCAAGGGTCACACCGCCTGACATGAGCCCGTCCGGCGGCGGCTGGTGGCGCCTCGCGCTCGGCGTCATCGCCTTTGCCGCCTTGGCCGCGGGCAACCTTGCCCTCGTGGGCCTCCCGCTCGCCGCGTTGCTCCTCGCCGCCGGTCCGCGCGGCTCGCGGGAGTGGCTGGCCGTGTGCGTGGCGGCCGTGCTGGGGGCGACCGGCTTCCCCCTGGCCGGGCGGGGTCTGCTCCCCGCGGTCATCGACGCATATGTCGTCCTGGTCACCGTGGCGTTCGTGGGTATCGCGCGGCTCTCGCCGGCCCCCCCCCCCCCCCCGTTCCTGCGGATGGCGCTACGCGCGATGCTCTGGGCGACGGCGGGGGTGGCGGGGCTCGTCTGGGTAGTCTGGGGCGGTCTCGCGTTCCGCGCGCTGCGCGTAGAGTCGTTCCATGAGGCTGTCGCGGCGATGCGGGCCCTCATCGCGTGGCAGCCGAGCGCCGCTCCGTTTTTCGAGTCGATCGTCGCTTTCGTGAGCGGCACCGTGCCGGCCCTGCTGGCACTGGAGACGCTGGCCGGACTCGCGCTCGCTTGGGAGCTGCACGTGCGGCTGGCGCGGCGGCCGCTTGGTGCGCCACTCGCGCCGTTCCGCCAGTTCCGCTTCGGCGACCACTGGATTTGGGGAGTGGTCGGCACGATCACGGTGTGGCTGGTGCCGGCGTTGGCGGCGCTGAAGACGACCGCCGTCAACCTGTCCATCGTGCTCGGGGCGCTGTACTTGCTGCGCGGGGCCGCGATCGTCGTCGCACTCGCCGCGGCGACGGGCGTCTCGACCCTCGCCCTGGTGGCGGGGGCGGTGGCCGCGACCGTGCTGATGATCCCCCTGCTTTTCATTCTCCCTGGGCTGTGGACGCTCGGGGTTACCGATACCTGGATGCAATTCCGGCGCCGGCTCGCGAGCCGGCCGACTCACACGCGAGGATGACGATGGAGATCATTCTGCGGGAAGACGTGCAGCACCTGGGGAAGGCGGGCGAAGTCCTCAAGGTCAAGGACGGCTACGCACGCAACTACCTGCTCCCCCAGGGGCTCGCCTACCCCGCCACCGATGCCAACAAGAAGAAGATCAGCTTCGAAGCCGATCGCATCGCCAAGCAGCGGGCCACCGAACGGGCCGCTGCCGAGGGCGAAGCCGGCCGCCTAACCGAGGTCCAGCTCACGTTCGCCGTCAAGGTCGGCGAGGAAGACAAGCTCTACGGCTCCGTCACCGCGGGCGACATCCAGCGACAGCTGGAGGAGCGCGGCCTCCACGTGGACAAGCGCAAGATCGATCTTCCCGAGCCGATCCGCGCCCTCGGCGAGTTCCGCGTCGGCATCAAGCTCCACCCCGACGTCCGCCCCGAGATCACGGTCACGGTCGTCAAGGAGTAGCGGGCCCCCAGTGGGCGTCGGGATCGCATACGTCGACGGCCCCCGGCTGCGCCGCTCGCTGCTGGCGGCGGCCGATTGGGTCGCAGCGGGGCGGGACGAACTGAACCGCTTGAACGTGTTTCCCGTCCCCGACGGCGACACGGGGACCAACATGTGTCTCACCCTGCGCGAGGTGGCGCGAGCGGTGCGCGACCTCGGCGACGCACCGCTGCCGCGCATCACCGCCGCCATGGCCCAGGCCAGCATCCGCGGCGCCCGCGGCAACTCCGGCATGATGCTCTCGCAGTTCCTGCTCGGCCTCCAGGAAGGGCTGGGTGACCGCCTGTCGGCGAGCGCCCGCGACCTGGCCCGGGCCATCCGTGCCGGGTTCGACCGCCTGCACGGCGCGCTCGACGAGCCGGTCGAGGGCACGATCCTCACCGTCGCCCGCGAGGCGGCCGACGAAGCATCGAGCGCCGCCGACGAGCTCGACTTGCGGGAGTTCATGCGCCGCGTCGTCCGCCGGGCCGAAGCGGCACTGCTACGCACGCCGGAGCTGCTCGCGGCCCTCAAAGCGGCCGGCGTCGTGGACGCGGGCGCCAAAGGATTCGTCCGGCTGCTGGACGGGGTGAAGCGCCTTATAGAAGAAGGGCACATCGCCGTGGGCGCCGTCGACCGGTTGGGGCCCACGCCCCCCGACGCCGCGGCGCGCACCGCCGTGGCCGCCGAGCGCGACTACCGCTTCTGCACCGAGGTGATGGTCCGCGGCCCCACGTTGCCCCCGGCCGCTGATGTCCGGGCGTCGCTCCGCGAGCTGGGCGGCTCGATCGTGGTCCTCGAGACCGCCGATCTGCTCAAAGCCCACGTCCACACCGACACGCCCGACCGGGTGTTCGCGCTCGGCGCAATGTGGGGGACCGTCGAGTACACCAAAGCCGACGACATGCGCGCCCAGCATCGCGCCTTGCAGGCGCGCCGGCCGCTCGCCTTCGTCACCGACACCGCCTGCGACCTGCCCGACAGTCTGGTGTTCGAGCTCGGCATCGGACTCGTCCCGCTCCAGCTGATCGTCGGTGACCGGGTCTACCGCGATCGTCTGGAGCTCACGTCGGGGGAGTTCCTGGATCGGCTGCGCGCGGGAGTGGCGGCGAGCACGTCCCAACCGGCACCGCGGGATTTCGGCGATGCCTACCAGGACGCGCTGCGCGGCGCCGAGCGGGTGGTGGCCGTGGCGCTGTCGCGCGCCCTGTCGGGGACGTGCGCCAACGCCGAGGCGGCGGCGCGCGAGATAGATGGAGGCCGGGTGCTGGTGTTCGACAGCCGCTCGGCTTCGCTCGGGCAGGGGTTGCTGGTGCTGCGGGGGATAGAGCTCGCGGCGGCAGGCTGGGCACCCGAGCGCATCGTCCGGGAACTCGCCCGGGTCCGGGACCGTTCAGGAATGTACTTCACCGTCGCCTCTCTGGAGCGGTTGGTGCGTTCGGGGCGGGTCAGCCGGTTCCGTGGGTGGCTGGGCACCCGGCTTAACGTCAAGCCGATCATGACCCTCTCACGGGACGGGGCCATCGCCCCGCTGGCGCGCGCGCGCGGCGGACCCGCCGTGCGCCGGCGGATTCTCGCGCTCCTGGACACCGCCCTGCGCGACCGGCCCCGCGAGCTGCGGTTGGGGGTCGTGCACTGCGCGATTCCCGAATTCGCGGAGGCGCTGCGAGACGAGCTAGTCGAGCGGTTCGCGCCCAAGCAGTGTCTGGTGAGTCCCGTCACACCGGTCATCGCGACGCATGCGGGCATCGGCGCGTGGGGGGTGTTCTACCAGATCGAGGACGGAACAAAGCCGTGAGCGGGGCCTATGAATAGCCGCAGGGCGCGTCCGCACGCGCCACGCCGGCCGCCCCCCCTTCCGCCTCCGGACGCCGCGCCCCTGCGACTGGTGCTGGAGGCGCTGGCCGACCGGAAAGCGGTGGATCCGCTGGTGCTGGACCTGCGCGGATTGTCGGGAGCGACCGATTACTTCGTGATCGTCTCGGGGACGTCCGACACCCACGTGCGCGGCATGGCGGAGCATCTGCTGGCGGCTCTGGCTCCGCGCGGCGTGCGGCCGCATCATGTGGAGGGGTTGGCACAAGGACGGTGGGTGTTGTTGGATTACGTGGATCTTGTGGTGCATGTTTTTCATCCGGAGCTTCGGGAGTTCTACCAGCTCGAGCGGCTCTGGGCGGACGCGCCGGTGGTCGCCGAGGGCGGCCCTGGACCGAAAGGATGAGTGCGATGCGTAGAACGCTGCGGACTTCGCTCCCCGTCGTGGGCGCGCTGGCGCTGTGGGTCGCGGGCGCGACCCCGGTGGCCGCCCAGTACTTCGGCCAGAACAAGGTCCAGTACCGGACGTTCGACTTCAAGATCATCCAGACCGACCATTTCGAGGTCTACTACTACGACCGCGAGCGGACGGCGGCACTCGACGCGGCGCGGATCGCCGAGCGGTCCTACGCCCGGTTGTCGCGGGTCCTGCACCATCAGTTCGAGGGCCGCAAGCCGATCATCCTGTACGCCTCCGGATCGGAGTTCCAGCAGACGAACGTGCTGGGCGGGGGAGACATGGGGGAGGGCACGGGCGGAGTGACCGAGTTCTACAAGCACCGGATGGTCCTCCCGTTCACCGGCGCCTATGTCGACCTGGAAGAAGTGATCCAGCATGAGATGGTGCACCAGTTCCAGTTCGACGTGTTCAGCCGCGGCCGCATCGGCGGCGGGATGCAGACCCTGGTCAGCGTGAATCCGCCCGGATGGTACATGGAGGGCATGGCCGCCTACCTCTCCCGCCCCGGGGTCGACCCCGAGACGGCGATGTGGCTGCGTGATGCCGCGCTCGAAGGTCACCTCCCGACGATCGAGCAGCTGACCATCGACCCCCGGATCTTCCCCTACCGCTTCGGCCAGTCGATTTGGGCCTACATCGGTGAGAAGTGGGGGGACGAGGCGATCGGCGAGATCCTCCAGGCGACCGTGAGCTCGGGCGTGGAGGGCGCCTTCAAGCGCGCTACCGGCCTGACGCTCGACCAGCTGTCGGACCAGTGGCGGGACGCGGTGCAGACCACGTTCCTCCCGCAGCTCGTCGACCACTACCGCGCCCGGCGGCTGGCGCAGCCGCTGCTCACGCAGAAGCGGTCTGACGGCACGGTTCACCTCGCTCCGGCCCTCACGCCGGACGGGAAGGAGATTGCGTTCCTCGGCGAGGAAAACAGCTTCTTCATCGACCTCTACCTCGCCGACGCCGAGACCGGGAAAGTCAAGCGGCGCCTGGTGAAGTCCACGATCTCGAGCAACTACGAGAGCCTGCGGTTCATCACCTCGGCCGGCACCTTCTCCCCCGACGGCCGCCTGTTCGCCATCGCCGTGAAGCACAAGGACCGCGACGATCTGGTGATCATCGACGTCAAGCACGATCGCGAGCTGCGGCGGATCCTGATTCCCCTGAACGGGCTCACGACCCCCACGTGGTCGCCCGACGGAAAGCAGATCGTGTTCACCGGCTACGACGGCGGCCTGTCGGACCTGTTCATCATCAACGCCGACGGCACCGACATGCGGCGCCTGACCAACGACAAGTACGCCGACCTGCAGCCCGCCTGGTCGCCCGACGGCAAGACCATCGCCTTTGCCACCGATCGGGGCCCGGAGACCGACTTCCGCAACTTGAAGATCGGGAATATGCGCCTCGCGCTCTATCACCTCGAGTCCGGTGTGATCGAGACGCTCGGACACATGACCGAGGGCAAGAACATCAACCCGGTTTGGGCGCCGGACGGCGCCTCGCTGGCGTTCGTCTCCGACCGCACCGGCATCAACAACATCTACTTGTACGATCTGGGCGACAGCAACATCTACCAGATCACCGACGTCTACACCGGCGCCGCCGGCATCATGCAGCTCTCCCCAGTGCTGTCCTGGGCGCGCCAGGCGGACCGCCTCGCCTTCGTCTACTACGAGGATGGGAACTTCGACATCTACGCCATCGACAACCCGCGGTCGCTGAAGCGCCGGCCCTTCCCCGACGGCGCCGCGCCGCCGCCGGTCTCGCTCCTCGCGGTCGCCCGGCACGATTCGGCGCGGGCACCGTCCGCCCCGACGCCGGCCGCCGTTCAGGCGGGGCAGCAGGCCGGCAACGCCACATCCATCTATCGTAGCGCCGGGGGTTTCCGGCCATCGGCTTCGGCCCCCCTCGCGGCGGAGTCCACCGCCGCGGCCGCTCCCGTCTCGGTGCGCACCCTGCTCGATTCCGCCGGCCAGGCGCTTCCGGACACCGCCGAATTCACCTTCAAGAACTATCACGTCCGGTTCTCGCCCGACTACGTGGCGCGACCGACCGTGGGCTACCAGCGGGACAACTTCGGCCGCGGCTTCTTCGGCGGGACCGCCATCTCGCTCTCGGACATGCTCGGCAACCACACGTTGGTCTTCTCGGGAGCCGTGAACGGTCGGATCGCGGAAGCCCAGGTGCTCGCCGCCTACATCAACCAGACCCACCGCCTTAACTGGGCGACCGGGTTCACGCAGAACCCGCTCTATTTCTATGCGCCGACCACGCTGACCACCCAGTTCATCGGGCCAAATCAGTCTGACAGCGCCTTCGTCCTCACCACGCGGCTGCGCCGGTTCGTGATCCGGGACGCGTTCGCCCAGGCCTACTACCCATTCAGCCGGTTCAACCGCATCGAGTTCGCCCTGCACGCCGTGAGCATCAGCGACGCGACGCTCCAGCTGTCGGACTATTACGACCAGGCGACCAGCCAGTACCTCACGTCGTCGTTCAACACCGTCAACGGCAAGACCATCGGGTACGCGCAGCCGAATGTCGCGCTCGTGCACGACAACACCCTCTTCGGCTACGTGGGCCCGTTCTCCGGCGCCCGGTCGCGGTTCGAGATCTCGCCGACCATCGGTGGCTGGCGCTTCACGGCCGGCCTCGCCGATTGGCGCCGCTACTTCTTCGCCCGCCCGTTCACCCTCGCGGTGCGCGGCTTCTTCTTCGGCCGCTTCGGGCGCGACGCCGACCTGTTCCCAGTCTTCCTCGGCAGCACCGAGCTGATCCGCGGCTACACAGCCGGCTCGTTCCGCAACAACGAGTGCGTGGCCAACGTCACCCTCTCGTCTCGAACCGGCTGCGCCGAGCTCGACCAGCTCATCGGCTCCCGCATCGCGGTCGGCAACATCGAGCTGCGCTTCCCGCTCACCCGCAGCCTCGTGCTCGGCTTCCTCCCGGTCGGCTTCCCGCCGATCGAAGGCGCGATTTTCTACGACGTCGGCATGGCTTGGAACGGCACATCGTCCCTGCAATGGTCCCGTAGCCCGTCGGAGAGTCCCGATCTCGTGCGCGCCCCGCTCCAGAGCTACGGCGCGTCGATCCGCGCCAACGTGCTCGGCTTCGTCATCCTGCGGGTGGACTACACCAAGCCGGTGAACCGGCCGGAGAAGGGTGCATACTGGACTGTGAGCCTCGGCCCGACGTTCTAACTCCGCGTCGTTGCTCCACTTGCATCTTGCATTGGCCTCGCCGGTTCCCTATCTTGTCCGGCGAGGCCATTTGCGTACCTCTCGGTGCTCTCTCCTGCTTGCAGCCGTGGCGCTGTGGGGTTGCCAGTCCCCGAAGCCGCCGGCTGCGTCTTCGCAACAGACTGTAAAACAAGCAGTTAACCGTCCGACCCGCCCTGCGGGACGGGGGCCGGGCGTGGTCATCCGTCTCGCAGCGCGCGGCGGGACACCCCAGCTGTACCGCCTCCCCGACCTCGCCGAGGTGGAGGGCCTACGCGGACGCCTCCCCGTCGTGGAGCGCGTGATCGGCGTCGATCCCGAAGCGGAATTCCTCTACGTCCGGACCGCCCAAGGCGAGCTGCTCGCCCTCGACTTGGAGAGCGGCCGCGCCGACACCGTGGCCACGAGCGTCGAGCACGCCACGCTCGGACCCGACGGGACGCTTTTCACTGTGGACGCCAAGCGCCGGGTGATCTCCGTCGCGCGCCGCGCCCGCCTCGCCTGGCCGCAGCCGCTCGGCGGCGTGCCACGCGACTTGTTCGGCGCCGCCGATCAGCGGCTCGTCGCCATCGTCTCGCAGGACCCGGCCAAGCTCATCACGGCCTCCGTGGATCAGCCACCGGCCACGCGCACCATCGCGCTCGGCGGCGACGTCACCGCGACGCGCTGGGGAGACCTGCTCGCCATCGCCAGCGACAGCGGCGTCACCCTCGTCGATCCCCTCGGGCGCCGCCGCGAGCCGGCGTTTGTCCCGCTCGCCGACCATCCACGCGCCCTCGTGTTCTCGCCGTCGGGGCACCGGCTCTACGTCGCTCAGCGCACCGCTCCCGGCCTTGCCGTGGTGGACCGCTTCACACGGCTGGAGATCGACGGCGTGGCGCTGCCGGGCCCAGCCTCCACCATCCGCCTCGATCCGTTCGGCCGCTGGCTGCTGGCCCGCCCGACGGTGGGCGATACCGCCTGGGTCGTGGACCTGCCGATCAAGTCGCTGCGCGGTGCGCTGGCCACCTCGTGGCGGACCGATCTGCCGACGGTCGCACCGGACGGGTCGCTGCTGCTGCGCCAGGGCGACGACATCGTGGCCTACCGGCCCGACTCGCTGCGCGAGACGGGTCGCATTCGGGGGGGCGGCCCCGACCTCTGGCTGACGACCACGTGGACGCCACGGGGCAGCCACCGCGGCGCGGCGCAGATCGCAGTGTCCGCGGCCGCCGACTCGGCGGGGCCCGAAGGACCGCTCTACGTGCAGGTCTCGGTATCCCAGAATCAGGAGTGGTCGGAGGAGATGGCACGGCAGCTCTCCCGCGCCGGCCTCACCGCCAAGGTGCTCCCTCCCCCCGCTTCCCCGACGCCGACCGACGAGGGCTACCGCGTGGTGCTCGGCCCCTA
Organism: Gemmatimonadota bacterium; assembly: GCA_041477065.1. Classification (GTDB taxonomy): domain Bacteria; phylum Gemmatimonadota; class Gemmatimonadetes; order Gemmatimonadales; family GWC2-71-9; genus 13-1-40CM-70-15. The sequence continues at coordinate 112,172 of JBGOUQ010000007.1, forward strand.
CGCCACGCGCGCTCAAGCCGAAGCCATCGGGCGCAAGCTGGGCCGGCCGTACTGGATCTACCAGCCGACGCCGACCACGACGGCCCCCGCCCCGGTGCCCAATCCGTGACCGTCCTTTCCCCACCGCTCACCCGCCCGCTGCCGCGCTCGCGCCTGGACCGGCTGGTCCCGCCGCTCGTCGCCTCGCAGGCGCTGGTGGCGTTGGTGCCCGCCACCGCCGATCTCCGCTGGGCCGCGGCAGCGGCCTGGGACGTGGCCCGCGCGGCCGCGCAGGGCGGCCGCCGCGTCGCGCTCGTCGACCTGCGGCTGGAGTCGCCGGTGCTGCATGAGGCCGGCGGCGGCCGTCTCGGGGGCCCCGAGGGCATCGTCGATGCCTTCGAATTCGGCGTCTCGCTGACCCAAGCGGCCCACGACATCGGTGGCGTGTTCTTCATCCCCGCCGGCTCGGAAACCCAGCACGCCGACGAGCTGCTGGCCCAGCCGCGGTGGCGCAAGCTGCAAGCCGGCTTCCGCAACGAGGGGGCGCTGCTGCTGCTCTTCTGCCCGGCCGCGAGCCTGGCCAAACTCGGGGCCGTGCCGGACGGCGTGTTGGTACTCGGCCCGGAGGACGTCGAGCTCCACGACGCGACCCTGCTCGGAACGGTGCGCGAGCGCTGGACGCCGCCGCCGCCGACGCCCTCTCCCCGCCCCTCCCACCCGCGGCGACTGCAGGCGCGGCGGGCGTCCCGCCGGCAGGCGGTGCTCGTGGGACTCGCGCTCACGGGGCTCACGGGGCTGATTGCCGGCGGCTGGGCCCTCTTCGCCCGCGGCGCCGAGGCAACGCACACCCGCGCCGCGCCGGCCGTGCCCCTCGCCGCGATCGCCGTGCCGCACGCGGACTCCGCCGGGTGGACGGTCCAGCTCGCGGCCTACGGCACGCTGCCGAAGGCGCTGGCCCACGCCGATCGCCTCGCCGGAGCCCAGGTGGGCGCCTTTGTGACGCCGATCGCACTCGACGCCACCGGCACGGTCTGGTATCGCGTGCTCGCCGGCGCGTACGCGACGCGCGACTCCGCGGCCGCCGCGCGCGAGGTCCTCTGGCGCCTGGGCCTCGCGCCGCGCGGCCAGGGCGAGCTCCTGCGCGCCCCGTATTCCTTCGCGGTGGACTCGACCGCCGACCTCGCCGGACTGCGCACGCTCGGCGTGCCGGCCGTCCGCTGGGACGGGAGTGCGAGCAACGCGGGACGCAGGCTCGTCGGTGCCTTCGAGACACCGGAGCAGGCCGCCCTCGCCGACGCCCAGCTCAAGCGCGCCGGCGTCCACGCCATCCTCGTCACCCGGACCGGGACCACGCCATGAGATTGAGCCGGTTGGAGCTGTCGGGCTTCAAGTCGTTCGCGGGCACGGTGGAGCTGCCCTTCGACCTGGGCGTGACCGCCATCGTCGGCCCGAACGGCTGCGGCAAGTCGAATATCTCCGACGCCGTCCGCTGGGTGTTGGGCGAGCAATCGCCGCGACTGCTGCGCGGCGGGAAGATGGAAGACGTGATCTTCCAGGGCTCCACGGGCCGGCGGCCCGTGAACGTGGTCGAAGTGTCGCTGGTGTTCGACAACGCCGATGGAACCCTGCCGCTGGCCTACCAGGAGGTGGTGGTGACGCGGCGGCTGTCCCGATCGGGGCAGAGCGAGTACCTGCTCAATCGCTCGCCGGTGCGGCTGCGGGACATCCAGGACTTGCTGCGCGGCACCGGGCTCGGCGCAGACGCCGCCGTCGTCATGGAGGCGAGGATGATCGACGAGCTGCTTTCCGAGAAGGCGGAGGAGCGGCGCGCGCTGTTCGAGGAGGCGGCTGGGATCGGGATCTACCGCAACCGCAAGCAGAGCTACGAGCGCCGGCTGGAGGAGACGCAAGCGGATCTGGCGCGGCTCGAGGACCTGATCGCGGAAGTGCAGACCCAGGTGCGCAGCCTCGCCCGCCAGCGCGGCAAGGCGGAGCGCCACGTGAAGATGGTGCAGGAGCGCTTCGGGGTCGCCATCACCCTGGTGCGGCGGGAGCTGGAGGACCTGGACCTGGCGCTCGGGGCGCTGGGCGTGCGCACGCGGGAGCTGGCCGAGTCCCTGCCCGCGGCCCGCGCGCGCCTCGAGGAAGCCGAGCGCGCGCGGGAGACGAGAGTGCAGGCGCGCCACACGGCCGAGGCGCGGCGGACGGAGGTCGAGCGCCGATTGGGGGACGCGCGCCTGGAGGCGAGCCGGCTGGAAGGGGACCTGAAGCTCGCGGCGGAACGGCTCTCCAACGCGAGCGCGCGGCGCACCAGCGCGGCGACGGAGCGGGCGGAGAACGAGCAACGAGGTGCGCAGGCCGAGCGGGAGCGGGAGGCGGCGGACGCCGAATGCGCAGCGGCCGAGCGCGACCTGGCGGGCGTGCAGGACGAGCTCACGAGCCGCACGGCCCTGGAGCAAGAGGTTCGCGAGCGCCTGGTGGCGCAGCGGGTGCTGGTGCGGGAGCTGGAGGAAGAGCTGCAGCGGCGCGCCGAGGCGTTCCGCGCGCTCGAGGGCGAGCGGGCCGCTTTGGAGCGCGAGCGCGGAGAGCTACGGCAGCTGCTCGCGGCGGCGACAGCCGAGCGCGGAGCACGGGAGGCGGCGGCGCAGACAGCGGTGGGCGACGCGGACTTGGCGGCGCAGCAGGCCGCGGCGCAGGCGCGCGCGGCGGTGCAGGCGATCGAGACGCTGCAACAGACGCGGCGTCGGGTCGCCGGGCTGCAGGAGCAGGAGATGCGCGGCCGCGCGGCTCGGCGCCACACGGAGGAGGCGCTGGCCCAGGTGACGGCCCGGCGGGATGCCCTCGCGGAGTTGGATCGGGAGCGCGTCGGACTCGCGCCGGCGGCCCAGGAGCTGCTGAAGGTCAAGGACCGCTTCGGCGACGCGGTGGTGGGCCCGCTCGCCGATTTCGTGCGCACGAGCCGCCGCGACGCCGAATTGGCCGAACGCCTGCTCGGCGAGTGGCTGCACGCCGTGCTGGTGCGTGACGAATCGGCGATCGCCGAGATCCGCCGCTGGCACGACGAAACCCAACCCGGCCCGCTCGTGCTGCTGCCCTGTGTGCCCGGCCCGCGCCTCGCGGCCGACGGGCACCCGCTGGCGGACCCCCTCCGCGTGGACGGCCCCGCGGCGGCCTGGGTGCGCGCGCTGCTCGCAGGCCACCAGGTGCTGGAAGGCGGCGCGCTGCGGCGCGCGAATGGCGCGGTGTTCCTGGGCGGCAAGGCGGCCGGCGGACCGCTGCAGCGCCGTGCCGAGCTGGAAAGCCTGGCGGCGGACGTGGCCGAAGCCGAGGCGGCGCGCGAGCGCGCCGTGGCGGCCCAAGAGGCGACCGTCCGCGAGCTCGCCGCCGCCGAGGCGGCGTTCGCCGAGGCCGGACAAACGGCGGAGCGCGCGCGCGAAGCGGAGCTCGAGGCGGGCTCGACCAAGGGGGACGCGGAGCGGGCGGTGGTGCACGCGCGCCGCCAGGCCGGGGACGCGGCGGAGCAAGCGGAACGGCTCTCCCGCCGCCTGGCGGAAGTGGAGACGCGCCTGACGGCCCTGCACGGAGAGCTACAGGAGCGCGAGCTAGGGCGGGTCCGGTCCGACGAGCGGCTCGGCGCCGAGCGCGCCCGGCTGGTGGACTTGGAAGCGGAGCAGGAGGCGGCTCGGGAGCAACGGGTGCATTGGCAGGTGGAGGCGGCGCAGGTCGACGCCCGCCATACGGCCGCGCGGGACCGTGCCGCCCGGGCCGCGGCCGACGCGGAGGGCGCCCGCCGCCAGGCCGCGGCGCTGGTCGCGGAGATCGCCACGCTCGATCACGACAGCGGGACGCTGACCGGCCAGCGCGCGCAGTGGGACGATGCGCTGCAGGAGCGGCGGCTGGCGGAGACGGAGCTGGCCACGGCGGCCCGCGAAGCCGAGGCGCAGGTCGCGGAGGCCGAGGCCGAGCTGGGTCGCTCGGAGGCGGCCCTCGAGGAAACGCGTGGCGCGCTCGACGCGCTCGGGGAGGAGCAGCATCACCTGCAGCTCGAGCGGACTGAAATCGAAGGCCGCAAGCGGGGACTGACCGAGCGGGTGGAAGCCGAGTGGCGCAAGCCTCTGGCACAGCTGCTGCGCGAGGCGCCCGACGTCGCCGGCGACCTCGAATGGCTGCGTCAGGAGAACGAGCGCCTCACCACGGCGATCGACGCCGTGGGCCCGGTGAACGCCCTCGCCGTGGAAGAGCACGCCGAGGAGGTCAAGCGGCTCGAATTCCTCATGACCCAGCGCGACGACCTGGTCGCGGCGCGGACCTCGCTGCAACAGGCCGCGCGGGAGATCGACCAGACCGCGAAGCAGCTGTTCCTCGAGTCATTCGGCAAAGTGCGCGAGAACTTCCGCAGCGTGTTCCAGACCCTGTTCGGCGGCGGCGAGTGCGACGTGCGGCTCGCCAACGAGGACGACCCGCTGGACAGCGAGATCGAAATCCACGCGGCGCCGCGGGGCAAGCGCACGCAGCGGATTCACCTGCTCTCCTCCGGCGAGCGCACGCTGGTGGCCGTGTCGCTGCTGTTCTCGATCTTCCTCACCCGGCCGAGCCCGTTCTGCCTGCTCGACGAGGTGGACGCCCCGCTCGACGACGCAAACGTCGGGCGCTACGTGCGCCTGTTGTCGGAGTTCAAGGACCAGACACAGTTCATCGTGATCACCCATAACCCCCGGACGATGCAGGCCGCCGACGCGGTGTATGGGGTCACGATGCAGGAGCCCGGCGTCTCCACGATCGTCGGCGTCCGCCTGGGCCAGCTGGAACCGGCCTGACCTAGATGCGACGGCCCCTGCGAGCGGGGGGGCGAGGGGGGACCGCCGTCGCCCTGCTCGTCGCCCTCCCGATTGCCCTCGCGGCTCAGCGACCCGCCGTCTCCCCACCACTCGCCCGGGCCTGGCAGCGCGACACCACATTCACCGTCTGGCTGTTCGCGCGGGCCACGGTACCGCTCGACTCCGCCGTCGCGCGGCTGTCCGCTGCGGGAGCGCGGGTTCGCGTCCGCAGCCGCTGGCTCCACGCGCTGAGCGCCGACGTCCCCGCCGCTTTGCTCCGCTCCCTCGCCGCTGACCGCACCTGGCGCCGGATCCAGCCTCTGGGCCGATGGCGGCGCGCGCCCGGGCCGGACCCCACCGCCCCTCCCCTGAACGCCGCCCTGGCCCCGGACACCTGCGGCCCCGCCGGCGACCCGACTTACGGCCCCTCGGACATGCCGTACCGGCAGCTCGGCCTGCGGCCGCTCGCCGATCGCGGCATGAACGGCACGGGCGTGCGGATCGCGATCCTCGACGCCGGCTTCGACACCCAGCACCCTGCCTTCGCGGGCGTGACCGTCACGGCGCAGCACGATTTCGTGTTCCACGACTCGGTTGTCCGCAACCAGCCCAACGACTCCCTGCTCCTGAACCCGCAGTTCCACGGGACCGCCGTCTGGTCGTTGTTCGCCGCGACCGTCCCGGGGCGCCTCCTCGGCATCGCGCGGGGTGCCTCGTATCTGCTCGCGAAGACCGAGGACATCCGCTCCGAGACGCGCATCGAAGAGGACAACTACGTCGCCGCGCTCGAGTGGGCGGATTCGATCGGCGTCGACATCGTCTCCTCGAGCCTGGGATACCTCACCTTCGACAACGGGTTCTCCTACACTCCCTCCCAGCTCACGGGTGACATCGCCGTCACCAGCGTCGCCGCCGACAGCGCGGCGGGCAGGGGCATCCTCGTCGTCACCGCCGCGGGAAACAGCGGGCCGGGGTTTCGCACGCTGGTCACGCCGGGCGACGCGGACTCGGTGATCACCGTCGGCGCCGAGGACTCGCTCGGGGCGATCGCGGCGTTCTCCTCGCGCGGCCCGACCGCCGACGGCCGCCTCAAGCCCGATCTCACCGCCCCCGGTGTGGCGGTGTGCACCATCACCGGTCCCGGCCTGGGGCGGCTCAACGGCACGTCGTTCGCCACTCCCCTCACCGCCGCGGCGGCCGCCTTGGTGAAGGCCTTACACCCCACGCTGGGACCCATCGCCCTGCGCAACGCGCTGCGCCGCTACGCCAGCAACCGCGCCGCCCCTGACTCCGTGCGCGGCTGGGGCCGTCCCAACGTCACCGCCGCAGCCACGTTCCCGAGCGGCGTGGTGCCACTGGACCCGCTCCCGCCGCAGCTCACCACAGTAACGCCGCTGTTTCAGTGGACGGCCGCGGGCGTCCCCGCCTTCGCCACACCGGTCACGTTCCGGCTGCGCGTCGCCCGGGATTCCGCCCTCGCCGCTCCGTTGCTCGACACGACCGTCGTGGACCAGTCGTCCGTTCTGCTGCGCCGGCCGCTCAAACCCGGCACACCGCTGTTCTGGCGGGTTGATGCGACCTCGGCGACCGGCGTCTCGGGAAGCACCAGCCTCGTTGGCCCGATCGCCGTCCCTGCGTGGGCCACGCTGCTCACACTGAGCGGACCGGGCGGCACGAATACGGCGGACGCCCAGCCCACCTTCATCTGGAGCTCTCCCGCCATCGCGGTGCCCCCGGGCCCGTTCCGCTACGATCTATTGGTGGTGCGCGCCGGGCAGAGCCTCCCCGAGCAGGGCTTCGGCGGGATCACCGACACCACGTTCACGCTCCCCCAACCCCTCGAGCGCAACACCCCCTACTCCTGGCAGCTGGTCGTGCATGCGGGCACGGACACAAGCGTCGCCGGGAGCGCCGGGACGTTCCTCGTCCTCGACCCGACCCTGCCCCCCACCACCCTGCTCTACCAGAACTTCCCCAACCCCTTCCCGACGGCAGGGCGCGACTCGACCTGCATCTGGTTCGACCTCGCCGCCACGAGCCGCACGCAGCTGGTGATCTTGGACCTGCGGGGCGGCCCGGTGCGACATCTAGTGCCGGGACCGGACTTTCCCGAAGTGCTCGACGTTGGCCGCTACGGCCGGGGACCACCCGGCGGCCCTACCTGCGACCCGCGGCTGATGTGGGACGGCCGCGCGGACGACGGGCGCATGGTGCCGGCCGGCGTCTACCTGTACAAGTTGCAGGCCGCAGGGGTAATAGTCTTCAAGCGGATCGTCTTCAGAGGAAAGGCTCCCTAAGGTGGAACTGGTCACCGTCGGCACCGGCACCGTCGCTCCGTCGGCGACGCGCACGGCCCCGTGCCACTGGGTCGCCCGCGGCAATGTGAAAGTCCTGCTCGACTGCGGCGCAGGCGCCCTCCATCGCCTCGCGTCCTTCGGGCTGCCCTGGCCGCAGATCACCCACGTGGTGCTGTCCCACTTTCACCCGGACCATTGGGGAGAGCTACCGCTGCTGGTGTACGCGCTCAAGTACACGACCATGCCGCCCCGCACCGAGTCGCTCGTGATCCTCGGCCCTCCCGGGGTGGTCCGGCTGCTGAAGACGCTGGCGGAGGGCTACGGTCCCTGGCTGCTCGACCCCGGGTTCCCGCTGGCCATTCTCGACGTGCGGGACGGCGAGCCGTTCCCCTTCGACGGCGAGCTGAGCCTCGAGACGTTCCCCGTCCCGCACACGACGGAGAGCGTCGCATTGAGCTTGAGCGCGCCGGAGGGGCGGCTGGTGTACACGGGGGATACCGGACCGTCGTCCGAGCTGGCGCGCTGGGCCCGGGGTTGTGACCTCCTCCTCGCCGAATGCTCGCTGCCGGAGGCGATGGCCGTCGACATTCACCTGACCCCGGAGCGGGCCGGCCAACTGGCCGCGGATGCCGCCGCCCGGCGCCTCGTCTTGACGCACTTCTATCCGCCTGTCGAAACTTCGGACCCGGCCCGTGGCGCGGCCGCGCGGTTCAACGGCCCCATCACCGCGGCGCGGGACGGAGACCGGTTCACCATCGGAGGGTAGAGAGCAGCGTGCTGATCGTCATGCGACACGGCGCGACCGAGGAGGAAGTCCAGAAGGTCATCGCCGTCATCAAGGAGATGGGCTACCAGGCACGCCCCATGCCGGGCGCGCAGCGCACCGCCGTGGGTCTCGTCGGCAACGACGGACGCGTCGACGCCTCGCGACTCGAGGGACTGCAGGGCGTGCAGGAGGTGATTCACGTCTCCAAGCCCTACAAGCAGGTGAGCAGGGAGTGGAAAGCGGAGCCGACGGTGATCCGGTTTGGGGGAGGAGGGGCAGGAGCTGGAGTCGCCATCGGGGGACCTGAAGTCGTTGCCATCGCCGGCCCCTGCTCCGTCGAATCGGAGCTGCAGATCATCACTGCCGCCCAGCAAGTGCGCGAAGCCGGCGCCGTGATTCTGCGAGGCGGTGCCTGGAAGCCGCGCAGCTCGCCGTACAGCTTCCAGGGTCTCGGCCGGCCGGGCTTGAAGCTCCTCGCCCGCGCGCGGGAGGAGTCGGGCTTGCTGCTCTGCACCGAGGCGATGGACCCCGAAGGCGTGCGCTGGGTGGCGGAGGTCGCGGACATCGTGCAGATCGGGGCGCGGAACATGCAAAACTACTCGCTGCTCAAGGCGGCGGGACGCTGCGGCCGGCCGATCCTCCTGAAGCGCGGCCTGTCCGCGACGATCACCGAGCTGCTGCTCTCGGCGGAGTACATCCTCGCCGAGGGGAACCAGGACGTGATCCTGTGCGAGCGTGGCATCCGGGGGTTCGACACCGCCACGCGCAACGTCTTCGACCTCACGGCGATCCCCGTGGTCCACAAGCTGTCGCACCTTCCGATCATCGCCGATCCCTCGCACGGCACCGGGCTGCGGGACAAGGTCATCCCGATGGCGCGCGCGGCCATCGCGGCCGGAGCCGACGGCATCATGATCGAGGTGCACCCCGATCCCGAGCAGGCCCTCTCCGACGGGGCCCAGTCGCTCTACCCCGAGCAGTTCGCTCAGCTCATGCGCGAAGTGCGCGTGATCGCGGAGGTCATCGGGCGGCGGGTGGCCGAGCCGGCTCCGGTGGGGGCATGACAGTCGGACGGTCGGACGCTCGGACGGTCGGACTGATTCTCGCTGTCCTCGCATTCCAGTCCGCCAGACCGGCTATCCGACAGTCCGACGCCTTCGTCATTCTCGATCGCGCCACCGCCGTCTACGATACCGTCCGCACCTTCACTGCTGACTTCGTGCAGATCATCGACAACCCCCTCGCGGGCATGCTGGATACGACCCGCGGGCGGCTCTATCAAGAGAAGCCCAACCGGTTCGCGATGCGGTTCACCACGCCGAAGGGCGACCGCATCGTCGCCGATGGCCGGTGGCTGTGGCTGTACACGCCGAGCACGACGCCGGGCCAGGTGATCCGCGCCCCGATCCCGGCGGCCGGCGGCACCGGCCCCAACCTCATCGCGCAGTTCGTGGAGCGGCCGCGCGAGCGCTACGCGGCTCGCTGGCTGCGCGCGGACTCTCTCGCTGCAACGGGGGACGTCGCGGACGTGCTGGCGCTGACGCCGAGGGGCACCGGAGTGCCCTATCGGGACGCAGTGGTGTGGGTGAGCCGGGGCAGCGGGCTGCTCGCGCGGATCGAGATCAACGAGACGTCGGGCCAACGGCGGGTGGTGGTGCTGCGGAACGTCCGGGTGAACGGCGCCGTGCCGGCGCGAGAATTCAGCTTTGTTCCTTCGGCCGGATCACGGGTGGTAGATCAGTAGCGAGCGCCTCGGCGACTTTCGCCGCCGTCGGCTCGTCCATCCCCCGCTTCTGCGCCAGCTCCAGGGCGGCGCGCCCCAGGCTGCGATACAGGTTCGCATCGTCGATCGTCAGCGACTCGAGGTGTCGCACGATCGTTTCCGTGTCCGCCCGTACCACCGGGCCCGTCAACGCGGCGAGGGGCCCCTGCCGCGTCAGATTCTCCAGCGTGCCTTCGACCAGCGGCCGCAGCGCCGTCCACGCCTCGGCGTCCGAAAGCCCGGCGTGCCGCAGCAGCCGCTGCGCCACCGCCTCCACGACCACAAAGTAGTTCGACGCGAACACCGCCCCGGCGTGATAGACCGCCTTGGCTTTGGCGGTGACCCGGAAGGGGTGCAGCCCCACGTCTTCGGCCAGGCGCTCCGCGATATCCATCGCCCGTGGCATACCCTCGACGGCAGCCCACGCCCCGCGCAGGCGCTCAGGCGCGCGCTCGGGGTCGCTGATCGTCTGGAGCGGGTGCAGCGAGCCGAGTGCGGCGCGCGTCGTAACGAGGGGACCCAGCGCTTCCTGTCCTAGCACGCCAGAGAGGTGCAGCACCACCTGCTCGGCCCGGACGGCGCGGCGGTCGTGCAGCATCTGCGCGAGCGGCCGCAGGGCGTCGTCCCGCACGGCGAGGACGATCACGTCCACCTCGCCGATCCAACCGGGGGGCTGGTCGTCCGGGCCGACGGTGAGGGTGAGGGGCTTGGGCACCGGCGCCGCGCGCCGGCCGTGCAGGCGGACGCGGTAGCCCGCCGCCGCCAGGGCCAGGGACAGGCCGACCCCCGCCCGCCCCGGCCCGATGACGCCGACGCCCGCGAGTAGCGGCGCCCGGCTGATCACTAGTTGTGCGGCGGCGCCGAGGGGGGTGGGGGAGCGCCCAACGGCCGCGTAACGAAGCTGAGCAGGTCCGCGGGCGACTTGGCCCTGCGGGCCAGCGTCAGCGCCTGCTGGATCTGGTGATCGTCCCCCACGCGGCGGCGGAACTCCACCGGCCGGCCGAACACGTACCGGGCCGCCTCGTAAGTCAATTCCTGGGCGATCAGGTGCCGCGCGCCTGCGGCGATGCTATCGGGGACCGCCACGCCACGCGCGTGGAGCCGCCGCAGCACCTCATCCACCATCTCGCCGGAAACGGTAAAGGCGGGATTCGACAGCTTGTCGGCGGCCTTCAGCTCCAACGCATACCCCGCGCGCACGTCCCAATAGGTGGGCACTTTGTTGCCCAGCGCCCGCATGAACGCGCGCTCGGCGGTGGTGAACGTATCCGGTGCCACGAAGATGTCGGGCCGGATGCCACCGCCACCGCGCACGATCCGCCCGCGGTCGGTGTGGAATACCAGCGAGTCCGGAACGGTGTCCTTGCCGATCTCGCCGGCCAGCACCTGCGCTTCCTGGTCCTGCTCGCTCTTGCTGACGCGTTGGATAGTGCGGCCGCTGGGAGTGTACCAGCGGGCGGTGGTGAGCTTGAGGCCGTAGTTCGGGCCCAGCTGCCAGAAGGACTGCACCAGCCCCTTGCCGAAGGTGGGCGTGCCGACGAGGATCGCGCGGTCGTGATCCTGGAGCGCGCCGGCGATGATCTCCGCGGCGCTCGCGGTACCGCCGTTCGCGACCACAACGATCGGCAGCTGTGGCCATTGCTGTGTCTTGGTGTCCCGGTAGGTGTGAGTGGCGTCCGGCGCCCGGCCGCGCGTCGCGACGACTTCCTGTCCCGGGTCGAGGAATAGATCGCTCACCGCGATGCCCTGGTTGAGCAGGCCACCGGGGTTGCCGCGCAGGTCGAGGATGAGCGACTTCATTCCCTTCTGCATGAGATCGGTGATCGCCGTCGTCAGCTCGGCCGCCGACGACTGGCTGACGGGGCTCATCGCGATGTAGCCCACGCGGTCATCCAGCATCATCGCGAGCCCAACCGACCGGATGTGGATGGTCGCCCGGGTCAGCTTGAAAGTGATCGCCTGCTCGACGCCGACCCGGTGGATTCTCAACACCGCCGTGCTACCGGGCTGGCCGCGCAGCTCCTTCACCGCGCGGTCGTTCTTCCAGCCTTCCGTGGAGCTGTCATCCAGCTGGATGATCTGGTCGCCGGTCAGGATCCCCGCGCGCTCCGCCGGCGTATCCGGCAGCGGCGCGACCACCGTGATGAAACCGTTGCGCACGTCGATTTGGATGCCGAGACCCCCGTAGTCCCCCGTGGTCGCTTCGGACAGCGCGCGGAAATCATCGGGCTTGAGGAACGTCGAGTAGGGATCGTGCAGCCGGTCGAGCAGGCCGTCGATCGCCATCTGATAGAGCTGCTTTTCGTCGAGAGAGTCGACGTAGAAATCGGCGACCCGGGCAAGCACGTCGTCGAATAGCCGGGCCTGCTGGTACACCGACCCCGCGGGGCTGCTTTCCCGCTGCAGCAGCCAGCCACCGGTGGCCAGGGCCACGACGGCGACGGCGACGAGAATCACGACGTTCCGATGCTTCATGACACGCCTCGCAGTGAATGAGCGGTCACCGCCATGACCTCGTGCCAGGCGGCCTCCTGGACGGCGTTCAGCGGTTGTGTGGCGTCGAGATGCACCACGCCCGGCCCGCTCGCCATGCGGTAGGCCGCGCGCACCCGCTCGTGGAACGCGTCGTCCTGCCGCTCAAAACGGTCCTGCGCCTTGCCCGCCCGGCGCTGGCGCTCCCGGCCGATCTCCACCGGCACGTCCAGCACCAGGGTCAGTTCGGGCACCAGCCCACCCGTGGCGAGCCGCAGCGCGGCTTCGACCTCCGCACGGGCCAACCCGCGCCCCGCGACCTGGTAGGCCATCGTGGACGGATCGAATCGGTCCGCAACGACCACCTGTCCCGCGACGAGCGCGGGACGGATCACACGGTCTACCAGGTCCGCGCGCGCCGCGAGCATCAGGAACAGCTCCGCGGCCGGCGGCATGTCGTGCTTCGATTTCAGCGCCAGCTTGCGCGCGGCCTCCGCGACCGGCGTTCCGCCCGGCTCGCGCACCGACAGCACGGATCGGCCGTCGTCCTGGAGCCGACCTGCGAGCCAGCGCGCCAGCGTGCTCTTGCCCGCCCCCTCCGGCCCCTCGACCACGAGAAACACGCCCTGCGCTCCCCTTCCCCCCCCCGGGGCTCCCATCAGCCCAGAGTGATGATCGGGCTGGCCGCGCCCTTCTTCATGCCGTCGAAGATCCTCTCGTTCACCTTCGCCATCAACTTCTCGAAGTTAGCCTGTGCGGCCACCATTTGCTGATACACCGGATTGCCCTGCACGCTCTGCAACGCCTTGTCGTACTGCTCCACCAGCTCGCGCGGCGGCTCCCGGCCCTGCTGCGCCGCCTGCTCCAGCTCGCCCGCCAGGCGCTCGATCTCGCCCAAGTACCGCTGACACTCCGCGTCTTCCCGCAGCCGCTCGCTGGCCCGGCGGAGGATCTTGTATTCCTCGCTCTGGCCCAACAGGCGGCCGAGCTCCAGCGCCTTGTCGTCGATCACGCAACCTCCCCGGGGAACGCCAGCGCGAAGCGCGGGCGGCCAAACAAGTCCTGATGCACGCCGATCCGTCTCCAGCCGAACTCGTGCGCCAGGAGCCGGACCCGCTCCTCCCGCCGCTCGTCGATCTCGAGGCACAGCATGCCACCCGGTGCCAAACGGGCGGCCGCGCCCGCGAACAACGCCCGCGTGGCGTCCAGCCCGTCGGGGCCGCTCACCAACGCGTCCCGCGGCTCGAACAATCGGACCGCCGGGTCCAGCGCAGCGTATTCCTGCTCGGTGAGGTAGGGCGGATTGGCCACGATCACCCGGAAGCGCTCGTCTCCGAGCGGACCCAGCAAATCGCCCTCCCGCACTTCCACCGGGACCGGCGGCCCCACCAGCGACACGTTTTCCCGGGCCAGCGCGGCCGCCTCGGGCGAACGCTCCACCGCCACGACGCGGTCGAAGTCTCCCTCGACTGCAAGGCTGAGGGCAATGCACCCGGAGCCGGTGCCGATATCCGCCGCCGGCGCGGCGGGCGGGCGGGCCCGCCGGGCGGCGGGGCGGGCGGGCCGGCGCCCCCGCCGCCCCGCCCCCCGCCCGCCCCCCCGCCCCCCCCCCCCCCGCCGCTCGGTCGCCTCCTTCTCCAGCCGACGCCCTTCGCGGAGCGCCTGCTCCAGTTCGTCCCGAAGTTCCTCCCCCTTCCGCTCGAG
>JBGOUQ010000008.1:0-121117 GCA_041477065.1 Gemmatimonadota bacterium
CCCCCCCTCCCCCCCCCCCCCCCCCCCCCCCGGCGTGGTGCGGCAGCGCGAGGGGGGGGTCGACAACCCCCCAGTCCCGGGGCCGGTGCGCGACCACCCCCCCCCCCCCCCCCGGGACCGCCCGCGGCGGGGGGGGGCCGGCCCGCCGCGGTCCAGAGCGAGTCGACGAGCGCCGGGCTCACGCGACCACGCGAGACGTCCCAACCGTAGAAGAGGAACGCCCGCGTCAGTGTCGAGTCGAGGCGCCACGCGCTGGAATCGCTCGTCGCGACGTCGTAGTCGTTAGGGTCGAGCCCTTCCCGATCGGCTCGGGCGAGCATCTCCAGGAGCCGCCGGGCTTGGGAAGAAACGCCGCCCGAGTCGATCCAGGCGAGCCGGTAGCCGCGCCGTTGGTAGAACTGCGTCAGGAGGGAGTCCGGCCCGTCCTGCGCGGCCGCGGCGCTCGTGCTCGCGGCCAGAGCAAGCCAGCCGAACAGCACCGCGCGCCAGTGGAGCAAGCCGCCCCCCCCCCCCTCCCGCCCCGGCTACCGGTCGCGTTCGGCGACGACGCGCATGAAGTCGGTGGCCGTCACGATGCCCGCGAGCTTCTCATGGTCGAGGACCAGCGCGCGGTGAATGCCGTGATCGAGCATGTACCGTGCAGCGTCCCGGAGGCTCGCACCCGCCTCCACGCACCGCACCCCGGCGCTCATCGCTTCCCCGACGGTGTGCTCGGCGAGCACGTCCCACTCGGGCCCTTCGAGCTCCTTCATCCGCTCGGCGACGTCGGCCCCCGCATCCTCCCACAAGTCCGTGAAATAGGCGCCGGGGGCCTCGGCGCCCTCTTCCCAGTCACCGGCCGCCTCGAGCTCGCCCTGCTCGGTCCGCTCGGCGTGCTCGGTGGGCACTCCGGGCGTTGCGGTCTCGAAGGCGAGAACATCGCTCGCGGATACCACGCCTACCACACCGCCGCCTGCGACCACCGGAGCGCCGCTGATGTGCCGCTCGCCGAGTATCGCGATCGCGTCGCGGAGGCTCAGATCGGGGCTCAGCATCACGACGTCGGAGGACATGACGTCACGGACCGTCCGCGCCGGCGCGCGCCTCGGAGTCTTGGGCTTGTTGTGCATCGCTACCTCGAGGGAAGGGGCTACCTACATCCTGGTTGGTCCGGCATGAAAGCGTGATGAGGACCGGCCGAAGAGGCGTCGGCGGCGGGATGAAGGCGCTTTCAGAGGATCTTCACCCACTGGGCGTGGAACGCGGCCTAGGTTGCCGGGTGAGGGGGGGGGGACAGCATGCAGAATCCTGACATCGCCAGGCTGTTCGACGAGGTCGCGGACCTCCTCGAGATCCAGAACGCGAACCCGTTCCGCGTCCGCGCCTACCGCACCGCCGCGCGCACGGTCCGCGACTTCCCCGAGCCGCTCGCGGACGTGGTCCACGCGGGGACGCGCGACCTGACGGAGCTCCCCGGCATCGGCGAGGACCTCGCCGAGAAGATCCGCACCATCGCGGCGACGGGGTCGCTGCCGCTCCACGAGCAGCTCGTCCGGAAGGTGCCCCCCGGCCTGCTCGATCTGCTGCGCATCCCAGGCATCGGTCCCAAGCGCGTCAAGCTGCTGCACGCGAAGCTCAAAGTGAAATCGGCCGCCGATCTGGGGCGCGCCCTCGCGGCGGGGCGTGTGGCCAGACTCAAGGGGTTCGGCCCGAAGCTGGTGGAGAAGATCGGCGCAGGCCTCGGTCAGGCGGCGCACGTCGAACGGCGGTTGCTGCTGAACGACGCCGAGACGTACGCGACGGCGCTGCTCGACTACCTGAAGAGTGGCGGAGGCATCAACCAGATCGCGGTCGGGGGCAGCTATCGGCGCCGCAAGGAGACGGTGGGGGATCTCGACTTGTTGGTGACGTGCCGGGACACGGCCCGGGTGATCCGGCGGCTCACCGGCTACCCGGACGTGGCGGAGATCGTGTCCCAGGGGTCCACCCGGGCGACGGTGAAGCTCGCGGGCGGCCTCCAAGTGGACCTCCGGGCAGTCCAGCCGGCGGTCTACGGCGCGGCCCTGGTCTACTTCACCGGCTCAAAGGCTCACAACGTCGAGCTGCGCGGGTTGGCGCAGGACAGGAAGCTCAAACTCAACGAATACGGCCTCTTCGCGGGCGCGCGGCGGGTGGCGGGCAGGACGGAAGAGGAGGTCTACGCGAAACTCGGTCTCGACTGGATCCCCCCGGAGCTGCGCGAGGCGCGGGGGGAGATCGCGCTGGCGCGGGCCCACCGGCTCCCGGCGCTGGTGACGCTCGACCAGATCCAGGGCGATCTCCAGATGCACACGGTCGCCAGCGACGGGCACGCATCCGTCGCGGCAATGGCCGACGCCGCGCGAGAGCGGGGCTATCGATACATCGCGATCACCGACCACTCCAAGCGCGTGACGATGGCGCACGGCCTCGACGCCAAGCGGCTCCGCGCCCAATGGGAGGAGATCGACGCGTGGAACGCCGTGCATCGCGGCTTCACCGTCCTGAAGAGTGTCGAGGTCGACATCCTGGAACGCGGCAACCTGGACTTGCCGGATGACGTGCTCGCCGAAGCCGACTACGTGGTTGCCTCGCTCCACTACGGCATCGACCAGCCCGAGCGGGAGATCACCAGCCGATTGGTGGGTGCAGCGCAGCACCCCTGGGTGGATGCGATCGGACACCCGACCGGCCGGCTGCTCGGCAAGCGCGAGCCCTATCCGCTCGCTTTCGACGCGTTGGCCCAGGCTGCTGCGGACGCCGGATGCCTGTTGGAGCTGAACGGCCACCCCGAGCGCATGGACCTCCCCGACACGCTCGCCGCGGCCGCCAAGAGCTGCGGGGTGCGGTTCGTGCTCTCGACCGACAGCCACCAGCCGGGCCATCTGTCGTTCATGCGGTATGCGGTCGACCTGGCGCGGCGGGCAGGACTCGAGGCGCAGGACGTCCTCAACACGCTGCCGCTCGAGCCATTCCGTGCGGCGCTTAAACGGGCAGGGAGGAGAGGGGCGCCGATGGCGGTCGGGGGGGAGGCGGGCGCCAGTCACGCAGGATTTGCTCGAGATCGAGGTTCGGGGCGATGAGGCAGATGTGACCGTGACCAGCGAGCACCTGCAGGTCGGCACCAGGGACCCGCGCTGCCATGTACCGCGCCTGCACGACGGCGGGCACGAGGTGGTCGCGCTCGGAGGCGAGGAACAGGGTGGGCGCCCGGATCTCCCCCAACCGCGCGCGCGCATCGTACCGCGTGAGGATCCGCAGGCGCGCGATGTAGCCCTCGCGCGTGGTCGCCCGCGTCAACTCCAGAAAGCGCCGGATCTCCGCGCGATGCGTGTGCGCGGAGTGCAGCCGGAACGCGGTGAATCGCCGGACCAGCGGCATCGTCTCCCAGGGCATCACCCGCAACGCGAGGATCGCCAGGTGCAGCCGGAGCTGGGGCACGAAGCGGGGGAAGGAGTTGATCACGACGAGGGCCGCCACGAGATCCGGCCGGGCGAGCGCGAGGCTCAGGGCGACGGTGCCGCCGAAGGACTCGCCGATGACGGTGACGGGCTCACCCGCGACCCGCATCGCCTCGATGACTCGGGCGAGGTCTTCCACGAGCACGTCCATGCCGGCTGCGTCATCGCGCAGGCGGTACGTCGCGACGCGATGGCTCCTCGCGAGGAGTGGGGCTTGGCGGTAGAACAGGCGGCCTGTTCCGTCCATACCGGGCACCAGCACCACCGCCGGGCCTTCGCCCGCGATGGTGACGTTCGGCTCGTACCCCCGGTCCGGCGCCATGGCCCTGTATAGCTCGGCGTCGGGCGGCCGCCTGCGCAAGGGGGGGCGGATCGCCTGGACCGTCGTCTCGGCGCTGGCGGTCGAGAGCGCGATCTTCGGGCTGGCCGTGGTGCCCGCCGTGCTGCTGTGGGAGTGGCCACTCGGTTGGCGCATTGCTCCGCACGGGGCCCGCGTGGTGCTGCTCGCGATGTGGCTCATCCCGGCCTACCTGCTGTTCGCCCTGTGCCTCATGGCGTGGTCGGCGCTGGCGATGCGTCTGCTCCACTGGCGCACGCCACCACACGCCGAGATGCGGATCGCCGACCTCGAGTGGTCGCTGCTGCACTGGGGCCGCTACCTCGCCTCCGCGCACGTCGTGCGATTGCTGGCCGGGACGCTATTCCGTGCCACGCCGCTCTGGACCTGCTATCACCGGCTGAACGGCGCCCGGCTGGGGCGCCGCGTGTACATCAACAGCCTCACGGTGATGGACGACAACCTGCTGGAATTCGGGGACGATGTGGTGATCGGCGACGGCGTCCATCTCTCCGGCCATACCGTCGAAGGCGGGATCGTGAGGACCGCCCCGGTGCGCCTGGGATCCGGCGTCACGATCGGCGTCGGGAGCGTGATCGGCATCGGGGTGGAGGTGGGGGAGGGCGCACAGGTGGGCGCGCTCAGCGTGGTGGCGAAGCACCACACGCTCGCGCCGCATGCGGTGTACGGCGGGGTCCCGGTACGGCGGCTCGATGCCGGGAGGGGCGGGGGCAGCGGGTGCGGCTGAGCGAGCTGGCGGATGTGTTCGCGCGCTTGGAGGCTGGAGGTCGGCGCCTCGGCGCGGTACGCGTGGTGGCCGACCTGTTTGCGCGGGCCACCGCGGCCGAGCGTGCGCCCATCGTCTATCTCCTCCAGGGCCAGCTGCGGCCGCCGTACGAAGGCGTCGAGCTCGGCGTGGGCGAGCGCCTCCTCCTGCGCGTCATCGCGCGCGCGTATGAGGCGAGCGACGCCACCGTGGCCCGGCTTTTCCGGCAGGCGGGCGATCTGGGCCTGGTTGCGGAGGCGCTCGCCGGTGCGTCCGGGCGCGGGCGGCTCAGCGTGCGACAGGCGTACGCGGCACTCCAGGAAGTGGCCGGCACGGCCGGGGCGGGCGCCGTCGAGCGCAAGACGCGACTGCTCGTCGCCTTGCTACGAGGCGCCTCGCCTCGGGAGGCGCGGTACCTCGTCCGCATCGTCCAGGGACGACTCCGCCTCGGCATCGGAGATGCGACGATCATCGAGGCAACCGCGGCCGGGGCACTGGGGGACCGCCGCAAGAAGGGGCTGGTGGAGCGAGCGTACAACGTCCGCTCGGACCTGGGCGGCGTGGTCCGCCTGGCGTATGGGCGGGGGGAGCGGGGACTCGCGCGCGTCGCCCCGCAGCTCGGCGTCCCGGTCCGGCCCGCGCTCGCCCAGCGACTGCCCTCGGCGGCGGCGATCGTGCACCGCCTCGGTATGGTGCACGTCGAGCCGAAGTACGACGGGTTCCGGCTGCAGCTGCACCGTGACGGCGATCGCGTGTGGGTGTTCAGCCGCCGGCTCGAGAACGTGACCGCGATGTTTCCGGAGCTGGTGGCGGCTGTACGCCGCCAGCTGCGCGCGCGGCGTGCGATCATCGAAGGGGAGGCGGTGGTCTGCGACCCCAAGACGGGTCGATTCCTCCCCTTCCAGGTGACGATGACCCGTAAGCGCAAGCACGGGATCGCCGAGGCATCCGCGCGGCACCCGCTCCGTCTCTTCGCGTTCGATCTGTTGTACGCGGATGGGCGCACCTACCTTCCGCGGCCGCAGCGCGAGCGGCATCGGCGCCTCACGGCGCTGATTCACGCGACCCCGCGGGATCCGGTGGCGGTCGCGCCGGCGATGACGACCGACCGGCCCGCCGAGCTGCAGCGGTATTTCGACGCGATGCTCCGCCGCGGCCTCGAAGGGATCGTCGCCAAACGACCGGACGCTCCGTATCACGCGGGCGCGCGGGGGTTCGATTGGGTCAAGCTCAAGCGCGCGTATCAGTCCAAGCTGCGCGACACGGTGGACCTCGTGCTGGTCGGCTACCGGCGCGGCCGCGGGAAGCGTGCCGCGCTCGGTATCGGATCGGTGCTCGCGGCCGTTTACGATCCCGGTGGCGACCGCTTCCGCACCGTGGCGAAGATCGGCTCGGGCCCGTCTCAGAAGGAATGGAAGGCGTTGCGCGCGAGGCTCGACGGCCTGGCCGGGCCATCACGCCCCGGGCGCATCGACTCGCTCATCACCCCCGATGTCTGGGCCGAGCCCCGGCTGGTCGTCGAAGTGCTCGCCGACGAGATCACGCGCTCACCTTCGCACACCTGTGGGAAGACCGGTAAGGAGGCAGGGTACGCGCTCCGTTTCCCCCGCCTTCTGGGCGGCGTGCGATCCGACAAGGCACCCGCGGACGCCACGACCGAGCAGGAGATCCTCGACATGTACCGGATGCAGCGCCCTCAGAGGCATGCCGGCTCCGGCCTCGCGGGCGACGTGCGCTGATAGTGCTGGGCGCACTCTGCTTCGCGGCCGCGCACGACACGCTTTCCCTTCAGCAGGCCCAGCCGCGCGGTGATCACGGTGTACTGGCGCTCGCCGCGTCCACCGTCCACGTAGAGCACGACCCAATCTCGCGTGCGCCCCAGCTCGTGCGCCCGGGCGGTGTTCGAGAACAAGGCCGTGTAGTGGCGCTCGCCGCGCTGCGCGTGCAGCACGGGCAGCCATGCCTCCTGCGCCGGATTGAAGCGCCGCGGCGCGATGCGGGGGAGCTGACCGGCGGCCGCTCCGATCCGGTACTCACGATCCACCGCCAGCACCTCGGCGACGGGGGGCGGCTCGGTGAGGGCGACGCTGGCGGCGTCCCCTCCGCCCCTGACGCGGCCGAGCCGGGCCGCCAGCGCGTCGCGGATGCCCGCCAGGCGCTTCTCGCCGAAACCGGCGACGCCCGCGAGCCGCCCGTCGTGCGCCGCCGCTTCGAGATCCTCCAGGGTGCCGATGCCGAGGTCGTGGTGGAGCCGCTCGGCAAGCGTCGGCCCCACCCCGGGAACGGATGCGAGCAGCGACAGGGGGTCACTCTCGCCCCGCAGCCGGCCGAGCATCGCCAGCCGCCCCGTCTTCGCCACCTCACGGATCGCTCGGGCGAGCGTCTCGCCGATTCCGGGTAGACGCTCCAAGCCTGCGTTTCCCTCGCCGCTCAGGATCTCTGAGACCGGCACCTCCAGCTGCCGCAGCGTCGTGGCGGCGCGCCGGTACGCCTCGACCCGGAAACGGTTTGCCCCTTGCTGGGCGAGCAGATGCGCGGCTTCGTCGAGCCGGGCGGCGATCAAGGCGTTCACGCGGTCAGCCACGGGGGACGCGGACGGCTCACACCGTCGAACGGGACCGGCCTCGAGCGCGCGCCAGTCGCGGCCGCCGGGGGGCGACCGTGCGCGGCGTCGGCACCGGCACGACCAACAGCGACGTCGGCAGATGGCTCAGCAGCCCCTCGGTCACGCTGCCCAGCAGCAGCCGATCGACCCACCCGCGCCCGTGCTTCCCCACGACGAGCAGGTCCGCTCCCCACCCGGCGACTTCGTCGGCCAGCGCGAGGCCGGCCGGTCCGGGGCGCGTCACCTTCATCGTCCGCGGAATCCGCAGCAACGGCCAGACCGAGCGTTCGAGCTGAGCCAATGTTTGGGAGCGGACCTCTTCGGGGTCCAACAGCAACGGCATCTCGGGCACGATGGGGAGCGGCTCCAGAGCGTGGATCGCACGCAGCTGTCCCCCGACTAGCCTCGTGAGGCGCGCGGCCACCGCGATAGTCGGCTTGGTCGCGAAGGACGCATCGACCGCCACGAGGATGCGGCACAGCTCGGTGGGAGCGCCCTGCGTTACCAGCACGGGGACGTCGAGTCGCCGCGCGGCCGCGACGACGGTGCTCCCGCCAACCCAGCGCCCGAGCGCCGAGTGGCGCTTGCTCCCCAAGATCACGAGCTCGGCCCCGAGCCGGGCGACTTCCGCCTGGAGGACAGGAGTCGGGTGGCCGAACCGGACCACCAAATGCTCCAGGGCCGCCGCAGGCAGCTTCTTGCGCAGTGCGGCGCGCACGCGGCGGCGCGCCAGCTCGACCATGGCGCTGTCCATCGCGTCGAGTACCTCGCTCCCGGGGGCGGCGAGCGGCAGGCCGCCATCGGCCACCGCATGGACGAAGTGGCAGGAGGTCCGGGCGATGCCGGCGAGCTTCCAGCCGAGCGCGGCCGCTGCGGCGGCACTCGGCGACGCGTCCACTCCCACGACGATCGGTTTCCAGCTCATGTTCCCTCCCCCTTCCGTCCCCTCCGCTCGGCCCGCAGCCCCAGGGCGGCGACGACCGACAGCAGGAGGTACATCAGGAATCCGTAGATGCAGGCGGGATATCCGAACACTGTTCCGGGCGCCCCGGGGGCGGGGCAGGTCGCGGCGCCGGCGCCGAACAGCTCGTGGTAGGAGAGAATCCCCGAGAACGCCAAGCCGAAGAGGCTGATGGCGAGAATGACCTGCAGGGCGCGCCGCGCGGTCATGGCGCTCACTCCTCCCGCATTTCCTCGAGCTCGAGCTTCAGATTCCCGACCTGCTTCTTCAGGTCCTCCATCTCCGCGACGTGACGGGCGATGGCCTCCAGCCGGCGCTCGACCTCGTCGAGACGGTGCTGCAGCTCGGTGGCTTGTCGGGTCTTGGTCGTCATGGCTCGTTCCTCCGTACCTACAGAATGTCTGCCATGCGGTGACGGCAGCGTGAAGTCAGCGTGAGGGCTTCTCAGAGGCGTTTCACGGCGGTTTCATGGCGCATCGCCCAGCTTGCTGTTTGGGAGGACATCGCCATGAAGACACTCGATCAGGGCGGAACCATCGCCGACCATCTCGCTCAGCCGATCGTGATCCCGGTAGCAGGCGTAGGCCTGCCGGGCACCTTGACGCTGCCGCCGAACCCCATCGGCGTCGTCGTGTTCGCGCACGGGAGTGGGAGCTCGCGGCTGAGCCCACGCAACCGGTTCGTGGCCGACGCCCTGGTGTCGGCGAACTGCGGCACGCTGCTCTTCGACCTGCTGACCGAAGCGGAGGCCGAGAATCGAGCCAATGTCTTCGACGTTCCTCTGCTCGCCGCCCGGCTGGGCGAGGCGACCGAATGGCTGGCCGCGCGTCCGGCGACGGCGGATCTGCCCGTCGGCTACTTCGGCGCCAGCACAGGAGCGGCGGCCGCGCTCGTGGCCGCGGCGCAGTCCGGGAGAAGAGCCGTGCGCGCCGTGGTCAGCCGCGGCGGACGTCCCGACCTCGCCGGCGAGTTTCTGCCGCGCGTCACCGCGCCTACTCTGCTGATCGTCGGCGGCGCGGACATCGCGGTGCTCGAGCTGAATCGGGCAGCGTTAGTCCGGCTCGGCGGCGTCCGGCGGCTCGAGATCGTCCCGGGGGCGACGCACCTGTTCGAGGAGCCTGGTGCACTAGCGCGCGTGGCGTCGCTGGCGGCGCTCTGGTTTGCGGAGCACCTCGGGTCCGCCGTACACGGCGCGCGCCTCGAGATGGTCCGATAATAGGGAAGGAGGACGCTCATGAGACCCGTAATCGGGCACAGAGACATGGCCGGCAGCCGGCTCTCCCCGTTTCTCGACCGGCGCGATGCCGGCCACCTACTGGCGGAGTCGCTGCAGCGCTACCGTGCGGGCGGCGCGCTGGTGCTCGGACTGGCGCGGGGGGGAGTGGTGGTCGCCGCGGAAGTCGCCGCCGGGATCGATGCCGAGCTCGACGTGATCGCCGTGCGCAAGCTCGGCTCACCCGTGTCGGCCGAGCTGGCCGTGGGCGCCGTGACGGCCGACGGCGAGCGGTTTTTCAATAACGAAGTGATCACCGCGCTGGGTGTCTCCGAGCCGTACCTCGAAGCGGTCTCTGCGGTGCAGGCAACCGAGGCCGCGCGCCTCGAAGCGAAACTCCGGGGTGATCGCCCGGCGCCGCGCGTGCGGGGACGGACGATCATCCTCGTGGACGACGGGCTTGCCACCGGCGCGACCATGCGGGCGGCGATCCGGTCCGTCTTGAAGCGCGGGCCGGCGCGACTCGTCGTCGCCGTCCCAGTCGGAGCGCGGGCGGCGTGCGCGGCGATTCGCCTCGAGGTGGATGAGGTGGTGTGTCTGCGCGAGCCGGAGGACTTCGATGCCGTCGGGAGCTGGTACCTGGACTTCCGGCAGGTCGAAGATGAGGACGTGCGGCGCTTGCTGGCCACAGACGCCGTCCCGCGGGGTGTGTGAGAAGAGCCTCACGCCCGTTTGGGCCTGGCTTCATCTGTCCGGTGTTAGGATGGTCGGTACTTCAGGTGAGTCGGGGAGGCTTGGCGCACCGGTAACGATGCCCTTGTCGACGATCCGAGTGATCACCTCGCCTGGGGCGGTGAAGCCAGTCGCGTGCTTCACCCGCGTCGGTCCGGCGTCCCGACGTGCCGTGTGAGAGGCTGGTCCGCGATCCAGCCGACTTGCAGCGCCCGTGCTGGTGAACCATTGGAGCTTGTCCGAGCTCTGTGGGGATCAAAGCCGGAGCTCCCGAGGCCCAACCGCATACGAACAATGACGCGGTAGCCGAGGGAAGAAGAACGGTGGAAGTGATTCCCCGACTCCGGGTAGCCAGTGCGTAGGGCGGCCCGCCTTCCCGCGAGGGAACGGCGGGCCGTTCTGCTTCAAGGAGACCGTCACTCCGCCAGGTGTTTCCCGAACCATCCCCCGGCCAGCTGCGCCACTTCTTCCAACGCGCCCGGCTCATCGAAGCTCTCGGTCGCTCCGCCGATCACCACGAGCTCCTTGGGGGCCAGAATGCGCTGCAGCGCCCGCTCGCTCACATCCCGGCCCACCGCGTCCTTTTCGGCGACGATGCACAGTGTGGGCACCTGGACCAGCGGCAAGAAATCGTCCGCGAGGTCGGGCCGCCCGCCGCGGCAGGCGACGGCTCGCAGGATGTGTCCCGCTTGGGTCGAGGCGACGAGCGCCGCCGCCGCGCCCGTGGTGCCGCCGAAATACCCGACCGGCAGCTCCGCGGCTTCCGGCTGGGACTCGAGCCACTCCGTCGCGCGCAGCAGTCGCATGGCGAGGAGGCGGACATCGAACTCCCGGTCGCGGTCCGCTGTTTCGGCGTCGGTGAGGAGGTCGAACAACAGGGTGCCCAGACGAGCCCGGTGGAGCAGCTGGGCCAAGTAGTTATGCCGCGGGCTGTAACGGCTGCTCCCCGAGCCGTGGGCGAACACGATGATGCCGCCTGCGCGTCGCGGCACGGCCATGACCCCCTCGAGCACGACCCCGTGGCTCAGGAGGGAAACGGGGATCTCAGGGGTACCGGACCTCGGTACCGCCACTCGCGGCCCCGCGTCAGGCCAGCGCGAGCCGTGATGGCGCGGCCCTGACCTGGGCCGGGGTCGCCACGGTCACGGCAGCGACCGGCGCCGGCACGACGAGCAAGGAGGTGGTGAGGCCGTTCAGCAGCTTCTCGGTGACGCTGCCGAGCAGTACGCGGTCGATCCACCTCTTGCCGTGTGAGCCGACGACGAGGAGGTCCGGCTGCCACTCTCTGACCGCATGCTGGATGGTCTCCGGCGCGGCGCCGTGACGCACTTCTTTCCGGGTCCCGGGCCGGGTGACGAGCGGCCAGATCTCCTGCTCGAACCGCGCGACCGCATCGGCCTCCAAGGCCGCCACGTCGAACTGGATCGGGACTTCCGGGAGGACCGGGATCGGCTCCACGACGAACAGCACCTCCAGCTGGCCGTCGAACAATCCGGCGATCGCCTCCGCGGCTTCGATGGTCGGCCGCGCGGCGGCCGAGAGATCCACCGCAGCCAGAATCCGGCGCCTGGCCGTCGCCGGGCCCGTGGTGACGAGCAACGGCACCGGAAGGGTGCGGACGGCGTCGAGCGCCGTGCTCCCGCCGACCCACCGGTTGAGCGTCGAGTGGTGTTTGCCACCCAGGATGACCATCCCCGCGTCCACCTCGGCGACGACCTGGCCGAGCACGACGGACGCCCGGCCCTGCCGCACGGTGAGCGTGTCCAGGATCTCCAGCGGCACGCTGCCTTCGAGCGCAGACTCGACCTGGCGACGCGCGGTCCGCTCGATCGCTCGCTCGATTTCCTCCGCCTGGGGAGGCGGGGGCAGCGTTGCCGATTCGAAGAAATCCCGGCAGGCATGCACCAGGTGACAGCGCACCTTCGCCGCTTGGGCGATGCGCCAGCCGAGCGCCGCCGCGCCGGCCGCTTCCGGGGACGCATCGACGCCGACCACGATCGGTTGCCATGACATGGGAGCCTCCCTCGTCCGGGGTCGCCTCACCCGTAGAGAGTCTTGCCGAGACGGCATGAAGGCAGCCTGAGAACCAAGCGAAGATCCGTCCGGCTAGCAGATGCGCGGCAGCTGGTCGCCCGGCAGCATGTCGACCACGCGCGTCCCCCCAATTCCGGTCTCGAGCACCACCATGCCCGGGCGGGTATTCACGGCGCGTCCGACGCAGGCCGCCTCCCGACCCAGTGGATGCTCCCGGAGGATGCGGACGGCCTCGGCGGCGCGGTCCGCCGCCACGAACGCGACGAGCACACCCTCGTTGGCGACGTAGAGCGGGTCGAAGCCCAGCATCTCGCACGCCGCCGCGACGGGCCCGGGGATGGGCAGGGCCGCTTCGTCGAGAACGACGCCGATGCGGGCCGCGGTGGCGATCTCGTTCAACGCGCTGGCCAGGCCACCGCGGGTCGGGTCGCGAAGCGTGTGGACGGCGTCGCCGAGGTGCTCGCGCAGCCGCTCGACCAGGGGCGCGAGGGCGGCGGAGTCACTGGTGATCTCGGCTTCGAACGCCAGGCCCTCCCGGGCGGTCATGATGGCGATGCCGTGGCGGCCGATCGGGCCGCTGACGATCACGGCGTCTCCCGCCCGGGCCCGGTCCGGCGCGGGCGCGAAGCCGGCGGGGCGCAGGCCGATGCCGGTCGTGTTGATGAAAATCCCGTCGGCCTTGCCCCGCTCCACGACCTTGGTGTCTCCCGTGACGACCAGCACGTTCGCGGCGCGGGCGGCATCCGCCATGGCGCGCACCACGCGATCGAGGACGTCGAACGGCAGCCCCTCCTCGAGGACGAAGCCGGCAGAGAGCCAGCACGGCCGCGCCCCCATCATGGCCAGGTCGTTCACCGTCCCATGGACGGCGAGGGAGCCGATGTTGCCGCCCGGAAACTCGAGCGGCTGCACGACGAAGGTGTCGGTCGAGATCGCGACCGCGTGGCCGGCGACGTCGACGATCGCGGCGTCGCCGAGTCGGGCGAGCACGTCGTTCGTGAAGTGCGGGAGGAAGCGGTCGCGGAGCAGGGCGGCGCTCATCTTGCCGCCGGAGCCGTGGCCGAGCTGCACCCGGTCGACCGCCGTGGCGGGTGCGGGGCAGCTGAGACCGGCGGTGGCGACGGTGTCGGTGCTCATACGTCGATCGGGGTGGACGTGGCGGGCGCTCCGGCCCGGAAGCGGCCGTAGTTGTAGTAAGCGGCGCAGGCGCCCTCGGAGGAGACCATCGGCGCGCCCAGCGGGTGCTCGGGCGTGCAGACCGTGCCGAAGGCCGGGCAGTCGAACGGCTTGAGCACGCCGCGCAGCACGTCGCCGGCGTGGCAGGCGGTCGGCTCGGAGGTGCGGATGCCCGCCAGGTCGAAACGCCGCTCGGCGTCGAAGTCGGCGAACTCCTCGCGCAGCCCCAGTCCGCTCCGCGGGATCTCGCCGATGCCCCGCCACTTGCGGTCCACCAGCGTGAAGACCCGCGTGATGAGGTCCTGGGCCGGCTGGTTGCCGTCCCGCCGCACCGAGCGCACGTACTGGTTCTCGACTTCGTGCCGCCCGTCCTCCAGCTGCCGCACGGCGAGAAGCATGCCCTCGAGGATGTCCACCGGCTCGAAGCCCGTGACCACGATGGGCACGCGGTACTTGGCCGCGATCGGCTCGTACTCGGTCCATCCCATCACGGTGCAGACGTGCCCGGCCGCCAGGAAGCCCTGCACCCGGTTGTCCGGCGAGTCGAGGATCGCCGTCATCGCGGGCGGGACCGTCACGTGGGACACGAGTACGCTGAAGTTCGTGACGCCGAGCTCCTTGGCGCGCCACACAGCCATCGCATTGGCGGGCGCCGTGGTCTCGAACCCGACGGCGAAGAAGACGACCTGCTTGTCGGGCGTGCGGCGGGCGAGCTCGAGGGCGTCGAGGGGCGAGTAGACCACGCGGATCGCCCCGCCGCGGGCGCGGACTTGCAGCAGATCGCAGTCGCTTCCGGGCACGCGCAGCATGTCGCCGAACGAGGTGAACACCACGTCCGGCCGCGACGCGAGCGCGAGGGCCTTGTCGATCTGCTCGAGCGGTGTGACGCACACCGGACAGCCTGGGCCGTGGATCATCTCCACCGCGCCGCCCAGCAGCTCGTCCAGCCCCTGCTTGACGATCGTGTGCGTCTGGCCGCCGCACACTTCCATCAGCACCCAGGGTCGCGTGGCGGCCGCCTTGATTTCGGTGATCAGGGCGCGCGCGACCCGGCCGTCGCGGTATTCGGAGAGGTATTTCATACGGCCTCCGCGCGGTCGGCGACGTCCTTCATCCATTCGAGCTCGTCGAGCCGGCTCATCTCGCGCAGGACTTCGAAGGTGCGTCGGGCCTCGGCCTCGTCGACCTTGGCGATGGCGAAGCCGACGTGCACGACCGCGTAGTCGCCCACGCCGATCTCATCGGCCACGTAGGCGAGACACACTTCGCGGCGCACCCCGCCGAAGTCGACGACGCCCATCGCCAGGCCCTGCACGTCGTACCGCTCGATGATCCGTCCGGGAATGCCCAGGCACATGGTCGGTCCCTCAGCGTTCGGCGGCGAGCCGGGCCGCGGCCACCGCCGCCTGGCCATAGCTCACCGCGCCATCGTTCGGGCTCAGGCGCCGGGGGGTGAGCACGTGGAGCCCCCGCGCCTCGAGGCGCGCCTGCACGGAGACCAGCAGTCTGGCGTTCTGGAAGCAGCCGCCGCCAAGCGCGACCACGCGCGTCCCCGCCTCGGCGGCGAGGCGCGCCGCCAGGGAGTCGGCCGCGGCGGCGACGCTTTCGTGGAACGCCGCCGCCAGGTCGGCGACGGCGATGCCGGCGCGGCGGCGCTCCCCCAGCGCCGCGAGCAGCGGCAGCGGGTCGAGAACCTGAGCGCCGTCCTCGCCAGGGACGGCGGGGAAGGGGAGCGGCTGCGCGGGGCGCCGGCCGGCGAGCGCTTCGAGCTCCATCGCCGCCTGCCCCTCGTAGCCGCTCACGGCGCGCACCCCGAGGATGGCCGCGGCGGCGTCGAACAAACGGCCCATGGAGGACGCGAGCGGCGCGTTGAGGCGTTGCGCGATCTGGTGCGCGGCAAGCGTTCGCTCCCGCAGGTCGACGTGGGTGAACGCGTACGCGAACGCGCCGGCCGCGGCGGGCTCGAGCGACAGGTAGCCCAGGGCCACGCGCCAGGGCATCCGGGCGGCGAGGTCGCCGCCGGGCAACGGGGCGTACCGCAGCCGGCCCGCGCGGTGATAGCCGGCGAGGTCGGCGATCAGAAACTCGGCGCCCCACACGCGCCCGTCGTCGCCGTAGCCGGTGCCATCGAAGGCCACGCCCACCACGCGGTCGGTGCGGCCGTGCTCGGCCAGGACCGCCGCGACGTGCGCATGATGGTGCTGCACCGAGATCGTCCGCTCCAGGCCGAGCTCCTCGGCCACCCGGGTCGAGAGATAGCCGGGGTGCAGGTCGCGCACGGCCACCCGGGGCTCGATCCGGAAGAGGCGGCGGTAAGCGTCCAGCACGGTGCCGAACTGGTCGAGCGTCTCGAGGTTCTCCAGATCCCCGATGTGCTGACTCACGTACGCCTCGCGGCCGTGCGCCAGCGTGAAGGTGTTCTTGAGGTGGGGGCCGACGGCCACCAGCGGGACCGGCGTCTCGACCGGGAGCGCGAGCGGCAACGGGGCGTACCCACGCGCCCGGCGCAGGAACAGCGGCGCCCCGCCCGCGACGCGCAACACCGAGTCGTCGTAGCGCGCCACGATCTCGCGGTCGTGCAGCAGAAAGGCGTCGGCGACGGCGGGGAGGCGCCGCAACGCCTCTTCGTTGCCCGTCGCGATCGGCTCGTCACTCAGGTTGCCGCTCGTCATCACGAGCGGTCGGCCGGCTCGGAAGAGTAGCAGGTGGTGCAGCGGCGTATAGGCGAGCATGACGCCGATCGTATCGAGGCCCGGTGCGAGGGCGGGGGCGAGCCGCGCTTCGGCCCGGCGCCGCAGCAGCACGATCGGGCGCTCGCGGGACGTCAGCAACTCAGCCTCCAAGGAGCTCACGTCGGCCAGCGCCCGGGCCTCGTCGAGGGTGCGCACCATGATGGCGAGCGGCTTCTCCTCGCGGTGTTTCCGCGCGCGCAGGCGCCGTACCGCCTGCTCGTCGGTCGCGTCCGTGGCGAGGTGGAAGCCCCCGAGCCCGCGCACGGCGACGATGGTGCCGCTGGCGAGCAGGCGCGCGGCGGACGCTACGGCGTCGAGCTCGCGGGCGCCGGCCACCGCCAGCGTCGGATGATCGAGCCACACGCGAGGCCCGCAGGCGGGGCAGCTGTTCGTTTCGGAGTGGTAGCGGCGGTCCCCCGGCGTGGTGTACTCACGCAGGCACGCGGCGCACTGCGTGAACGCCCGCATGCTGGTCCGCTCCCGGTCGTAGGGCATCGCCTCGATGACCGTGAAGCGCGGGCCGCAGTCGGTGCAGGTGATGAACGGGTAGTGGTAGCGGCGGTTGGACGGGTCGAACAGCTCCGCCTCGCACGCGCCGCACAGCGCCACGTCGGGAGAGACGGGTTGGCGCCGGCCCGGCTCATCCCGGCTCTCGAGGATTGCGAACTCTGTGAGGGCGACAGGCGCTCCCGGCTCCGTTTCGAGCCGGTCGATGCGGGCGAGCGGCGGGGCCTCCGCGCGCAGCGCCCGCGTGAAAGCGTCGATCGCCCGCGGCTCCCCCTCGATCCAGATTTGCACGTCGCCCGACGCGTTGCGGACCCAGCCTGCCAGGCCGTGCCGCAGCGCGAGCCGGTGGACGAACGGGCGGAAGCCCACCCCCTGCACCACCCCTGCGACGGACAGGCGTGCGGCCCGCCGGGAAACGGCGGTGTTCGCGACGAGCGCCGTCACGCCACCCACCGGCGGCGCACCTGGGACCGCAAGAACCCGTACCACTCCTCCAAGCCGTCATCGAGCAGGGAGGACGTGAGGAAGAACTGGAGCGCGGGGTTGACCTCCTGGGCCAGCGCGACCGCACGCTCGACGCTGAACGGCACGTGCGGCAGCAAGTCCATCTTGGTAAGGACCACGTACTGGGCTTCCTGAAACATCTTCGGGTACTTGCTCGGCTTGTCCTCGCCCTCGGTCACCGAGAACAGCACGATCTTGGCGTCCTCGCCCAGATCCCAGCTCGCCGGACAGACGAGGTTGCCCACATTCTCGATGAACAGCAGGTCGGTCGCCGCGAGGTCGATGGCGTCGAGCGCCGTCGCGACCTGGCGGGCGTCGAGATGGCAAGCGCCGTTGGTGACCACCGCCTGCACGAGCCGGTCGGTGTGCCGCGCGAGCCGGTCGGCGTCGTTCTGCGTTTGGACGTCGCCGGTGACCACCGCGACGCGAAACTCCCGGCCCAGGTCGGCGAGCGTGCGCTCCAGGAGCAGCGTCTTTCCCGAGCCCGGCGAGGACACGAGGTTGAAGGTCGGCACGGCGGCGTCGTGCAGGCGCGTGCGGACCTCTGCCGCCACCTCGTCGTTGCGCGCCATGACGCGCTCGCGTACGTCAATCGTCCTGACGGCCATCGTCGACCTCCATGTAGCTGACCCGCAACACATCTCCGGCGCGGCGCTCGATCAGCGGTTTGGCACCGCGAAACGGCGGCTCGGCGAGCAGCGCTTCGAGGCAGAAGGCGAGATTCTCGGGCTCCACGCCCGCCTCGTCTCCCACCTCGAGACCGACCGCCACGAGCCCCGGAAGCGCGTCGCGCCCGAGGTGCCGCTCGGCGAGCCGGCAGACCTCGAGCGCGAGGCTCATCTCATGCATCCACCGGCACCGGCTTGGGGTGCACCGAGACTCCCCAGGCCTCCAGTTGCCCGACCGCCCGCTCGACCATGTCGTCCAGTCGGACCCGGAGCACGTCGCTCAGCCCGTTGGAGAGCTCCACCACGGCGGGCTGCAGTCCGATTGCCACCGTGTCCGCCGGCAGCGTACCGCGCAGCTCGGCCAGCGCCAGCACGTCGCGCAGGTCCACCTGGTGCGGCGAGATCTTGGTGGCGAGATACCGCGGCAGGCGGGCGCGCTCGATGGTGATGGGGGTTCCCGGCGCGGCCCCCACGTCGATCGCGTCCATCAACAGCACGCGGCCGGCATCCTCGATGATGGGCAGGAGGTTCATGCCCCAGGTGCCGCCGTCCACCAGCTCGATGTCGGGCGGCAGATCCCACCCCTCCCGCAGCCGCTCCAGGGCCGCGAGGCCGACACCATCGTCCCCCATCAAGGGGTTGCCGAGGCCGAGGACGATCGTCGGCCGCGTGCCCTCACTCGTCGGCATAGTGCTCGTCCGCCGGCACGAACCGGCCGCCGCTGACGATCGATGAAATCGTCCCGGTGCGCTCGAGCAGATCGGCCCGGAGCGCCAGGTAGATGTGGACCGGGATGAAGATCAGGAACGCCCACGTCAGCACGTGGTGCACGAAGTGCACCTCCTGGATGCCGCCCAGGAGCGGGACGACCCATCCGAACAGGGTGTACCACAGGCCCCCCGGCCGGGACTGCCCGTACATCGCGAAGCCGGTCACCACCATGCAGGCGGCCACGGCGTACATGCCCGTGTAGGAGAATTGCTGCAGCGGATTGTGCCCGAGGTAGCGCGGCGCCTCCTTGGGCCTGATCATCAGGTAGAACTTCACCTGCTTCACGAGGTGGACCCAGTCCCGCTTGGTGACCGGAAATAGGGCGCGCCAGCGCTCGAACCGGTTGCCCGCGACCAGCCAGTACACCCGCACGATGCCGGTCGCGACGAACAGTCCGGCGGCGGCGAAGTGCAGGAACCGCACCCATCCCATGAAGAAGTGGGGCGACGTGTCGGTGCCGACGATGAAGTACGGCTTCCCGATGTAGAACCCAGTGACGGCGAGGACGGCGACGGAAAGCGCCGCCGCCCAGTGCATCGCGCGGATCGGCCACCCCCACAGATAGACCCACCGGTACTCGCCGCTGGGCGCCGGCAGCTCGCGGCCCAGCAGCGTGCGAGGCGCGTTCATTGGACCTGCACCGTGGTGACGGGGTTGCCGGTGGCGTCGAGCACGTGCACACCGCACGCC
The DNA here is from genome assembly GCA_041477065.1 of Gemmatimonadota bacterium. Lineage (GTDB taxonomy): Bacteria > Gemmatimonadota > Gemmatimonadetes > Gemmatimonadales > GWC2-71-9 > 13-1-40CM-70-15. The sequence continues at coordinate 19,155 of JBGOUQ010000008.1, forward strand.
ATGCACGGGTCGAACGAGTGAATGGTCCGCAGGATCTCGAGCGGCTGATCGGGCTTCACCAGCGGATGGTGGTCCATCAGTGCGGCCTCGTACGGTCCGGGTTGCCCCTGGCCGTCACGCGGCGAGCAGTTCCAAGTGCTCGGCACCACGCACTGGTAGCGGGAAATGGTGCCGTTCTCGATTTGCACCCAGTGCCCCAGCGCTCCGCGGGGTGCATCGAGGTAGCCGTAGCCCTGCGCCTTGGCCGGCCAGGTGGCGGGATCCCACTTCTCCCCGTTGTGGGTGCGGACGTCGCCGCCCTTGATCCGGGCGACGAGCTCGTCGTACCAGTGGGAGAGTCGCCGGGCGAGGAGCACCGTTTCCATGCCGCGGGCCCCCGTGCGGCCGAGCGTCGAGAAGAGAGCCGCCGGCCCCACCTGCAGCCGGTCCAGCACCTCCTTCACCATCGCGCGAATGTCCTGATGGCCCGAGGCGAAGCCGACGAGCATGCGCGCCAGCGGGCCGACCTCCATCGGGCGGCCGTCATAGCGCGGCGCCTTCATCCAGCTGTACTTCGGCTGGTCCTGCAGGTACTGGTAGGGCGGCTTAGGGCCGGTGTACTTGGCCTTCGTCTCGCCCGCCCACGGGTGCAGTCCGACGGCATCGCCGCCCGAGTACTCGTACCAGGAGCTGGTGACGTACTCTTTCACGAGCTCGTGGTCGTAGGGCAGCACCTTGGACAGGTCTTTGTTCAGGATGATGCCGCGCGGGAAGTACAGCGACCCGATGTCCCGCACGTCGTTCTCGGGGAACTCCCCGACTGTGAGGTAGTTCCCCGTGCCGCCGCCGATGGCCGCCCAGTCCTTGTAGAAGCCGGCGATGGCCACGAGGTCGGGCCAGTAGACCTGCTCCACAAACCGCTGCGCCCGGGCGATCATGCCGTGGATATCGGCGAGCCGCGCGGCGTTGATCGTCGCGGTGTCGTCGAGGTTGATTGCCGAGGCCATGCCGCCGACCAGGAAGTTCGGGTGGGGGTTCTTCCCGCCGAAAATCGTGTGCAGCCGGATCACGTCCCGCTGCCAGTCGAGCGCCTCGAGGTAGTGCGCCACGGCCATCAGGTTCGCTTCGGGCGGCAGCTTATAGGCAGGATGACCCCAATAGCCGTTGGTGAAGATGCCGAGCTGGCCCGAGCCGACGAACGTCTTGACGCGATTCTTCACCTCGGCGAAGTAGGTCGCCGAGTTGTTGGGCCACGGCGACAGCGAGCGCGCCAGCCGCTCCGTCGCCGCGGGATCGGCCGACAGGGCGCTCACGACGTCCACCCAATCCAGCGCGTGCAGGTGGTAGAAGTGGATCACGTGGTCCTGCACGAACTGCATCCCGTGAATCAGATTGCGGATCAGGTTGGCGTTGGCCGGGATGCGGATGTCGAGCGCATCCTCGACGGCGCGGCAGGAGGCCACGGCGTGCACCACCGTGCAAACGCCGCAGATGCGCTGCGTGAACGCCCACGCGTCGCGCGGGTCGCGCCCCTGCATGATGATCTCGATGCCGCGGAACTGCGTGGACGTCGCCCACGCCTTGGTGATGCGGCCGCCGTCGGCCTGAGCCTCGATGCGCAGGTGGCCTTCGATCCGCGTGATGGGATCGACGACGACTCTAGTGGTGGCCATGGCCGCCTCCCTTGCCCTCGTCCTTCGGCGTGGATTCGATCACCGGCAGCGCCCGGCGGCGCTCCCGCATCTGGTGCACACCCGTCGCGATCGCGTGCGTCGCGACGCCCGCGGCCGCCCCGATGGCCAGTGCGGCGCCGAGCGTGTCCGCGTAGCGCTCCACCCCGAAGCCCGCGACGTCGGGCAGCCGGCCGTAGAACGGCGTCATCGTGTCCCAGAAGTGCCGTTCGGTGCAGCCGATACAGGGGTGGCCGGCGCCGATCGGCCAGCTCGTGCCCGTATTCCAGAGGAAGATCGGACACGGCGAGAACGTGGCCGGTCCCTTGCAGCCGACGTGGTACAGGCACCAGCCCTTGCGAGCCGCGGCGTCGTCGAACGCCTCCACGTACTGGCCCGCGTCGAAGTTCGCGCGGCGCGGGCACTGATCGTGGATCCGCGCCCCGTAGGCGAACATCGGCCGCCCGTCGTAATCGAGCGCCGGCACCGCGCCGAACGTCAGATAGTGCACGATCGTCGCCGTCACCACGTCGCCGATCGGAGGACAGCCCGCGATGTTCACCACCGGCTTGTGCTTGATGATCTCGGAGACGCCGACGGCGCCCGTGGGGTTGGGTCGGGCCGCCTGCACGCTGCCCCAGTGGGCGCACGCGCCGACGGCGATCACCGCCTTGGCGCGCTGGCCCGCTTCCTCGAGGATATCCTTCGCCGTGCGCCCGCCGATCGTCAGGTAGATCCCGCCGTCGTTCAGCGGCACCGACCCCGTGACGATCAACAGGTAGTCGCCGGCCGCCATCGCTTTCTTCAAGGCGTCTTCCACCTGGTGGCCCGCCGCCGCCATCAAGGTGTGCTGGTAGTCGAGCGAGACCACGTCGAGTACCAGGTCACCGATCGTGGGCTCCGACGTGCGGAGCACGCTCTCGACGCAGCCCGTGCACTCCTGTAGCTGAAGCCAGATGACGCTGGGCCGCTTCTGGGCGGCGAGCGCGGCAGCCACCTTGGGTGTCATCATGCTGCCGACTCCGAGAATCGCCGTCATCTCGGCGCAGAACGCGAGAAAATCACGCCGGCTGACGCCGCGCTTCTCGAGATACGTGGCGAGGGTATCTCCCTCCGCCCATGGCTGTGACGTTGGGACGTACATGCGAAGGCCCTCCCGGACCGGAGATCGCAGCTAGCCTAGCCCTCCTTCTTCCTAGGGGATGGGAAGTCGCCGTGAAGAAACCTTTAAAGGCGCTTCACAGCCGTTCGGGCCTCCCCGCGCAAGACTAGTGCTCATGAGTACGCACGCTCCCGCCAGCCCCCCTCCGGTGGCAGGTGACCTCGGCCGCCTCCTCGAAACCGAGGTGCGACTGGACGGCTTGCTGGCACAGGCGCGCGCGGACGCCGACGCCCTGGTCGCCGCCGCGCGGGATCGGGCCGCCGCTCTGGAAGCGGGGCTCGCGGCGGAGCTCGAGACGGCCGCGCGGGCGCTGGAAGCGTCCGTGGCCGCGGACCGGGATCGCCGCTCCGCCGATCTGGCGACCGCCGGGCGCGCGCGGGCAGCAGCGCTGGAATCCCTCTCCGAGTCGCAGCTGTCGCGACTTGCCGACGCGGTCGTGTCGGCGTTGCTCGGCGAGGGGCGGGTGGGGGGGAGGGGGGGGGGGACCGCGTGATCATCGAGATGGCGAAGGTCCGGCTCATGGGTCCCCGAGAGCGACTGCCCGACGTACTGCTCGCTCTCCAGGATCTGGGAATTCTGCATCTCGCTTCGCCCACCGCGGGCGCGCCGGTCGCCCCTCTGAGCCTGTCGGCCCCTCAGGAGCGGGAGCAGCGCAACCTCCAGCGGGTGCTGGAGGACTTGGAGTGGGACTTGGCTGAGCTTCGGCCGCCGTCGGCGGGACGCGGACCTCCGGCGGGTGCTGGAGACTGCGTCCGTTGGGCCCGGATGGCGCGTCGCGTCCGGCGCTCATGCGAGCGCGCCCGCGCCCGCGCCGCCGCGATGGACGAGGAGCGCGCCCTCATCCTCAAGTACCAGCAGTTCTTCTCGGCCTTCCGCGCGTTCCTAGAGACGGAGCGCCGCTGGCCCAAGACGACCGCCTATCACGTCCTGCTGCGCGGCAGCGACGCCGACGCGATTCCGAAGCTGCGCACGAGCCTCACCGCGGTCGTGGGCGACGCGTTCGAGATCTACGACCGGCGACTCCCCTCCGGCGACGTAGCCGTGCTGGTGGTCGTCTCGGCGGATGCCGCCGGACGGGTCGAGCGGCTGATGGCCGACGCGCGGGTCGAGGAGATCCCCGTGCCGGCCGCCTACGGCGGCGGCGCCCTGGCGGAGGCGATCCCCCGCATGCTCGAGCGGCTGGGGGCGCTGCCGGGCGAGCAAGCAGCGCTGCGGCGCGAGCGGGATGGCCTGGCGCGCAAGCACGGAGCGGACTTGCAGCGCGCGCGCATGGCGATCCGGGACCGGCTGGCGCAGCTCGGGGCGCTCCCGCTGTCGGGCGTCACCCCGCACGCCTTCGTGCTGGAGGGCTGGATCCCGGCCGTTGCGCGGCGCGATTTCACCCGCCGCCTGCGGGAGGCGTGCGGGGACAGCGTCATCGTGAGTGAAGAGGCGCGCGAGGAGTGGGTCTCGGAAGAGGCGCCGGTGGTCCTCTCCAACCCGCGGTTGTTCCGCCCGTTCGAAGCGATCCTGAAGCTGATGCCGCTGCCGCAATACGGCACTATCGACCCGACGCCGTTCGTGGCGGTGTTCTTCCCTGCGTTTTTCGGCCTCATGGTGGGGGACATGGGGTACGGCGTTCTGTTGGCGGCGATCGCCCTGGTCGTCCGGTGGCGCAGTCGGCCCGGCTCCCTGGGGCGCTCGGCGGCGGAGATCGCAGGCGCCTGCGCCGTCTTCTCAATCGGCGCGGGCTTCCTCTATGGTGAGTTGTTCGGCGATCTGGGCCGGCGCTGGCTCGGGCTCCACCCCATCGTGTTCGACCGCGAGGAAGCGATCGTTCCCTTCCTCATATTGTCCGTGGCGCTCGGTGCCGTGCACGTCCTGCTGGGGCTGGTCTTGGGTGTGGCGGCGAACATCCACCGCCATCCGCGTCAGGCCCTGGGGCGTGGCGTGTCGGCGTTCATGATTGGAGCGATTATCATCGCGCTCCTGACGGTCGTGGAGGTGCTGCCGCGGGCGTTGTTCACCCCCGCCGTGATCGCGCTGCTCGTCGCGTTTCCCGTCCTCATTTTCGCCGAAGGCGTCGTCGCACCGATCGAGCTGTTGTCGAGCCTCGGGAACATTCTGTCCTACGCCCGTATCATGGCGCTCGGCGTCGCCTCGGTGATGCTCGCGGTCGTCGCGAACCGGATGGTCGGCGCGATGGGAAGCGCCGCAGTCGGCATCGTGTTCGCGCTGCTGTTCCACTTGGTCAATTTCGCCATCGCCCTCTTCAGTCCGACGATCCACGCGCTGCGCCTGCACTACGTGGAGTTCTTCGGGAAATTCTACAGCCCCGGCGGGGTGCGATACGCCCCGTTCGGCCGCTGGGAGCGCGAGAACCCTCGGTCCCCCGTTTAGGAGGAGTGCACATGTCCGTGCTTTGGGTTGTCCTGGGCGCCGCCGTGGCGGTCGCCATCCCCGCGCTCGCGACGGCCTGGGCCCAGTCCCGCATCGGGCCCGCAATCGCCGCCAGCATGGCGGAGAAGCCGGAGCTCGCCACGACCGCCATTCTCATGATCGCGATCCCGGAGACGATGGTGATCCTCGGCTTCGTGGTCGCGTTGCTGATTCTGCTCCGCGGCGGCACGGGCGTGGGGTAAACCGGTGGCGCTGGAGCATCTGCTCGACGAGCTGAACCGCCGGGCCGAAGGCGAGGCGGACGCGCTCCGCGAGCGGGGGCGCGCAGAAGCTGCGGCCATCGCGGCGGCGGCGGAGCAGCGCACGCTGGAGCGGCGCCGCGCCGCGCTGGGCGCACGGGAGCAGGAGCTGCGGGACGCGGCCGAACGTGCAGTTTCCGTCGCGCGACGCGACGCCCGGCGCCTCGAGCTGGAGGCTCGGGGCCGCCTCATCGACCGAGTGCTGAGCGCCGCTGCAACGCGGCTCCCTGCGGCGGCTCGGACCGGCGCCTTCCGTGCGGCGCTGCCCGGCCGTCTGGCCGAGGGGCTCGCCTGCCTCGGCGATCTGCCCGCCACACTGCGGTGCACGCCCGGCCTCGAGGACGTGGCCCGGGCCACCGTCGGCGGCCGCCCCGGCCTCGCCGTATCGGGCGACCCGACGGTCGGCGCCGGTTTCCGGATCGAGAGTACCGATGGCCGCCTCGTCATCGACGGGACTCTGGGCGGCCAGCTCGAGCGCGAGCGGGCGGCACTCGCCCTCGTTGTGCTGCGCGCAATGGTGGCGACGCAATGACGGCCTGGATCGACGTCGTGGCCCGCGCGCGCGGCCTCGGCACCCACCTGCTGCCGCGGCGGGAGCTCGATGCGCTGGTGCACGCGCCCGACCTCGCGGTCCTCGGTGCGGAGCTGCGCCGGGCGGGGTTCCCCATCGAGGAAGGGGAGCGCTCGCCCGCCGCACTCGAGCTGGCCGTGCGGCGGCGGGCGGCGGCGGCACTCCGCATCCTGTCGCGTTGGTGCGGGCCGCGCACAGAGATCCTGACGGTGGTGTTCGAAGACGAAGACCGCCGCAGCCTGCGCGCCATGCTCCGCGGCGCGGTGCAGGGCGCGCCCCCGGACGCGCGGCTCGCCGGCCTCGTGCCCAGTCCCGCGCTGCCCGAGCGCTCGCTCGGCGAGCTCGCCCGCCAGGGCACCGCCGGGGCGGTGGCCGTCCTGCTCACGGCGTGGGGGAATCCGTACGGGCCCGTCCTTCGCGCGCCGGCGAGCGCCGCCTATCCCGACCTGCTGAAGCTCGAAATGCTGGTGAACCGGACCTTCGCCCAACGGGCCCTCGCGGGGGCCCTGAGAGCTGGGGGGGGCGGACGCCGCGGCGAGCTCGTTGCCTACGTCCAGGATTCCATCGATCTCGAAAACGCCGCCACTGCCGTCGCCCTCGTGGGAGCGGTGGATGTGGTAGCCAAGGACCTGTTCCTGCCCGGCGGGCGACTGGTCACCATCGACGTCTTCGAGACCGCTCCCAAGAGCCTCGCGGTGGCGTTTGCGGGATCGCCCTTCGCCGCCGTGTTTCGCGCCGTGCGGGCAAGCTCGGCGCTGTTGGAGGACGACCTCCTGCGGGCGCGGATCGCAGCCCTTCGAGCGGCCGCCCGTCACCACCCCCTCGGCCCGGCTCCCGTGCTCCACTTTGCGCTGCGGCTGCGCGCTGAAACGCTCGACTTGAGCCGCACGGTCTGGGGGCTGGCGCTCGGGGCGCCGCGCCCGCTGCTGGCCGAAGCGATCCTCGCTCCCACATGAGCCTCGCCGTCCGCATCGTCTGCCGCCCGGAGACGGCGTCCGGATTTACTCTCGCGGGGCTGGCCCCGGTGGAGGCCGAGGCCGACGCAGCCGGCATCGAGCGCGTCCGCGAGGTGCTGGCTCGACCCGAGACCGGCGTCGTCCTCCTGGAGGACGCGCTGTACGAGCGGCTTCCGGAGGATGCCCGCCGGCGCCTCGGGCGCTCGCCCTTGCCGATGGTCGTGCCGTTTCCCGGGCCGGCGTGGGCCGCCCCGGCCGAGGCCGCTGAGGCGTACATCCTCGAGCTGCTACGTCAGGTGATTGGCTACCGTGTGAGGCTGAAATGACGGCACCCGCGGCACCCACCAGTCCTCGCCTGGTCCGCGTGAGCGGCGCGCTCGCCGAAGCCCGGCCCCTTGGCCAGGCTTCGCTTTACGAGCTGGTGCGGGTCGGCGAGCGCGGCCTGCTGGGTGAGGTCGTGCGCCTGGCGGGGGACACCGCGACGGTCCAGGTCTATGAGGAAACGAGCGGCCTGCGGATCGGCGAGCCGGTGCGGCCCACGGGGCGTACGCTCACCGTGCCGCTCGGTCCCGGTCTGCTCGGCGCCGTGCTCGACGGCGTTGGGCGCCCCCTCGGCGCGCTCGCCGCGAAGGCGGGGGATTTCATCGAGCCCGGCCTCGCCGCGCCCACGCTCGATCCGGCGAAGGGCTGGGTCTTCGTCCCGATGGCGCGACCGGGGGATCGCGTGGAGCCGGGGGACGTCCTCGGGACCGTGGAAGAGCGCCCCGGCTTCCTGCACCGGATCCTGGTCCCACCCGGCCTCTCGGGACAACTGACGGCACTCGCCGCCGGCACGTACACCGTGGCGCAGGAGATCGGGCGCCTCGCCGACGGGACGCCGCTGCGCCTCGCGCACGATTGGCCGGTCCGCCTGCCGCGGCCGTCGGCGCGCCGGCTCGCCGCGGAGCGGCCGTTCCTGACCGGCCAGCGCGTCTTCGATTTCCTGTTTCCAGTGGCCGAAGGCGGCAGCGTGGCCGTGCCGGGCGGCTTCGGCACGGGCAAGACGGTCATCGAGCAATCCTTGGCCAAGTACGCCGACGCCGACGTGATCATCTACATCGGTTGCGGGGAGCGCGGCAACGAGATGGCCGAGGTGCTGAACGAGTTTCCCCGGCTCGCCGATCCGCGGACCGGCCGGTCCCTGATGGATCGCACGGTGCTCGTGGTGAACACCTCCAACATGCCGGTCGCGGCGCGGGAGGCCTCGGTCTTCGTCGGCATCACAATCGCCGAGTACTTCCGCGACATGGGCTATCGGGTCGCCGTCATGGCCGACAGTCTCTCGCGCTGGGCGGAAGCGTTGCGGGAAATGGGTGCGCGCCTGCAGGAGATGCCGGGTGAAGAGGGGTACCCGACCTCCCTCGGCAACCGGCTGGGCAAGTTCTACGAGCGCGCCGGGCGCGTCGAGGCGCTCGGGCGGCCCGCGCGCACGGGGGCCGTGACGCTGATCAGCGCGATCTCTCCACCGGGCGGCGACTTTTCCGAGCCGGTGACCCAGGCATCGCTCCGGGTGGTCGGGGCGCTCTGGGCCCTCGATCCGGCGCTGGCGCACCAGCGGCAGTTCCCCGCCGTCGACTGGGACACGAGCTACAGTCTGTATGCGGACGTCATGGCGTCGTGGTACACGGGGACGGTCGCGACGGAATGGTCCGAGCTGCGACGCGAGGCGCTCGTGCTGTTGCAGCGCGAGCGCGAGCTGCGGGAAATCGCGGGGCTGATCGGTCCCGACGCGCTCCAGGACGCGGACCGGCTGGTGCTCGAAGCCGCCCGCGCGATGCGGGAGAGCGTCTTGGGCCAGAGCGCTTTCGATCCCAACGACGCGTCGTCGTCCATCGAGAAGACGCATCGTCTCGCGTCGCTTGCCCTGGCGCTCCACCGGACCGGGCAGGCGGCCCTGGCGGCGGGGCGGGCGTTCGAGCGGCTCGATCTGGGGAGCGCGACCCGCGCCCTCGCCGCGGTGCGCCGCGCCGCCCCGGCGGAGCTGGCCGAGCGGGTGGCGGCCGCGGAAGCCGCGATCGCGGCTCTCGTCCCATGAGCGTCGCCCGGCTCTACCGCGGCGCGCAAGCGGCGAGCGGTCCGCTGATCTACTTACGCCGGACGTCCGGGGTCGTGCTCGGGGAGTGGGTGACTATCCGCGCGCCGGGCGAGGCGCCCCGCCGCGGCCAGGTCATCGACGCCGGCGAGGACGTGACGGTGGTGCAGGTGCTGGAGGACACCGTGGGGCTGCCGCCGGCCGCGGCGGAGATCACCCTCACCGGCCGCGACGCCCGCGTCGCCGTGGGGCGTGAGCTGCTGGGTCGCAGCTTCGACGGCACCGGCGCGCCGATCGACGGCCTCCCGGCGCCGGTCGGCGACGAGCTGCGGCCGGTCTGGGGAGCGCCGCTGAACCCCGCACGCCGCGCCCGGCCGGCGGACTACATCGAGACGGGCATCGCGGCGATCGACGGCATGAACACGCTCGTTCGGGGGCAGAAGCTGCCGATCTTCTCGGGACCGGGGCTGCCCGGGCTCGAGCTCGCCGCGCGGATCGTCGAAGGCGCGCGCGCTCCGCGGGGTGAGCCGTTCGCGGTCGTGTTCGCCGGGATCGGGATCACGGCGCGTGAAATGGACGCGTTCCTCGCGGGCTTCGATCGCAGCGGCGCGATGGAGCGCAGCGTGCTCTACCTCAACCAGACGCGGGACCCGACCATCGAGCGGCTGCTGGCGCCGCGCGTCGCGCTCGCGCAGGCGGAGTACCTCGCCTTCACCGCCGGCATGCACGTGCTCGTGGTCATCGCGGACCTCACGCACTACTGCGAGGCGCTGCGGGAAATCGCGACGGCGCGGGAGGAGATGCCGGGACGGCGCGGCTATCCGGGGTACATGTACACCGACCTCGCGAGCCTGTACGAGCGCGCCGGCATCGTGGCGGGAGGCGCCGGCTCCCTGACTCAGATCCCCATCGTCACCATGCCCGACGACGACATCACCCACCCGATCGCCGACCTCACCGGCTACATCACGGAGGGTCAGGTGGTGTTGAGCCGCGATCTCCACCGCCGCGGCGTCTTCCCGCCGATCGACGTCCTGCCTTCGCTCTCGCGCCTCATGAACGCCGGGATCGGCTCCGGGAAAACGGTGCCCGAGCACCGGGAGTGGGCGGACCAGCTGTACGCGATCTACGCGCGGGGGCGGGAGGCGGGGCAGATGGCGGCGATCGTCGGCGAGCAGGGCCTAGCCGAGGGTGATCGCCGCGCCCTCGCCTTCGCCGAGCGCTTCGAGCGCGAGTTCGTGCACCAGGGGGCCGGCCGCCGAACCACGGCCGAGACGATTGCCGCGGGATGGCGCCTGCTCGCCACGCTCCCGCGGGAGGACCTGCTCCGCCTGAGTGACGTGACGTGGGCCGCGCATCTGGGTGGTGGGCACCCGTGAGCGCCGGCCTGGCCGCGACCCGAATGAACCTGCTGCGCGCAGCGCGGCGGCTCGATCGCGTCGCCCACGGCGTCGCGCTGCTGCGCCGCAAGCGTGAAGCGCTGGTGGTCCGGCTGTTCGGCCTCGCCCGTCCGGCCGCCGACGCCCGGGCGCAGATCGCCGACCGCACGCGGCGCGCCTACGCGGCGCTGCTGCCCGCGCTGGCTCGGCATGGGCGCGACGGCCTGCGCGCCGTCGGCTGGCCGACGCGGGAGCTGGCCGTCACGGTGGAGCCCGCTTCGATATGGGGCATTCCGGTGTCGACGATCGGCGCTCACGCGACCCTCGCGCGCACGCTGGCCGCGCGCGGGATGGCCCCCGGGGGAATCGGAGCGGCGACCGTGGCGGCGGCGGGCGAGTTCGAAGCGTTGACGGAACTGCTGCTCGACGCCGCCCCGCGGGAAGCGCTGCTGCGACGTCTGGGCGAAGCGCTCGCCCGCACGTCGCGTCAGGTCAACACGCTGGAGCGGCGGGTAGGGCCGGGCCTCCGCGGGCAGATCGCCGCCGTCCAGGGCACGCTGGACGAACGGGAGCGGGAGGAGCACCTCCGGTTGAAGCACCTTCGGGGCAGGGCTCGGTATTCTCACGCGTGATTCACGGTGCATTCACCGCGCCGGCGCTACGATATGGGCGTACCTGTAACGGGAGGTGGAATCCCATGTTCAGCATCACGCGCAAACCCAGAGACCCGATGCTCGACCTGCTGTACAACCTGGAGCGGCGGATGGGCCGGGTGTTCAACGAGCCCTACGCCTTCTTCGATCTGCCGCAGGGCGAGGTCGCCACCGCCGCGTGGACGCCGGTCGTGGACATCTTCGAGGAGAGCAACGTCGTGCGCATCGTCGCCGAGATCCCGGGCGTGAAGCCCGAAGACGTGAAGATCGGCGTCGAGGGGAACCTGCTCACGATCACCGGGACCAAGGAGCAGATCGCGCAGGAGAAGGCGGAGAAGGTGCACCGCTATGAGCGGACTTACGGTGCGTTCGAGCGGACCTTCACCCTGCCGGCGTCGGTGGATCCGGAGCACATCAAAGCCACCTACGAGATGGGTGTGCTGACGGTGCTGCTGCCGAAGCTGGAGGCGGCCAAACCCCGCCAGATCAAGATCGAAGTGAAGCCGGTCGAGAAGGCCCTGAAGGCCTGAACGACGGCGCTGGTGGGAGTTTGGGGGGGGGGGCCCCGCGAGAGGCCCCCTTTGCATTACTCGTCAGACGGGCCAGTCCCGCAAGATTCGCTCCGTCTCATCCGAATGCGCGCTCTCGTCCCGCACCATATCCTCGAGCTGGACTACGAGCCCTTTATCCCCGATGGTCTCCGCGTCCTTGGCTCGCTGGGTGTAGTCGGCGACGGCCTTGCGCTCGGCCTCGAGCACCGCCTGCAGCATCTCCCGGTCCGTCTTCGCGCTGGGAACCGGACGTGGTTGGGTGGTCGGCTCACCCCCAAGGGCCACGATCTTGTTGGCCAAGAACTGAGCGTGAGCCTGCTCGTCGGCGAGCTCGCCCGAGAAAAACTGAGACAGCTGGGGTCGATAGGGGCCGGTCGCCTTCGCCGCGTAGGTGATGTACTGGACGATGGCGCCGAATTCGCCGGCGAGATCCTCGTTCAGACGTTTGATGAGCGCCGCCCTGTCCATATGGACTCCTAGCGAGCCCCTGCCGTCTGCAGGGACTTCGCGGTCAGGGGCTTCGCGCTGCGGACGGGCACCACCAGCAATGATGTCGGCAGGTGATTCAGGAGCCGCTCTGTCACACTCCCGAGCAGCATCCGCTCCGCCCACCCCCGGCCGTGCGAGCCGACGACGAGCAAGTCGGCGGGCCATTCGGCCACCTCTCGCAGCAGCGTGTCCACCGTCATGCCGTAGCGAACGAGCGTCTCCGCGCCGCGCCGGCGGACCCGCGGCCAGACCTCCTGCCGCAGCAGATCCTCTTCCAGCCGGTAGTAGTCCTCGACGTTGATCGGGAAAGCCTCGGGAATCGTGGGCAGCGGCTCGAACACGCTGATCGCGCGCAGCGTCGCCCCGAACAGGTCGGCGTACTCCTGGGCGCGGTCCAGGGTCGGCCCGGAGGCGTCGGACAGGTCCACTGCCGCCAGCACGCGACGGAAGGTCGTCCGCGTCCCGGCGGTCACCAGCACCGGCACGAGGGTCGTGCGCACGACGTTGACGCTCGTGCTCCCGCCGAACCAGCGGCCCAACGCCGAGTGGTTCTTGCCTCCCAGTACGACCACGCCTGCGCCGAGCCGCTCGACTTCCTGGCTCAGCACTGTCGCGGGCCCGCCGACTCGGACGACGAGATCGTTGAGTGCCGCGGCCGGGACGGCGTCCCGGAGGGCGGTACAGATTTGCTCCCGCTCCTGGTCGAGCTGGGCCGCGGTGAGCAGCGTTGCGCGCTCGGGCACGTCCAAGGTCGCGAACGCGGCCCAAGGGTCCCGCGCGGCGTGGACCAGCCGGCATTTTGTACCCTCCGCCTCGGCCATGCGCCAGCCCAGCGCCGCTGCGCGGGCGGCCGGCTCAGACGCATCCACGCCGACCACGATCGGTTTCCGTGCCATGGGTCGCCTCGTTGGAATCTCAGGTTCGAAACAACCTGGGTGGCGGCGCATGAAGAAAGGCGTAAATCATGACGAAGGGCTCTGTGAGGGTGCCGAAATGAGGCCGACCGAACCCTCACTCGACCTTCACAAATCCTTCATTGGGTGATATCGAGCTTGTCATTCGGTAGGCTGGGACGTCACCAGAACGTGCGAGGGAGCCGAACATGACGCGCATCCGTCTTCTGACTTCATTGCTCGCGGCAGCGGCGCTGGTCGCCTGTACCGACGAGAAGATCGTGTACCGCGATCGGGCGTCGTTCAATCCGCCACCCGACACCCTGAATGGGTTCCTCGGCTACTTCGACGTTGCGGCCAAACGCACGACGTGCGGCAACTGCCACGTCGGGGTTCAGGCCTCTTGGGGTGTGACGGCGCACTCGCGCGCCTGGGTGGACCTCCAGGGCTCGGGGCACGCCTCGTCCGCCTGCAACGGGTGCCATACCGTCTCGCAGTTGGGGAACAACGTCGGACACGCGGCAGGCTACCTGGTCAAGCCGGACTCGGCCTACCACGACGTCCAGTGCGAGAACTGTCACGGGCCGGGGTTCACGCATGTGCAGAACCCCGACGTGAACGCGAATCACCCGCTCGCGTCGATCGAAGTCGACACCGCCAAAGCGAACGGCTGCGGGGGGTGCCACACCGGGACGCACGAGCCGTTCGTGGATCAGTGGGTGCAATCCGCCCACGGCTCGGGGCCGGGCTTCGCCGTCGCCGGGGCTAACGCCACGTGCCAGCCGTGTCACGAAGGTCAGACGGCGATGCGGGTCAAGTTCGGCGTGACGACGACGAACTACCAGGAGAAGGCGTCCGGTAAGCTCGAGCGCATCGTGTGCGTGGTGTGCCACGATCCGCACGGCTCACCCTACCCGGCTCAGCTGCGGGCCCCGCTCTCCGAGCCGAGCATGGACCAGATCTGCGTGCGCTGCCACTCGCGGGCCGGCACGCCGCCCTGGGGCACGGCTTCGGCGACCTCGTCCGCCCGGGGGCCCCACGGCGCCCAAGGGCTGCTGGTGATCGGCCAGAACGTGGGCTGGATCCCGCCCAACTTCACCTACGACACGAACCAGATCGTGAGCAGCCACGGCACGGCGGCGAACCCGAGGCTCTGCGCCACCTGTCACGTCGCGCGCACCACGATCACCGACAAGGCGACGGGGGCCTTCAAGTTCCAGAGCGTCGGCCACCTGTTCACCCCGATCCCGTGCATCGACACGGCCGGCATTCCCACGGCGAGCCAGAGCTGCGGCGACACGCTGACCAAGCGCGACTTCAGCGCCTGCGCGACCTCGGGCTGCCACTTGACCCAGCAGGCCGCGCGATCCGCCTTCCAGTCCGTGCAGGCCACGCTCGACAACCAGCTCGACCAGATCTGGTTCGACACGAACGGCAACGGAACCATCGACGCGACGGATGGCGGACTGCTCCCGCAGATGGTCGCGCGGGCCACGCCCGCCGATTCGGCGGCCCTGAATTTCGGCAGCACGACCACCACGGTCGCCAAGGGTACCCTGTACAACGCGGCCCTTGCCTCGACGAACGACCGGGCGTATTTCCTCGCCGGCAGGGTGTTCGGAAAGGGATTCGCGGCGCATGCGGCCGCCGGGAACGGCGTGCACAATCCGTTCCTGCTCCAAGCGCTCCTCACCTCGTCGATCGCGGCGTTGAAGCAGACGTACGGGTTGTTGGCGCCGCCGAACCTGGACCTGACGGTGCACGCGACGCCGCCGCCCGGACTCCGGGTGCGGGGGAGCCTGCAGTAGCCTAGTTCTCGACAGAAGCCAATGGGGCCCCGGAAACCGGGAGGTTGCCGGGGCTCCGATTCTGTGTAGTCTGGAAACACCGCCGTATCGCTGCCGATGGGGGATCGATGGCCGCGGAGCTCAAAACGGATCCGGCCGGCGATGGGCAGCCGCGCCGCTGGAAGCCGGGGTTCAACGAGTACCTGCTCGGCGGGGTCGTCGCGCTGACACTCGTCGGGCTCGCGCTCGCGGCCGCCCTCTATCTCCTTCCAGGGGACTATCTCCAGATCCCGGAGCTCCAGCCGGCGGCCCGGGTGGCGCGGCTGGCCGACTTTCCCGTCGGCGCGAGCCGCGTGGTGAGTTGGGGGACTCGGGTCGTGCTCGTCGTCCACGCCGGGGATCGCGACTACGCCGCGCTCCAGGGCACCTCCCCGATCGACGGGTGCATTCTGGAGTGGGACGCCGTGTCGCTGCGCATCGTCTCGCCGTGCACGCATCTGGTCTACGACCTCCACGGCAACGTCGTCCGCGGCCTCACGACGGTACCGCTGCAACACTACGCGGTGTTCGTCCGCCAGGACGCCGTGTACGTGACGGAGCGATGATGCTGGGGCGCATCGCGCGCGCGGTCGGACAGTGGGCCGCGCAATTCTGGGCCGATCTCAAGGCGGGCACCGACGCGGGGCTGCTCGGCGTGCTGCGATTCCTCGGCTTGCTCTACGGGCCCATCGACGCCCGCCTGCCCATCGACCAGGCCTTCCGCAAGGCGCTGCGCTACCGGCTGGCGCCGCATGTCGGCTGGCGGCACGCCCTCGGCGGGGTCGCGTATCTCCTCTTCGTCTTTCTCGTCGCCACCGGCGTCCTCCTCTCGGTCCACTACCGGCCCTCCGTTCAGGAAGCCTATCCCAGCATTCAGCACATCGTCTCCGACGTCCCCCTGGGGTGGCTGGTTCGGAACCTCCACGTCTGGACGGCCAACCTCATCGTGATCGCCGTGTTGGCGCACATGGGACGGGTGTTCTTCGATACCGCCTATCGGCCGCCCCGCGAGACGAGCTGGCTCATCGGCGTGCTCCTCCTCGTCCTGGTGCTCGCTTTCGGCATGACCGGCTACCTGCTGCCGTGGGACCAGGGAGCCTACTGGACGACGACGGAGGCGTTGAACGCCGTGGCCCAGATCCCGCTCGTGGGCGGCCTGGCCGTCGGGCTCCTGCGGGGCGATCCGATCGTCTCCGGCGCCACCCTGAGCCGGTTCTTCGCCATCCACGTGATCGTCCTCCCCTGGCTCGCCCTGGTGCTGCTGGTGTTTCACTTCGCCATCGTGCGGCGGCACGGCGTGGCTCCACCGATGCGCGGCGGAGGCACCCTCCCTCCAGCCGATCCCTCGACGGGTCGCGTCTTCTTCCCCAATCACCTGCTGCGGTCGTTCATGGTGACCGTCGTGGTGTGCGCGGTGGCCCTGACGGTGTCCATCCTCTGGCCGCGTCCCGTCGGCGATCCGGCCAATCCCGCCACGCTGCCGCGGGCGATCCTCTCCACCTGGATAGTCGTGGACGTTTCCCGCGGGCTGACCCACTACCTGGGGGCATGGGGGTTCGCCGGGCTCACCCTGCTCGGGTTGGGGCTGGCGTTCGTGCCCCTGTTCGACCGCGGCGACGAGCCTTCGCTCCGGCGCCGACGGGCCGTTACGGCGCTCGGCGTGCTCTTCTTCGTGGGGTTTGTGGGGGCCTGGATCGCCGGCCGGCAGCTGCAAGGGGTTCCCCCGGCGGCCTCGCTCGTGCCGCAGTCCGTGGGCGAACCGATGCCCGCTGCGCCGGCCGGTGCGGCGCTGCCCCAGCTTGGTCCCCACACTCCGCGCCCCGCGCCCGACACGACTCGGTCCCAGCGGAGCCCGCGATGAAGTGCCGCGCGCTGCTCGCCGCCCTCGCGGTCACGGCGCTCAGCTGGCCCGCCGGGGCCCGCGCCACGCCGGCGCAGGCGCCGGAGCCGGCGCTGGATACCACCTACGGATGCGTCGCCTGTCACGCCGACAAGCGGACGGCGTTCGTGCTCGGCGTGCATGCGGAGCGCGGGATCCGGTGTCACGACTGTCATGGGGGGGATCCCGCGGCGTTCGTCCTGCCGGCGGCCCATCGGGGCCGGTTCATCGGGAAGCCCGGGAAGGTGGCGACCGTCGCCCTGTGCGGCGCGTGCCATTCCGATCCCAATCGGATGCGACAGTACGGGCTCCCGAGCGGCCAGGTCGCCGAGTTTCGCACCAGCCGGCACGGCCGCTTGCTGTTGGAGAGCAACAATCTCGACGCGCCGACGTGTACCGACTGTCATGATGCCCACACGATCCTGCGGCCCGACGACGCCCGGAGTACGGTGTACCCGAGCAACATCCCGGGCACGTGCGCGCGGTGCCACGAGGACAAGCTGCTGATGGCGAAGTACCGCCTGCCCACCAACCAGGTCGAGCAGTTCCGGCGCAGCGCGCATGGGGTCGCACTGCTCCGGGACCAGAACTTCGCGGCGCCCACCTGCATCGGCTGTCATGGCTCGCACTCCGCGCTCCCGCCGCGGGTGACCGAAGTCGCCAATGTGTGCGGCCGCTGCCACATGCTGGTCGACCAGGCGTTTGAGCACGGGCCCCACGGCCGAGCCGCGTCGGCGGGGAAGCTCGCGGGCTGCCTCGGGTGCCACAGCAATCACGGCACGGAGCGCGTGCCGGCCGACGGCATCGCCTCCGCCTGCGCCAAGTGTCACGCGCCCGGCAGTCACGCCCACACGCTGGGTACCGAGATCCAACAGCACACCATCCGGGCCGCCGAGGACCTGCGCGCGGGCGAAGAGGCTCTCGCTCGGCTCTCACGTGTGGGGCGGCAGACCGGCGACGCCCGGTTCCGGTACCAGACGGCCCTGACGTACTACCTGCAGATCGCCAAGGCTCAGCACGCCCTCGACGTCGACCAGATCGACGACCTGGGCCGGCGTGTCCGCTC
The DNA here is from genome assembly GCA_041477065.1 of Gemmatimonadota bacterium. Lineage (GTDB taxonomy): Bacteria > Gemmatimonadota > Gemmatimonadetes > Gemmatimonadales > GWC2-71-9 > 13-1-40CM-70-15. The sequence goes on from JBGOUQ010000008.1 coordinate 36,978, forward strand.
CATCTCCCAGGACCTGCGTGGTATGGCCCAAGTGGCCGAGGAGCGGCAATGGGAGCACAAGCTGGTCTTGCTCCCCGTGTGGTTCCTCGCCCTGGCGGGGCTGGCCTTGGCGTGGCTCGCGTTGCGCGCGCTCGAGGGTAAAGCGGAGGGGCCGTGACCGCTCCTCCCGGCCGGCTGCGGCGGCTCTCCCGGCTGCTGCGACTCCTGATTCCCATCGCGATTCTCACGGTGATCCTGGCGGGCGTGGGGACCGTGGGATTCGTCGAGTACAGCGGCCGGCCGGGCTTCTGCAAGACCTGCCACATCATGCGTCCCTACTACGACTCCTGGGCCAGTTCTTCGCACCGGGACGTGGCGTGCATCAAGTGCCACTACGCCCCGGGCATCCGGGCGGAGGCGATGGGGAAGCTCCAGGCGGCCAATCAAGTCGTGAAGTACATCACCGGCGCCTACGGCGTGAAGCCGTGGGCGGAGATCGAAGACGCGGCGTGCCTGCGCTCCGGGTGCCATTCGGAGCGGAAGGTCGAGGGCGTGGTCGACTATAAGGGGGTGCGATTCGATCATGCGAAGCACCTGGGGGAGCTGCGTCGCGGCAAGCAGCTGCGCTGCACCAGCTGCCACTCCCAGATCGTGCAGGGCGAGCACGTGGCCGTCACCGACGCGACGTGTTTCCTGTGCCACTTCAAGGACCGGCCGCCCGGCGCGCCGATCGCGGGCTGCACCGGGTGTCATCCCATGCCGCCGCGCGTGGTCTCCCCGGCGGGCTACGTGGTCGATCATGCCCAGTACGTGCAGGACCGGATCTCCTGCGTGTCCTGCCACAACGAGGTCACGGCCGGCACCGGCATGGCCGAGCGCTCGCGCTGCTTCAATTGCCACAATGAGCCCGCGCGCCTCGGCCAGTTCGAGAACACGACCCTCGTGCACCGGGTCCACATCACCGAGCACAAGGTGGAGTGCACGCAGTGTCACACTCCGATCGAGCACCGGGTGGTGTCCCTGGCGGCGACCTTCGATCTCGATTGCCGGAGCTGCCACACGCAGACCCACGAGGCGCAGCGGCGCCTCTATGCCGGGCTGGGCGGGCACGGCGCCCCGGGAGTGCCCAGCAAGATGTTTCTGGCGCGGGTGTCCTGCCTCGGCTGTCACGCGTTGGGGCAGCGGGTGCGGGGACACGAAGGCGTCCGGCTGGCCGGAGAGGCGTCCTGCCTCTCGTGCCACGGGATCCGCTACGCCAACGTGCTGCCCTCCTGGCAGCAGGAGATGGAGCGGAAGCTCGGCCGGGTGGCGCCCGTGGTCGCGAGCGCGCAAGCGGCCGCGCGCGGGGCGCCGTTCGCCCGGCGCGCCGCCGCCGACAGCCTGCTGCGCCAGGCCCAAGAGAACGTGGACTTGGTGCGGCTCGGCAAGGCCGCACACAACGTGCTCTACGCCGATCAGCTGCTCCACGCCGCCATCGATCTCGTGCGTGAAGCGGTGCGCGCGGGCGGCGTGCCCTACGACGTGCCCCGCGTGGATTTGGGGCCTCCGGCAGGGCAGAACGCCTGCTTCCGCTGCCACCTCGGGGTGGAGCGCTCGCGCGTGGCCTTCCAGGGGCGGCAGTTCGACCACGAGCCGCACCTGCTCCGGGGAGGTTTGTCGTGCGCCGATTGTCACACGCCCCTGGAGCGACATGGCGGAACGACGATCAGCGCACCAGCCTCGTGCGACGCCTGCCATCATCGCGCGATCAACCCCTTAAACTGCGCCGCGTGCCACCCCGGCGCGGGCGGGGCTCCGGAGGCGACCCGCACGCTCGCGACGGGGGATTTCTCGCACGGCGTCCATCGCGAGGCCGGCTTGGCGTGCACCGCGTGTCATGCGCCGCCCTCGATGAACGCGCGCGAGCTGCGCTGCGACAACTGCCACGATCAGCATCACCAGCCCGAGCGGAACTGTCTCTCCTGCCATCGCGGGGGCGCGCTCGCCAAACACGCGCAGACCGCGCATGCAGCGTGCGTGACGTGCCACGCATCTACTCCGGGCCTCAGCCGCTGGTCTCGCGAGGTGTGCACGTCGTGTCACGCCGACCGCGCGGTCGGGCACTACTCCCCTAAGCCGTGCGAAGCCTGCCACAAGATCCCGGCCATGCACGCAGGTCGGGGCTGAGACGATGGCTCCACGGATGCTCGCCTGGCTCCCCTGGCTGCTCGCGGCCGCGGCCCTGCCCGTCGGCGCGCCGGCGCTCGCGCAAGGGTCGCAAGTGGTGGTGTGCGAGAAATGCCACGGCAACCGCGACTTCATCACCGGTCGGGTCGGCGCCGGCCACGACAGCGCGCTCTACGTCCCGGCGGCCGTGCTCGAGGACACTCGCCATCGCGGCCTCCGCTGCACCGAGTGCCATCGCGGCTTCGAGGCCGGGTATCCGCACCAGGTGACGGCCAAGGTCGTGCCCTGCCAGACCTGTCACGAGTCGGAGGGGCGCGACTGGACGGCGTCGATCCACGCCGCCAACGCGGCGGCGACGGGCGATGCCCCCACGTGCGTACGGTGCCACGGGACGCACCGCGTGTATGGGGCGGCCGACCGCCAGTCACCGACCCATCCCCTCAACGTAGCGGCGCTGTGCGGCAGCTGCCACGCCGATGCGCGCATCATCGGGACCTATTTCTCCGCCGCCGACAAGGCCCAGGCGCGGACCGCCGTGATGCAGTACTTCCAGACCGTACACGGGACGGCGCTGACCCGTGACGGCTTGGTGGTCTCCGCGACGTGTAACGACTGCCACGGCGCGCACAAGGTGCTCCCGGCCGATTCCGCAGCGTCCTCGGTCAATCGCGCCAACATCCCACGGACCTGCGGCGCCTGTCACGTGGGCGTCGCGGAGGTCTTCGAGCACTCCGCCCACGGCGCGAAGGGCCCGCGCATGCAGGCGGACACGCTCCGCCGGCCCGTCTGCACCGACTGCCATACGGCCCACGCCATCGTGCGCGCCGATCAACCGCAGTGGCAGCTGAGCGTCGTGGAAGAGTGCGGCAGCTGTCACGAAAAGGTGTACGAGACCTACTTCGAGACCTATCACGGGCAGGTGACGCGACTGGGGTCGGGCCTCGCCGCCAAGTGCAGCGATTGCCACACCGCGCACAGCATGCTCCCGGCCTCCGCCCTCGGGTCGTCCGTGTTCCCGGGCAACCGGCTCGCCACCTGCCGCAAGTGCCACGCCGGGGCCAACGAGAACTTCGCCCGGTACTACGCGCACGGGGACCCGACCCAGCGCGCGAAATACCCGTTGTTGTTCTGGCCCTGGCTGTTCATGACGGCGCTGCTCGTCGGCGTGATGGGGTTCTTCCTGCTCCACACCGCGCTGTGGTTGACGCGCCTGGCGATCAACCGCGTCCGGGCGCGCCACGCGCCCACCGGAGCATCGGCATGACCAGACCCCTCGACGCCTCGCGCCGTGGGGCCGGCCCGTACCTCTGGCGCTTCACGCCCATGGAGCGCGTGCTGCATGCGCTGGTCATCGTCTCGTTCTTGGGGTTGGTGATCACCGGGCTGCCGTTGCGCTTCTCCTACGCGCCCTGGGCTCGGACCCTGATCCGGCTCGTCGGGGGACTGCAAGCGGCCGGCTCGATCCACCGGATCTGCGCCCTCATCACGTTCGGCTACTTCTTCGCCCACATCGCGCATTTGACCTATCGGCTGCTCCACACCACCGACAAGCTGGGGATCTTCTGGGGGCCGAATTCCATGGTCCCGCAGCCCAAGGACGTCCGCGACGTGGTGCAGATGTTCAAGTGGTTCCTGGGGCGAGGACCGCAGCCCCAATTCGACCGCTTCAGCTACATGGAGAAGTTCGACTACTGGGGCGTCTTTTGGGGCGTCGCCATCATCGGCACCTCCGGCCTGTTCCTCTGGTTCCCGGAGTTTTTCGCCAGGATCTTCCCGGGCTGGGTGTTCAACGTGGCCACGATCATCCATGGTGACGAGGCCCTGCTGGCATTGAGCTTCATCTTCACGATCCACTTCTTCAACGTGCACTTGCGGCCGGAGAAGTTCCCGATCGACACCGTCATCTTCACGGGACGGGCGACGACCGAATACATAAAGGAGGAGCACCCGTTGCAATACGAACGGCTGCAGCGGGAGGGCAAGACCGAAGCGCTCGTCGCACCACCGGCCTCCGACGCGGCGTATCTGTGGTCCGTCATCTTCGGCTTCACCTCCCTCGGGCTCGGGATCCTCATGATCGTCCTCGTGCTCTGGGCGTTCCTGCATTGACCCGCCGCCTGCCCTTGCTCACCGCGACCGTCGCGCTGCTCCTGGGTAGTGGCGGCGAGATCCGCGCCCAGGGATACCGCCTGCGCCTCGATGCGCGCGCGCAGGGGGTCTCCTACCGGGGCGTCGCGCTGGATAGCGTCGCCGTCGGCGACACCGTCGGCCTTCCCGGCCACGGCCCGACGACCGCTGACGGGTTCGCCGTGCAGTGCGTGCCGGGGGCCGCCTTCTGCACCTTCTTCCGGCCCGGACCCACTCGCCGCGGCGGCCCGCTGACGACGGCGGCCGACCTCACGGTGTGGGGCCTCGGGCGACCCGGCCTGAGCGTGCACGTGACGGGACGTCTGGGGCTCGACCTGGGCGCTTCCGACGTGTGGCCGGGCACCGATCCGGCGGTCCAGCTGCTGCAGGGATACGCCGAGTACGCCGCCAGTGACGCGACTGCCCGGCTGGGCCGGCAGGTCGTGGCGTCCCGACTGGGCACGAGCGGCTTCGATGGCGCCGGTCTCCGGTGGCGGGACCTGCGGCGCGGGCTCGACATCGATGGGTACCTGGGACGGGGGCTGGCGCGCGGTGCCGCCTTGCCGGTGACGAGCGCGGCGCTCAATCCCCTGGACGACTTCCAGCCACGGCGCCGCCAGATCGTGGCCGGGGCCGGCGCGGGATGGCGATCCGAGGCGATCGACGTGCGGGCCGACTACCAGCGCGAAGTGGATCCGCGCTCGCACTACTTCGTTTCGGAGCGGATCGGCGTGGACGCGGTGGTGCGGCCGCTGCCCACGGTGCGGCTGGCGGGAGGGGCCGACTATGACCTCGCCGCCGGCTGGTGGGGGAGTGCGGAAGCGTCGCTCGGGTATATCGCTCGAGCCGTGCGCGCGACCGTGGGAGTGCGACGCTACCGGCCGCACTTCGACCTCTGGACCATCTGGGGAGCGTTCAGCCCCGTGCCCTACCACGCCGTGGAGGCGAGCGTGGCCGTCACGGCGAGCAACCAACTCGTGGTGCGGGGCCATTACGAGCGGTACCGGTACGAGAACGCCGAAACGGCGACGCCGCTCTTCAGCGCGACTGGGGACGGGTGGCGCTGGGACATCGGCGCCACCGCGACACCTCTGCCCGGCTGGTCTTTGGACGCCGGGTACCGGCGGGAGCTGGGCCCGGGGGCCGCCGCCGCCGGCCTGGACGGGAGCATCTCTTACCGCCCCTCGCCGCATCTCACGGTGACGCTGATGGGGTCGACGGTCGATCGCCCGCTGGAGTTCCGGTTCAACGAGGCGGTGCTGCACGTGTACGGCATCGACGCCCAGGCCGAGCCATCGGATCGCGTGCGTCTGGGGTTGACCCTCGATCGGTATACCGAGAGCCACCGTCGGCCGGACGCGGCGGCGTTCGATTGGGATCAGGTGCGCCTCAGTGCCCGCGTGACGCTGTTGTTTGGAAGCGGAGCGGATGTCTCCGGGCTGCCCCCAGCGATTCGGCTGCTGCCGGGCGGGAGATCGGCCCGATGAGAGCGCCGCGCTTCCGGATCCTCCTCGTCGTGCTGGCGCTGTCCGGAGTGGGCGTGGCAGTGGGGGGGGCCCAACAAACGCCGGCCGGCGCCTTCGATCACTTCAAGCACCGGCGCCTGTTCCCCGTCTGCACCGCCTGTCACGCCGGGGCCGAGGATCCGGATTCGTCGATGTGGCCCGACTCGGCGAGCTGCGCCACGTGTCATGACGGCACGATTCGGCCGCGCGTGCGCTGGCGGCCCTCGGCCGACACCGCGCAAAAACCCAGCAACCTGAAATTCGTACACGACCTGGTCCCGATGATGGTCCGGCGGACGGCGCAGGGCACGGAGCCGCTGACCTGCCGGGACTGCCACATCCCGGCGGGCGGGGAGTGGATGGCCGTCGAGCGGGCACGTCCCGAGCGCTGCTTGGAGTGCCACGGGCCCGGGCTCGCGCACCTGGCGCCTGCGGACACGATCTGCCAGACGTGCCACCTGCCGCTCCCCAAGGCCACCACCCTGCGGGAGGTCGACATCGCCGCCTTCCCGGCGCCCCCCTCGCACCACGAGCCCGGGTTCCTGAGCCGGACCGGGCATGGGGCGCTCGCCCATGGCACGAGCGAGCCGGTCGCGCAGAGCTGCACGGTCTGTCACGCGCGTGACTTCTGCCTCACCTGCCACGTGGACGCGCCCGAGCAGCCCGCCATCCAGGCGCTAGACCTCGATCCCCGGGCGCGCGCGATCGTGGTCCGCCTGGCGGCGCCCGCCACGCATCGGGACGCGAATTTCCTCGCCCGGCACGGCGCGTCGGCGCGCGTGAACGCGCGGTCCTGCGGCACCTGCCACACCCGGGAGAGCTGCCTCGCCTGCCATGCCTCGTCGCAGCGCGTCTCGGCGGCGCTGCCGGCGCGCGGGCCGGGACGGAGCGCCGGGGCGCAGCCGCTGCGGCACCCGCCCGAGTCCCACGGCGAGAGTTTCGCCAATCGCCACGGGCCGTTCGCCTCCACGACGCCCGCTACTTGCGCCGGCTGCCATGTCCGCAGCGACTGTTTGGAGTGCCACCGGCCCAATGCCGGGGGCGGCGGGCGCGGCTACCATCCCGCCGGGTTCCTGACGCGTCATCCGGCGGCGGCGTACGCGCGGGAGACGAGCTGCAGCGACTGCCACAACACCGGGAGCTTCTGTGCCGCCTGCCACGCATCCGCAGGGCTGTCCGCCAAGGGACCGCTGCGGTCGGGGTACCACGATGCGAGCCGCTTTTTCTCGGCGGGACACGGCCAGGCGGCACGTCAGAGCCTGGAGAGCTGCACCGCTTGCCACGTCGAGCGCGACTGCTTGCCGTGTCACTCGGCGGTCGGGGGCCGGCACGTGAACCCCCACGGCCCGGGGTTTGACGCCGGGCGGATGCGTCGTAAGAATCCCGAGGTCTGCACCGCCTGTCACGGCACGGCGATCCCGGGCAACTGAGCACCATCCAGCGGGAGGAGGAGCATGGCCACGACACCAGGGGGGGGGGGGGGGGGAGGCGGGGGCGGGGCCGGGGGCGCCCTCGACATCGGGCGTCGCAGGTTTCTGCGGTGGGCGACAGCGGTCGGCGGCGTTTTCTCGGCGCTGCTGGCGGGCGTCCCGGCCGTGCGGGCGTTCCTCTCACCCACGTTCCGGCACAAGCGGGTCGAGAAGTGGATTCGGCTCGGCGAAATCGAGCAGTTCGACCCCGATGTCCCGACCAAGGTGGATTTCGTGGACACCGTCAACGACGCTTGGGTCGAGGCCCGCCGGCTCCGCAACGTCTGGATCTACACAGCGGATGGGGAGCACTTCAGAGTCTATAACGGGCGGTGCACGCACCTCGGGTGCAACTACTTCCTCGACAAGGAGAAGAAGGTCTTCCGCTGTCCCTGTCACACGGGGTATTTCGACATCAAGACCGGCCAGGTGCTAGGCGGCCCGCCGCCCCGGCCGCTGGACGCGCTGCAAGTGAAGGTCGAGAACGGCGTACTCATGGCACAGTACGAGGATTTCCGTCTCGGGGTCCCCGAGAAGGCTGCGGTGTGAGACCATGACGACCCTCTTCCGCTGGCTCGACGAGCGCTTGGATCTGCGGCGGGCGAAGCACGACCTCCTCGACCGGGAGGTCCCGGCCCGCCTAACCTGGTGGCACACCTTGGGCAGCGCCACTCTCACCGTCTTTCTGGTGCAGATCATCACCGGCACGACCCTGGCGACCTACTACTCCGCATCCCCCGATCACGCGTTCGACAGCATCGAGTTCATCAGCAGCCAGGTCGCCAGCGGCTCCCTGCTGCGCGGCATCCATCATTGGGGGGCGAGTGCCATGGTGATCCTCATCGTGGCACACATGATCCGGGTCTTCTCGGTCGGCGCCTACAAATACCCCCGCGAGATCAACTGGGTGATGGGCATCGGGCTGTTCCTCGTTGTGATGGCGTTCAGTTTCACCGGCTACCTCCTGCCGTGGGACCAGAAGGCGTACTGGGCCACCGCGGTCGGTACCAACATCGCGGGGACGACGCCGGTGATCGGCTCGGCCCTCGTGTCGCTGCTGCGCGGAGGCTCGGAGCTGGGCGCGGCGACGCTGGCGCGGTTCTACGCGTTCCACGCCTTGTGGCTGCCTCTGGTGCTGACCGTCCTCATTCTCGTCCACCTCGTCATCGTCGTGCGCCAGGGCATCGCCGCGCGTCCCAAAGCCCTTGAAGTCGGGGCCCCGGCCTCGACCAAGGACCCCGCGTATCCGGCCTTCTACCGTGAGGCGTACGCGGCCACCAAGCGGGGAGGAATGCGGTTCTGGCCGGACATCCTGGGGAAGGACGCCATCGTCTCGGCGAGCGTCGTCCTCGTCATCGTCCTCCTGGCCCTGGCGTTCGGGGCGCCGCTCGAGGCGCCGGCGGACCCCACGGACACGACGTATATCCCGCGGCCCGAATGGTATTTCCTGCCCATCTACCAGCTGCTCAAGCTGGTGCCCGGTTCGCTGGAGAGCTTGGTCGCGGTCGGCGTCCCGACCGTGCTCCTGCTCACGATGCTGGGATTGCCGTTCTTTGATCGCGGCAGCAAACGCAACCTCCTGCATCGGCCGATGGCCATGGCGTCGCTGGTGGGGATCCTGGGCGGGGCGGGGTTCCTGATCGGAGCGGCGGGTCGCACCCCCCAAGGCGCCCCGGAAGTGGGGCGGCCGCTCACCTCCATCGAGCGCGCCGGCCGCGCCCTGTTTCAGGCGCAGCAATGCGGGGGCTGCCACCGCATCGCCGGGCAAGGGGGAGAAGAGGGGCCGGATCTCACCACGGTGGGGCTGCGGCATTCGGCGGGCTGGCTGCACAGCTTCATGGAATCGCCCAGTCGCTTCCACGCGCAATCGCGGATGCCGGCGTATGGGCCGCCGGCGCTGTCCCATCAGGAGATCGAGGAGTTGGCGCAGTACCTCAGCTCGCTGCGCGGTCGAAACGCCGTCGCGCCGCAATACTACGACACGTTCCCGGCGCCGCAGCGACCCTGACCGATGTACGGTTGTCCAGAACGGCCGGGCCGGGTCGGCCCGGCCGTCTCGTTGTGGGCTACGGAGTGTGCGGAGCGGCGGCGAGGCCCTTCACGAACTTGGCCACGGCGGTCATTTGCGCCGGGGACAACCGGTCGCCAAACGGCTTCATGTCCCGGCCCGCGCCGTGGCGCAGGACCGCGACGATGGAATCGACCGAGAACTTCGCCATGAAGGTCGAGTCCGCCAGCGTCTTCAATCCCGGATACACGGACATCATGCGTTGTGGCGGAACCCCCTTCGCTCCGTGACAGGAGCGGCACTGCTGCCGGTACAGATCCGCGCCGTCCGGTTCCTGGGCCGCCGCCCGTGCAACGCCGAGACCGAGCGCGAGGATCGCGCCGACGACGACTGCTCCCCATTTCCCCGACCGCAAGCTCATAGCTCCTCCTCATGTAGGCAACACGCGAGCGACACGCCGTACAGCTCCCCGAAACATATGGGCACCGACATGAAGAAAACCTGAAGAGCGCGGCATTCCTGAAGAGTTCTTGCCATTGGGCTCACGGCGCCTTTGCCGGCTGGGCGTAGCGTTGCTCTCACGGATGAGAACAGTTCCCAAGCACCCGGAGCCCCTCCGCGTCGCGTTGGTCGGGGCACCCAACGTCGGCAAGAGTGCGCTCTTCAACCGGCTCACCGGGCGGTACGTCACGGTCTCGAATTACCCGGGCACGTCGGTGGAAGTGTGCCGGGGTCGTGGGATGTTCGGGGACATGGCGGCCGAAGTGCTCGACACGCCCGGGATGTACTCGCTGCTGGCGACGTCCGAAGAGGAGCGGGTGGCGCGGCGTTTGGTGCTCGAAGGTGGCGTGGACGTGCTGGTGCACGTGGTCGACGCCAAACACCTGCCGCGCATGCTCTCGCTGACGCTGCAGCTGGCCGAAGTGGGCCGTCCCCTCGTTGTCGCGCTCAACATGATGGACGAGGCCGAGCGCCACGGACTCGAGATCGACACCGCCCGCCTCGGCGTGCGGCTCGGGGTGCCGGTGGTATCGACCGTGGCGGTCGAAGGGCGGGGTCTCGGCGTGTTGCGCGATGCCATCGTGCGGGCGGCGCGCAGTCCCGCCGGCGCGCCGCCCGTCTATGGCAACGGCGTCGGCACGGCTATCCGGACCGTGCGGGGCAGTCTCACCGGCGTCTATCCGGTCGATCCCACGGCGCTCGCGGCCCTCCTGATCCAGGGTGACGCGGAGACGGAGGCGATCGTCGCGCGCGCCGAGAACGACGGCGGGCGCCGCGCCGCCGCGGTGACCCGAGGGTCGGTCGCGGGATTCGACGCCCCGCCTTCCTACCGCGTCGCGGTGGAGCGGCAGCGGGCCGCCGAGCAGCTGCTCGACGGGACGCTCTCGGTCCGGGGGGGGGGCGGCGCACGCGGGCGCTGGCGCGACCGGCTGGGCCGCGCGCTGGCCCGGCCGCTCACCGGCATTCCCGCACTGCTGCTCATCGTCTACCTCGGGCTGTACCTGTTCGTCGGGCGATTCGGGGGCGGGGCGGTGGTGGACTGGCTGGACCGGGGCTTGTTCGAGCGAGGGGTGAACCCCTTCCTCGAGCGCCTCTTCGCCGGTGTGCCCTGGCCGGCAGCCCGCTCGCTGTTCGTGGGCGATTACGGTCTGCTCACGCTCGGGGTGCGCTACGCCGTGGCGATCATCCTGCCGATCGTCGGCGCCTTCTTCCTCTTCTTTTCGATCATCGAAGACTCGGGCTATCTGCCCCGCTTGGCTCTGCTCGTCGACCGGCTGTTCAAGCGCCTGGGGCTGTCGGGGCGCGCCGTGATCCCCATCGTGCTGGGATTCGCCTGCGATACCATGGCCACGATGGTCACGCGAACGCTGGAGACCAAGCGGGAGCGCGTGCTCGCGACGCTGCTCCTCGCCCTCGCGATCCCGTGCTCTGCGCAGCTCGGCGTCATCCTCGCGCTGCTCGCGGGCCAGCCGCTGGCGTTCAGCGTGTGGATCGGGGCGGTCATCGCGACCTTCGTGCTCGTCGGCGCCCTGGGGGCACGGGTACTCCAGGGGGAGCGGGCGAGCTTCCACATGGAGCTGCCGCCGCTGCGACGTCCTCGGTTGGGCAACGTCCTCACCAAGACGGCCGCCCGCATGCACTGGTATTTCCTCGAAGTGCTGCCGCTGTTCCTGCTGGCGAGCGTGCTGCTGTGGGCGGGAGAGCTCACCGGGCTGTTCCGCGTCGCCGTGCGCGCGCTCGAGCCCGTGGTAGGAGCGCTGGGATTGCCGGTCGAGACCGCGCAGGTCTTCCTGTTCGGTTTCTTCCGACGCGATTACGGCGCCGCCGGCCTGTTCGACCTCAGCCGCCACGGGCGGCTCGATGCCGTGCAGCTCGCCGTCGCGGGCGTCACGTTGACGCTGTTCGTGCCCTGCGTGGCCCAGTTCCTGATGATGGTCAAGGAGCGCGGGACCAAGACCGCGCTGGGCATGCTGGCCTTCATCACGCCGTTCGCCTTCGGGGTGGGCTACCTGGTGAACGCGCTGTTGCGGGGGCTCCGGTGAGCGTCGTCACGGATCGCGAGCTGGTTTGCGGCTTCTGCGCGCGCCAGTTCACTGAAGACCGCGGGCAGCCGGTCTGTCGCAGCTGCCCGCTCAGCGGACTGTGTCACACGGTCCGGTGTCCCCACTGCGGCTACGAAAACCCGGTAGCGCCCGCCTGGATGGAGCGTCTGACCCGCTGGGGTCGTGAGGGATCGTGAGCGTGCCTCCCACGCCCGTGCGGCTCACCACGCTCCTCGAGGGCGCCCGCGGCCGGGTCTCGGGTCTCGAAGATCCCGGCGGTCGGCCGGCCGGCAAGCTGGCCGCCCTGGGCGTGTTGCCGGGAGTGGAGCTGGAGCTGATCCAGCGCTATCCGGCCTTCGTATTCCGCATCGGCTACGCGGAGTTCGCCGTGGACCGCGAGCTCGCCGAGCGGATCCACATCCGGTGCACCGCGTCCTGATCAGCCGGTAAGGACGTCCTCGAGGAGCCGCCGCGGGGAGGCCTTGGTGTCCTCGCCGTACCCCAGGCGAAGCACGAGCTGGGGATAGCCGTCCCGGCCAATCAGGCGCGCGAGCGGGGCGCGCAGCTCCGGAACCTCGATTGGTTGGTTCAGGAACGACGCGAACACGCCATCCACGCGCGCCCGCAACAGCACGCGCTGCAACGCAAGGCCGGCCGCGAGCCAATCCCGAGGCGTGTCTCCCGCCGTGCCGAGCACGGCCAGCACCGGGCTGCCCAGCGCCAGCTCGCGGTCCCGCGCGGCCTGGCCCTTCCCCATGTCGAAGGTGCGGATCACGAGCGGGCCCGCGGCCGACATGATGTCGCCGAAGCCGAGCGCGTAGCCGGGGATGCCGTCGCGGCTGCGGCTGCGGTTGGGATTCACCCAGGCGGCCAGCTCGCGGCGGAACGTGGGATCGGCCATTTGCAGTCGGTCTCCGTGTCCGACCAGGTCGGCGAGTGCGGTGCGCGCGCGCCCGTCCGTCACGATGTGCAGCCAGGCGCCTCCCTCACGCGCGGCGGCGGCCTGCAGCGCCGCGAGCAGGGGCTCGGCCACCTCTCGGTCCTGAAATGGAAGGCGGAAGGTCCGGCGCTTGGGGATGGCACGGAACAGGGCGTGCTCTTCCCCCGTCGCCTCGTGCGGCCCCCCCCCGAGGCGCACCCGAGCCAGCACTTCTGGTGCCGTGGCCTTGGGAAACGGCTCCACCACCGGCTCGCTGCCGAAGTGCTGCAGCGTGACGACCAGGTTGAACAGGGCAGCGCCACAGCTGATGGTCAGCTCGCGATCGTCGGGATCGACGACCGGGAGCGCGCGCGTGCGGTCGGCGCTGAGCTCCAGCGTGTCGCGCCGGACCCGGAACAGCCAGGGCTGCGTGTTGTGGCTCGACGGGGCGAGGATCGCGTAGCGCAGCGCCGAGCGCAGCTTCTCGGCCGCCCGCCCGGTCAACGGGAATTCGTCGAGGGCTTCGATATAGGGCTCGAGCAGTTGGTCGGGCACGTCAGACTCCGCTGGCCTTCGTGCTCGTGCGGGTGGTGTTAATTCCGAGCAGCGCGTACACCGGGCACACCCGGGTCAGCGCTGTGCCGAAGAACATCAGCGCGATGACGGCGGCGCCGATCGCGAGAAACGGGCGGGTGTTGAGCGACGCGGCAACCCCGAGCATCACGATGCCCAGCATGCCACGCAGGGCGGCGTCCACGTTGCCAACGTTGTGGTGGTGCATGATCCCTCGACCGAAAAGGTCAGAGGGCAACCTAGTCTGGGGATTGTGAAGGTAAGTCGAAGCCGTTGTGAAGCTTGGGATAGGACGGGAGCGACTGCTATTTCCCCGCGAGCTGCCGCAGCACGAACTCGAGGATCCCGCCGTGGCGGTAGTATTGCAGCTCCTGCGGCGTGTCGATCCGCACGGTGGTCCGGAACTCGAGCGTCGCGCCGTTGGGCCGCATCGCTTTCACTGTCAGCATTTTTCCTCGCGGGAAGCCTTCGGCGAGAATCCCCGGCAACCCGGTGATGTCGAAACGCTCCTGGCCGGTGAGGCCGAGCCGCTCGGCGCCGTCCTCTCCGGTGAACTGCAGGGGGAGGATGCCCATGCCCACGAGGTTGCTGCGGTGGATGCGCTCGTAGCTCTGAGCGATCACCGCGCGCACGCCCAGCAGCCGGGGGCCCTTGGCCGCCCAGTCGCGCGAGGAGCCGGAGCCGTATTCCTTGCCGGCGAGCACGACGAGCGGGGTCCCCTCCGCCTTGTACTTGACGGAGGCGTCGAAGATCGACATCGACTCGCCGCCCGGGAGGTGCAGGGTGACCGGCCCTTCCGTGCCGGGGGCGAGCAAGTTCTTGAGGCGCACGTTGGCGAAGGTGCCGCGCACCATCACCTCATGGTTGCCGCGCCGCGAGCCGTACGAGTTGAAGTCCGCGGGCTGCACGCCGTGCGAGACGAGGTAGGTCCCCGCTGGGCTCGTCTTGCGGATCGAGCCGGCGGGGGAGATGTGGTCGGTGGTGATGCTGTCGCCGAGCAGGCACAGTACGCGGGCACCGCGGATGTCGGTGATCGGCCCGGGCACATCGGGCATGCCGTCGAAGTAGGGCGCCTGCCGGATGTAGGTCGAGTCCGGCTCCCAGGCGAAGCGGTCGCCCTCCGGAACGGGGAGGCCGCTCCAGCGCTCATCGCCCGTGAACACTTCGCCGTAGGACTTCCGGAACATCGAGGATTGGATCGCGGTGTGGATGACGTCGGCCACTTCCTTGGCCGTCGGCCAAATGTCGCGCAGGTAGACGGGGCGGCCGTCCTTCCCCGTGCCGAGGGGTTGGGTGTGGAAGTCGAGGTCGATGCGGCCGGCGAGCGCGTAGGCGACGACGAGCGGGGGAGAAGCGAGGTAGTTCGCCCGCACCTCCTGCTGGATGCGGCCCTCGAAGTTGCGGTTGCCGCTGAGCACCGCGCAGGTCACGAGCTCCCCCTCAGTGATGGCGGCCGAGACGGCCTCGGGCAGGGGCCCGGAATTGCCGATGCAGGTCGTGCAGCCGTATCCCACCAGATTGAAGCGCAGCTGGTCGAGGTAGCGGGTCAGCCCGGCGCGGTCGAGGTACTCCGTGACGACCTTGGAGCCTGGAGCGAGGCTCGTCTTCACCCACGGCTGGGACATCAGGCCCCGCTCCACGGCCTTCTTGGCGAGCAGCCCGGCGGCGACCATGACCGACGGATTGGATGTGTTGGTGCAGCTCGTGATCGCGGCGATCACCACCGACCCGTGCCGCAGGCGGCACTCCTGGCCGTCGAGTGTGAGACTGACGTGGGTGCGGCGCCGCGGCGGCGCCTCCACGGCGGTGGCGACGGGGCCGCCTTCGCCTTCCCACCGCCCCCCGTTCAGCGGCGCGGGCGGCGCGACCGTCGAGGTGGGCTTCATCAGACCGGGCAGCGCCTCGAGGAACGTCTTGCCGACCTCGCGTAGCGACACGCGGTCCTGCGGCCGACGAGGACCCGCCAGGCTCGGCTCGACGGTGCCGAGGTCGAGCTCGAGGGTGTCGGAGTAGACGGGCGCCGGGGCATCGGGCGTGTGGAACAGCCCCTGCTCCTTCATGTACGCCTCGACGAGCCGCACCAGCTCGGGCGGCCGACCCGTGAATTCGAGGTAACGCAGCGTCTCCTGGTCCACGGGGAAGATCCCCACCGTGGCACCGTACTCGGGCGCCATGTTGCCGATGGTGGCCCGGTCGGCGAGCGGCAAGGTGGCGACGCCGGGGCCGTAGAACTCGACGAACTTCCCGACCACGCCCTTCTTGCGGAGCATCTGCGTCACGGTCAGGACGAGGTCCGTGGCGGTGGCGCCTTCGGCGAGTCGGCCCGTGAGCCGGAAGCCGACGACCTGCGGGATCAGCATCGAGACCGGCTGGCCCAGCATCGCGGCTTCGGCCTCGATCCCGCCCACCCCCCACCCCAGGACGCCGAGGCCGTTGACCATCGTCGTATGGGAGTCGGTACCCACCAGGGTGTCAGGATAGGCTTGCGGGGTCCGACCATCGGTCGTGAAGACCACGCGCGCCAGGTACTCGAGGTTCACCTGGTGGACGATGCCGGTGTCGGGCGGCACGACGCGGAAGCCCTGGAAGGTCCGCTGCGCCCAACGCAGCAGGGCGTAGCGCTCGCGGTTGCGCTCGAACTCCTTCTGGGCGTTCACCTGGAACGCGCCGGGCGTGCCGAACTCGTCCACGATCACCGAGTGGTCGATCACGAGCTCGGCGGGGAGCAGGGGGTTGACCCGTTTCGGATCGCCCCCCATACGGGCCATCGCGTCGCGCATCGCCGCCAGGTCCACCACCGCCGGCACGCCCGTGAAGTCCTGTAGCAGAACGCGCGCCGGCATGAAGGCGATCTCCTCGTCCGGCACTTTCTTCGGGTCCCAGCGCGTGAGCTTCTCGGCGTCCCCGCGGCGCACGGTGCGGCCGTCCTCGAGGCGCAACAGGTTCTCGAGCAGGATCTTGAGGGAGTAGGGGAGGCGCGCGACCGGGAGTCCCTGCTTCTCCAGGGCATCGAGCCGGTAGATCTCGTAGGCGCGGCCGGCGATGGTGAGCGTGGCGCGGCTGCCGAAGCTGTTGGCGCTCGTCACTCGACCACCTTCACGGCGGAAACGAAGTATTCGGTCTCGGCGAAGCAGCTCGTCGGGACGCCCTTGTGCTGGTGGTAGGTGATGGCGACCCGCTTGCCGAGCGAGGCGTTGATCTGCTGGGCGACGACGTCGTCGCGCACGCTGAAGTAGAACTTCTCAGGCATCGTCCCGGGCATCGACACCATCGCCAGCTCGCCTTCCCACGTCTTACAGATCCAGCCCTTGTGGGAGAACTTCTGCACGTAGCCGGCGCGCTCCCCGCTGGAGTAGCTCCAGGTGAGGGACACCCAGGTGTACAGGACGAACGCGAGCACCGGCGCGAGCAGCGCGCCGCCGATGATGAGTTTTTTCTTCGAGATGTGAAGGTTCACGCGAGGAAATCTACTTCGTATTCTTCCGTCTTGTACGACACGAAGCCGCGCGCCCGGTAGTTCGGCAGCGCGTTGGGGTGATCGAGCGTGCACGTGTGCAACCACACCCGTGCGGGGGGGGGATGCAGCGCCCAGGCGTCGCGTACCGCATAGGACAGCAGGTGCTTGCCCAAGCCGCGGCCGAACTGCTCCGGCACGATACCGAAGTAGGCGATCTCGACCGAGTCGTCATCCGGCACGCGCCGCAGCTCGTACCAGCCGGTCAGCGCTCCTCCCTCTCCCGGCCGCGTCGCCACGTACAGCGAGATCGCCGGATCGGCGAGGTGGGCGCGGATCTGCGCGTCGCTCCAATCCCAGCGGTCGCGCCAATGAAACGCCTCGCCCACGGTGCGGTAGCACCGGCGGTACAGCTCCGGGGTAGCCTCCGCCACCGCAACGCGCCTGACGGTGACCTCGGGGAAGTCCCCGAAGGTCGCCTGGAAATCGTCCGGCGCCGTCAGCTCCAAGTAGGTTCGGATCGCTCGCATTTCGGGTCTGTGCCTCTGTACGCCTGTGCCTCTGTGCCACCAGCCGTATTCCGTGTATTTTACGCCTTCCCGAATCCCGCGCTGCCATGACTACGCATCGTTTCGACACCGTCCCCCTGCCCGTGGCGCTGCATCTGGCCAGTTACACCGTGATCGGCCTGTTCTGCGCCTTTGCCGGCGGGCTCAACCTGATCGATCCCGGCCACATCCTGCCGTTAGGCCTGCCGCTGCTCGCCCTGGCGGGACTCAGCTGGGGGTACGTCTTCGGCGTCCTCATGGCGCGCAAGGAAGCGGTGATGGTGGGCTTCGTGGCCAGCGCCCTCTACGCCCTCGCCGGCCTGTGGAAGTTCGGCGCCGATTGGCGGTTGGGTGCGCTGCTGCTCGCGATCGGCGTGTATGGCGTGGTCACGCTCGCCTACTATCGGCATCGCATACTCGAAGCGTAGACGGGGAAGGACCCTCAGCCGATGACGGCTCCCTCGACGCGCTCGGGGGCGGCGGGGAGCTCGACGACGAACTTCGCCCCGCCCAGCTCTTCGGAGTCCTCCAGCCAGATCTTGCCGCCCACCTCGGACACGACTCGCTGACTGATCGAGAGGCCCAGCCCGGTGCCTTCGTCGGGCGCCTTGGTGGTGAAGAACGGGTCGAAAATGCGGTTCCGGATCGCGGCGGTCACTCCCGGTCCGGAGTCTTCTACGGTGAGCTGCACCCACCCTTCCCGCGCCTTGGTCGCCAGCTGGATGACCGCCGGGCGGCAGGCGCGCACCGCGTGCTCGGCGTTCGTCACCAGGTTGATCACCACCTGCTGCAGCTCTTGCCCCAGCCCCAAGATCGGCGGGGCGGCCATGTCGAGCCGCGTCCGCAGCTCCACGTTGTCCGAGCGGAGCACGCGCTGGCGGATCTCAGCGACATCCCGCACCAGTTCGTTCAGCTGGACCCGCACCGGGTCGGTGTCGCTGCGGCGGGCGAGGCGCAGCAGGCTGCGGACGATGCGCGCGGCGCGGTCCACCTCGCGCACGATGATGGTGGCCGCCGCGTCGGTCTCGGCATCGCGCGTCCCGCGCTTGAGCAGCTCGGCTTCCATCCGGATCGCGGCGAGGGGGTTGTTCACTTCGTGGGCCACACCGCTCGCGATCTCGCCGACAGTGGCCAGCTTCTCACGGGCGACCAGCTCCCGCTGGGCGCGGAGCTCGTCGGTGCGGTCGTACAGCGCCACCAGGACATCGTCGGAGCCGAGGCCGGAGAGCACGGTCACGGTGCAATCACAGAGGCGGCGGTCACCGGAGGGCTGAGCGACGAGGACGCGTCCGTGCCAGGGGGCCGCGTGATTGGCGGCCGAGAGCACCGTAGCGAACGGCACCTCGCTCGATGAAAGGCCGAGTGCTTCGATGGTGCGCCCCTCGGCCTCGCCCTGGTGGGCGAGCCCGAACACCCGGCGCCCGGCCTCGTTCAGCTGCTGCACCCGGCCCACGGTGTTCACGAGGGCGAGGGGCAGGGGACTGCCGTTGACCATGGCGGCCGCGCGGGTCGCCGCCTCCCGCGTCGCGGAGACGGCCTGGGTGAGCTCGAGGCCGCCCGCGATGTGCGCCGCGACGGCGGTGAAGTAGTGCAGCTCCACGATGCCGAACGGCGGCGGCGGCTCCTGCGCGCCGAGCTGGAGGTAGCGGAGCACGCCCGCCGCACCGACCACGCCAGTGGACGTATGCAGCGGGACGATCATCGCCGCACGGGCCGTGCGGGAGGGGTCCGCCGGGGCAAAGCTGTCGGGCTCGGCGAGGATATTCTCGGTCTTGATCGGCTGGCCGGTCCGCACCACGCGCCCGGTAGTGCTGGTCTCGAGCGGCAATTCGAGGCCGTTCATTTCCACGCCCATCCCGATCGCGGTCACCACGCGCAGCATGTCGCTGCCCGGCTCGCGCAACGCCACGTAGCCACCCTGGGCGTCCACCAGGCTGATGACGCTCTGCATGGTGTAGCGCAGGATCAGATCGCGCTCCGGGGCGGCGAGCAGCCACCGGGAGAGCTCGACGATGAACGTCCCGAAGCGGCGGTCGCGCTCGAGCTCGAGACGGTTCGCGACCATCGGTGCGAGCAGCCCGACCACCTCGAGCAGGGCGGGAAGCTGAGACCTGTCCGGTGCACCGTCGATGGAGAGCTCGACCCGGTGGCCCTCGCCGTCGGCCCATTCTACGACGTGGGGCTTCGCGTCGCCGCCGGCATGCCCCGCCAGGACGACTCCGGACTCGTGCGGCCCCGTGTAGGTGAGCTGCACTCGCGCTCCCCCGCACCGCTCGCTCAGCTGCTGGGCGGCGGATTGCCAGAAGGCCTTGGTGGTTCGGGCGGAAACGGCCGCGGCGAGGAGCTTGGGAACGGGTTGGAGCACGGAGAAAGGATACTACCCGGACCGACCCGGCGGTACGCCGCGACTCGTCAGGCCGTGATGGCGCCCGGGAAGCGTGCCGGGTTCGGATTGTACCCCGGGAACACCGGCCCCAGGTCCGCGGCCCCGAGGTGGCGCACGAGGATCTCGCCGAACAGATCCCGGAAATCGGTCGTGACTGCGACGTCGCGCCCTTCGAAGCGCTGCTCGACGCCGAGACCGGGCCACTTGCCCAGCACCTTCCCGCCGTTCACTGGACCGCCGAGCGCGAACATCGCGGTGGCATGGCCGTGGTCGGTCCCGCTATTGCCGTTCTCCTGGATGGTGCGGCCGAACTCGGACATGGTGAGCACGACCACGTCCCGCATCCGCTCGTCCAGGTCGCGGGCGAACGCCGCCAGCCCGTCGCCCAGCTCTTTGAGCCGGGCGGCCAGCTGGCCATCGCTCGCCCCCTGGTTCACGTGCGTGTCCCACCCCGTTACGTCGGCGAAGGCGATTTGCAGGCCGACTTCCGCCTTGATGAGCTGGGCGATTTGCAGGAGGGAGCGGCCCAGGCGGCCGCGCGGGTATTCGGCGCCATGCGCCGGCTGGTACTGCGCCGGATTCACTTGCTTCAGCATCTGCATCGCCTCGAAGCCCTCCTGCGTGGAGGAGGCGAGCAGCCCCGTTGCCGAGCCTTCGTACAGCGCCTCGAAGGCACGGGTGAGGCGGTCGCGCGCCGCCTCCTGCGGTACGCGCAGACCGAAGGCCTGCAGGTCGTCGATGGCGAGACTCGGCGCCGTGCCGGCGAGGATGCGCGGCAGCTGCGGGCCAAAGGCGACGGCGCGGAACGGCGTGTCCTGGTGCTCGCGGTCGTGCCGGCAGTAGCGGTTGAGCCAGCCGTCCGGCGTGGCCTTCACGCCCGGCGTGCCACTCTCCATGTAGTCCTGGGCGTCGAAGTGGCTGCGCGTGGAATCCGGTGACCCGACGGCGTGAATGGCGGCCAGGCTCTTGTTGTCCCACAGGGGCTTCAAGGCGGCGAGGCCGGGGTGCAGGCCGAAGTAGCCGTCCAGGTCGATCACGTCCCGCGCCGGTACGGCGATCCGCGGCCGCTCGCGGTAGTACAGGGCGTCGCCGTGGGGGACGATCATGTTGAGGCCGTCAACGGCGCCGCGCTGGAAGAGGCAGACCAGAATCGGATGACCGGACGGAACGTTGGAAGATTGGAAGGACGCGAATGCGGCCCGCGCCAAGAACAACGGATCGAGGCCCAGGCTGAACAGCGCCAGGCCGCCCGACCTCACGAATACCCGTCTCGTGATCGACATGCTCAAGGCACTCCCCTCGTACATTCCACGTTCAACCTTCCAACCTTCCAACCTTCCGACCTTCCGTTCATTGTCTCTGAAACTCCGGCCCACCCAGCGCCATTCCGATAGCCAGAACCCGGGCCTGCGCCGGGTCGTGGATGTCGGCGAGCTGGTCGCGAATCGCCCGCTTGGTATGCGCGCTGAGCGTGCCGGCGAAGATCTGCGCGTCGATCGCGGCGATGAGCTGATCGGCATCCACAATGGCGGGCGCGATCGCGTCCGGGCGCACCGTGACGCCCGGCAGCTTGCCGCTCGCGAGGCCGAGGGCGGCATTCATGCGCGCCAGCAGGGCGCCGCTGTTCACCCACGCGTCCTCCCGCTCCGGGTAGCCGTCCGGCGCCACGTGCTGATACAGCGGCTCACCCAGCCGGGCGACCACCAGGGCCAGGCGTGGGGTGGTATCCGGCTCCGCGCCGACCGCCCGCACGGCGCTCACCACGAATTCGAGCGGGGTCTTGAGCTTCGTCCCGACGTTGCGCGGCGCCCAGAAGTCGGGTCCGTGGAAGATCGCCCGCAGCACTTCGCGGATGTCGCCGTCCGAGTGGTGCCAGGCGGCGACGGCGTCGTCCACACAGCCGTCGGGGGGGTCGTCGGCGACGAAGCGCGCGCACAGCTGCGCGGAGACGTGGTGCATCGTCGCGTGCGCGGCGGCGAGCAGCTTGAGCAGGCGCAGCCCCTCGTCCATCCCGTGCCCGGCCGGGAACTTCGTGCCGAGCACGGTTTTCTCCCCGGCGTCGTGGGCCCACTCGTGGAAGGCGAAGCCCGCACCTTGCTGCGGCCGGTCGATGCTCCAGCCGGTGAAGATGCGTGCGACGTCGATCACGTCCCGCTGCGTGTAGCCGCCGTCCACCCCGAGGGTGTGCAGCTCCATCAGCTCCCGGGCGTAATTCTCGTTGATCCCTTTCGGCATCCGCTCGAGCGCGCGGCGGCGCAGCGAGTCGACGCGCATAGGGTCGAACAAGCCACTGCGCTCGAGGCGCGCGAGCTGCGGCGGGATGGAGCCGGGCGCCACGCTCTCGGCGTTGTCGAGATAGAACAGCATCGCCGGGCTCTTGGCGGTGGCGATGAGCAGATCCTCGAACCTGCCGAGCGCGTTGGGTCGGATCGTCTCCTCGATGTAGGACGGCGTGAGGAAGCGGTCGGCGCCCTTGCCGAAGAACACGTTGAAATGGTTGGTCCAGAAATCGACCATCACTTCCCGCAGCTGGCGCTCGGAGAGCACGGCCCGTACCACGACGAGCTCCTGGAGCTCGGCGGCGAGGCGGCGCGCGCGCAGCATCTCGGGCGCCATGTCGAGGCCGTCGGCGGGCTCCCCTGCCGCGGCGCCGCCCGCCCGCTGCCGCTCCTGACGGGCACGCTGCGCTGCCAGGTAGGCGCGCGCGAGGTCTTCACGGTTGTAGCCGAGGAGCTGGAACCCCTGCTCCCGCTCGGCGAGGGCGCGGTCGTCGATGCGCCGGGGGTCGAGCTGCGCGTCGATCCAGCCCATCACGCCAAGCCGGGCCACGCCGTCCACCTCGCCGGGACGGGGCCCGTAGGCGAGCCGGCTCAATGCGTGGAACGCCGAGTCGCGCGGCGTGAGCGCCTGGCGCGGCGCGGCGGGCGGCGTCATCGACGCGACGCCCGCCCCCCCACTTTGCAGGGTCAGTGCCAGGAGCACGAAGAGGTGCATATGACTAGGCTGACGGGCCTCCACAGGCGAAGTTAAGCACCGTGACGGCACCCCGGCATATCTCCCGCGGCATCCCGCCCCGGCCCAAGAGCTTACGCACTGGACCGGACGGCCAGCCCCTGACCTGGAGCCAACGGCTCGAGGCGCTGAAGCACGTGCCGCCGCTCGTGCGGCTGGTGTTCCGCACCCACCGCGGCTACACCGTCGCGATCCTCGCCCTGCGCGCCATCCGTTCGTTCGTGCCGCTCGCCGTCCTGTGGGTGGGCAAGCTCATCATCGACGGGGTGGTCGCCGGCATGCAGTCCCACGCGGCCGGCGCCCCGGTGCACCTGATGCGGCTCGGGGGCCTGGTCGCCATCGAGTTCACGATCGCGGTCGGTGGGGAAGGGCTGGCGAGGCTCTCGGCGCTGCTCGAGAGCCTGCTCGGCGACCTGTTCGCCAACCGCATCAGCGTGCGGCTGATGGAGCACGCCGCCACGCTCGACCTGGCCCAGTTTGAGGACGCCGAGACGTACGACCACCTGGAGCGCGCCCGCCGCCAGAGCGTCGGGCGGATCGGGCTGTTCGCGCTGCTGCTCTCGACGGCGCAGGACCTGGTGACGCTGATCTCGCTCGCCGGGGTGCTCCTGCTCCAGCTGCCGTGGCTGCTCGTGCTGCTCGCCGTGGCGGTCGTGCCGTCCTTCCTCGGGGAGGCCCACTACGCCTCGCTCGGCTACTCGCTGCTGTTTCAATGGACGCCGGAGCGACGGCTGCTCGACTACCTGCGG
The DNA here is from genome assembly GCA_041477065.1 of Gemmatimonadota bacterium. Lineage (GTDB taxonomy): Bacteria > Gemmatimonadota > Gemmatimonadetes > Gemmatimonadales > GWC2-71-9 > 13-1-40CM-70-15. Next base: position 60,416 of record JBGOUQ010000008.1, read on the forward strand.
TACATGGGAGCGTCGGACGAATCGGCGAAGGAAGTGAAGCTGTTCGGGTTGTCGGACTTTCTGATCGGCCGCTACGCGAAGCTGTCGGATGAGTTCTACGAGGAGAACAAGCGGCTCGCGGTGCGCCGCAACATCGTCTCGACGCTGCTCGTGTCCGTCGGCACCATCGGCTACTACTCCGCCTACGCCGTGATCATCTACCTGACGGTGCTGGGCCGCTACTCGATCGGCGCCCTGACGTTCCTCGCGGGCTCCTTTCGACAGAGCCGGGACCTGATCCAGCGAGTCCTGCTCTCGCTGTCGCAGATCTACGAGCAGAGCCTCTACCTGGGCGATCTGTTCACCTTCTTCGACGTGCGACCGCGCGTCGTTTCGAAACCCGGGGCCCGCGCGGTTCCGAGTCCGATCCGCCGGGGCTTCGAGTTTCACGACGTCGGGTTCCGCTACCCCGGCTCCGAGCGGTGGGCCGTGCGGCATCTGACGTTCACCCTGCCGCCGGGGGAGCGGCTCGCCCTGGTCGGGGAAAACGGGGCGGGAAAGACCACGCTGGTCAAGTTGCTGGCCCGGCTGTACGACCCGGACGAAGGGCGGATCCTGCTCGACGGCGTGGACCTCCAGGAGTACGACCTGCAGAGCCTGCGCAAGAACATCGGCGTGATCTTTCAGGACTTCGTGCGCTACGACTTCATCCTGAAGGAGAACATCGGGGTGGGTCAGGTCGAGCGGCTGGACGACGAAGCCAGAGTGCGCGAGGCGGCCCGGCGCAGTCTGGCCGACAGCGTGGCGGCGCGGACGCAAGCAGGCTACGACCAGATGCTGGGGCGCCGCTTCGACGGCGGCGTCGAGCTCTCCGGCGGCGAGTGGCAGAAGGTCGCGCTGGGGCGCGCCTACATGCGCGAGGCGCAGGTGCTCATCCTCGACGAGCCGACGGCGTCACTCGACGCGCGCGCCGAGTACGAGGTGTTCCTGCGGTTCGCGGAGCTGACCAAGGGGCGGATGGCCGTGCTCATCAGCCATCGGTTCTCGACGGTGCGGATGGCGGACCGGATCCTGGTGCTGCGGGGCGGGGAGCTGGTGGACCAGGGCACGCACGAAGAGCTGCTCGCCCGCGGGGGGTTGTACGCGGAGCTGTTCGGCCTGCAGGCCGCGGGGTACCGCTAGCGGCTGGGCGGTGGGGCGGTGGTGACGGCGATGGCTCCGTACAGCGGCCCCGCGCCGAAGGTGGCCTGCGCCTCCGACGGAGAGAAATACTTCGCGACCAGGACGGCGCTGACGGGAATCGAGCGCAAGATGCTGGTGCCGCCCTGCGCGACGCCGTCCACATAGACGAGGAGATCACCCTGCCCGCGCACGACCATGGGGCTGCGGCGGAACCAGTTGGGCCGCAGTCGCTGCAGCGCCGTCAGCAGGTCCGAGCTGTTGGTGTGGAGCAGCTCGTCGGTGTAGATCACGTCCCCACCCACGCTGGCCACCGACCCGGGCCGGCTCTGGCTCCGGCCTCCGCATGCGACGGCCAGGACCAGGAGGATCGGCAGCCTGCGGGCGACCCCCACTAGCGCCCCCGCTGAGAGGTGATTTCGATCGCGCCGTGCAGGTGCCCTGGGCCGAACCGCGCCTCGGCCTCGGAGGGCCCGTAATAACGCACTTCCTTCACTTGCGTGGGGTTGATCTGCCGCAGGCTCTCGGGGCCGCCGAGACGCACGCGGTCCTGATAGACGATCACCGTGCCTTCGCCTTCCGGGCGGATGGTGGTCGGGGAGTTGCGCAGCCAGTTGGGCCGCAGCGTGCGCACGGCCTCCTCCAAGCTCGTCGCGGAGATCCGGCTCAGCTCCTCGGCGGTGATGACGTTCCCCATGCCCATGCGTATCGGAGCCGGGCGGTCGGTGGTCGCGGTACCCGCCCCGCCACGGGCGCCCCCGCAGGCCCAGAGCGCCGCGACACCACAGGCGAGCATCGAGCTGGATCGGCCGTTCATGCTTTGCTTCCTCACTCTGTTCCCGGATGAAACTACGGCGCCGCTCAGGCCCCCGCTATCAGCGGGAGATAGCGCTCCTTGAGGATCTCGACGTGATGCCGCGCGTGCCCCGCCACGATCCACGCGAGCGCGCGCACCGACACCTCCTTCTCGCTCGCGACGCCCTTTCGCTCCAGGGCCGCAGCGTCCAGCCCGCTGAACAGTGCCACGGTCGCCCCGCGAATCCGTTCCAGCTCGGTCGCGAGCTCGGCCAAGGGCCGTGCGTCGAAGCGCCCGGCAGGCACATATGCGTCCTGGTCGAAGGTCTTGAGCGGCGTGGCGTCCCCGCGCGCGAACCGCAGCGCGCGGTAGGAGAAGATCCGCTCGGCATCGCAGATGTGGCCCACGACTTCTTTGACGCTCCATTTGCCGGGGGCGTAGCGCGTCAGCGCTTTCGCCTCGGGAATGCCGCGCAGCAGGGTGACGGTGTCCCGCCCATCGCGCTCCAGCGTGGCCAGGAGATCGCCGTCCGGGACCTTGCCGACGTACTTGACGTAGTAGGGCGCGTACTCCGAAGCGTCGGGCCGGGAAATCGTCACGTGCGACACGGAAACCTCTGTCGGGAAAGGAGGGACAACCGGAATCTAGCGCGTCGGCTCGGGTCGGGAATTCCCCGCGTCGGCGACGAACTTCCAAGCCCCGTCCGGTTGGCGGCGCCACACCGTCAGGTACTTGCTGAAGGAGTGCCGCACCGCGCCGTTCTCTCCATGGCCGGTGAAGGACGCAAGGCCCACCGTGCACCCGAGCTCGCCCGCGTCGGCCGCCTCGCCGGCGATCGGGGCCCAGTCCAGCGTCGCGCCCGCCGGCCAGTCGGCGAACTCGGCGCGAATCGCCTCGCGTCCAAACACGATGTGCGCGCCGCCGGGCAGCGAAATGGCGTCCGGGGCCGCGAAGGCGACGAATGCGGCCGGCGGCCCCGAGTCCATGGAGCGGCGCGCGAACGCGGAGTCGGCGGCGAAGATCTCACGACGGGCCGCCGGCCCGAGGTCAGTCGAGCCCATCGTGTCCCGGCGGACCCGGGGGAGGGGGGGGGGGCGTTGCCCCGGGGTCTCACTGGGCGGCGAGGCTGGACTCGGGTTATGGGCGAACGCCGTGATGCGCCAGGGCGAGCCGCCACGGGCCCGTCGCCAGCAGGCCAGGTACTTGCCCGGCTGCGATTCGCGCTCGGTCCACCCCCACGTGTACCCAAAGCGCCCGTCCGCCGAGACGGCGGCAAACACTGGGGTGTGGTGGAGGGAATCGGCGAACGGCCGGGCGGCGGTCCGGCCACGCAGGAGCGGGGAGCGCGGGTGCAGGAACAGAACGTCTTCGGCCAGGGCATCGGACAGTCGTGTCACGGCTCGGTCGGCTGCGAGCAGGTCGTCACGGCGGGAGGGAGGGGGCGTCTGCGCCGCGACGGGCGGCATGGTGAGTACGCCGAGCAGTGCGGCGATCAGGGAGCGGGACATTGGAGAACAATGCACCTGCGGCCGGTTCGGTGCTAGAATCCATGGCCATGAGTCCCGGTCTGTCCGACGCCCTGCAGCACCACCCCCTCCTCGCCCTGGCGACGCTGTTCGGGGCGGGGGTGGTCACGAGCCTCACCCCCTGCATCTACCCGATGATTCCGATCACGGCGGGATTGCTGGCGGGCAGCGCCGGGGGCGCGGGGGGGGCCGCGCCGTCGCGCCGGCGGACGGTGGGGCTCACACTCACCTACGTCACTGGCCTCGCCCTGTTCTACGCTGTGCTGGGCGCGCTCGCTGGCCTCACGGGGTCGTTGTTCGGCACGGTGGCGTCCAATCCCTGGGTGCGGTTCGCGATCGGGAACCTGCTGTTGCTGTTCGGTCTCGCCATGCTGGATGTGTTCCCCGTGTCCGCGCCACGGCGGCTGCTGTCGTGGGCCGGCGGTCTGGGCGGCGGGTCCTACCCTGCGGTGTTCCTGCTGGGCGCGACGTCGGGGATCGTCGCGGCGCCGTGCGGGGCGCCGGCGTTCGCCGCGGTGCTGACCTGGGTGGCCTCGACGCACAGCGGGGTGCTCGGGTTCGTCTATCTCTTCGTGTTCTCGCTGGGGATGACCGCGCTGCTCGCGGCCGTGGGGATCTTCTCGGGGACGCTCGCCGCGCTGCCGAAGTCGGGCGCGTGGATGGTGTGGGTGAAGCGCGCGGGCGGGGTGATCCTTCTAGGCATGGCGGAGTACTACTTCGTTCAAATGGGACAAACGCTATGAAGTTGCGGGGTGCGTGGTGTCTGGTATTCGCCGGTGTGCTGGTGAGCCTCGGCGCCCGCGGCGTGACAGCCCAGGAGGAGGAAGGCATCGGGTTGCCGCTCGGCGCCGTGCCGCCGGCGGTGCAAATCGAAAACCTCGACGGGCAACCGGTCGATCTCGCGCAGTACATCGGCAAGCGGCCGTTGCTGGTCGAGTTCTGGGCCACCTGGTGTCCGCTCTGCAAGGCGCTGTTGCCGAAGATGGAGGCGGCCCAGCGCAGGTTCGGGAGCCGGGTGCAGTTCCTCGTCGTCGCCGTCGCCGTGAACCAGAGCCAGGTCTCGATCCGACGCCATCAAGCGGGCCATCCGATGGCGATTCCCATTCTGTGGGACACCGACGGACGTGCTACCCGGGCGTTCCAGGCGCCGTCCACGTCGTACGTCGTGGTGCTGGATGCCAATGGAAGAGTCGTGTACACGGGAAGCGGCGCGGATCAGGATATCGAGGCTGCTGTACAGCGGGGGCTGAGAGGCACAGAGGCACAGAGGCCGCGAAACTAGGCCCCTGTGCCTCCCCGCCTCTAGTTCTTCGTCGAATCCGCCGGCACCAGCTTGCCGATCTCCTGGCTGAGCTCCGTGTACGCCGTGGGATCGATCTCCCGGAACGGCGCCATGACGTGGGCGATCTTCCCGTCGGGCCCGATCACGAACAGCGTCCGATTGTCCAGCTTGTAGCGACTGATGTAGGCGCCGTACTGCTTGCCGATGACCGAGCCGGTGTCGCTCCCGAACAGGAACGGAAACTCGGCGTCGCGCGCCCATGAACCCTGGGCCGTGTCGGCGTCCGCGCTGATCGCGATCAGCACCACGTTGCGTCCACCCCTGAACAGCTGCGCGTACTGATCACGGTACGCGTTCAGTTGGATCGTTCACCCACGCGTTCGGGCCTTGAAGAAGAACGCGAGGACGACGGTCTTCCCCTTGAAGTCGCCGAGGTGGATGGGAGCCCGGAGCACACCGTAGCGCGTGGCGCCGGGGAGAGTGAAGTCCGGGGCGATCGTCCCGACCGCGAGCGGCTGGGGATCGGGCGACGTGGCGGGCGTCTGTCCCATCGCACCCCGCGCCCCCGCCGTGAGGCTGAGGGCCAGCGTCCCGAGCACGACCGACGAAGCGAATCGCATGCATGCACTCCCGGTGAAGAAGGTCTGCCGGATTATACGCCCGGCCTGGTCGGAACGTCAGGGGGCAGCCTCGAACAACAGCCGGTCGGCGATGCGCTCGGCGATAGCGCCCGGCTCGCCACCGTTGCGATTGGTGAGGACGATCACGGTGAAGCGGCGGTCGGGGAAGCGCTGGATGGCGTTCCGGAAGCCGCTGGTCTCGCCGGTATGCCGCCAGCGCCGCACCCCGCGGTAGGCGTCCACGAACCAGCCGAACCCGTACTGCGTCTCCGCTCCGCCGGGCAGCGCGGGCGGGGTCGTCGCGAGCCGCAGGGTCGCCGCGTCCACGATCCGGTCGTCGTACAGCGCCGCATCCCACCGCACCAGATCTTCAACGCTGGTATACACCCCGCCGTCGCCGAGGGTGGCGCTGGTGACGCTCTGGTCCGTCGGTCTGAAGCCGTCAGGGCCCGGTGTATAGCCGTAGGCGCGATGCGGGACGGTGTCGGCGCCTTCCACGTGTGCCACGCTGGCGGTCATCGCCAGGGGCGCGAAAATGCGCCGGCGCAGAAACTCCTGGAACCGGACTCCGGACACCCGCTCGACAATCAGGCCGAGCAGCACATACCCCGAATTGCTGTAGCGGTACTGGGTGCCCGGCGGGAAGTAGAGCGTGTCCTTGCGCGCCAGCAGCCCGAGGACGTCGCGATCACTCACCTGGGCGGTCTGGGTGTCCGGGATCAGGTCCTCGTAGTCCGGGAGCCCCGATGTGTGGTTCAACAGGTGGCGCACGGTGACAGGCCGGGCCGCGGGCGGCAGCTCGGGCAGGATGTCGAGGATCGATTGGTCGTAGCGCAGCTCGCCGTCCCGCACGAGCAGCATGACCGCCATCGCCGTGAACTGCTTGGTGACGGAGGCGAGCCGGTAGTCGGTCGCGGGTGAGGCGGCGACATGCCGCTCCAGGTCCGCCATCCCGTAGGCGCGGCGGAGGATCACGCGGCCGTCCCGGATCACGACGACGCTCGCCCCGGGGACCGCGGGGCCGGCGTAGTCGGCGAAGAGGTCATCCACCGGGGGGGGGGTCACGGTGCGGAGACCAGCCCCGCCACTGGCGCAGCCGAGCAGGGCTCCCGCAAGACAGGCGCCAAGGACTCTCCTCCTCACTGCGCCGACCGGGGGGAAGCCTCGAGGCCCGCCACGAACGGCGCGAAGAACTCCCGCCAGGCGGCTGCGACGGTGTGAGTGCCGTGGCCGCGGGTGATCTCGCTCGTCGGGATCAGCACGTAGCGCCCGCGCGGGACCCTCGCCACCAGGCGCTCCATCAGGCCCAGCTCCGGCGGGTTGATCAGATCGTCGGCGGAATTGATCGCGAGGACGGGCACGGAGATGCGCTCGAGGTCCGGCCTCGGATCGTAGCCGCGGGAGGCGTCGAACTGATAGGCCATGTCGTTGGCGTCGGTCGTCGCCATCCGGGCGTCCAGCCAGCGGGTGATGTACGCGTCGGCGGAATCGCGCGAAGGAGCCTGGCGCTGCTGCACGAGCGGAGCGCTCCCCATGATGAACAGAATCTGCAGCGCGGCGCGCAAGCCGCGGGGCTGAGTGGTGTAGTCCCCCCCGCGCCATTCCGGGTCGGTGCGGATGTCGTCGAGGATCATCTTGCGGAGCATCCGGTTGCGACCCGCGATCTGGGTGGGGATGCAGGCGAGCGGCACGACCCCGTCCATGAACGTCGGACGCCGTTCGGCCCAGATCCAGGAGTGCATGCACCCCATCGACGTGCCCATCACGAGCAGCAGGTGATCGACGTGCAGTCCTTCGGTGAGCAGGCGGTACTGGGCTTCCACCATGTCGGCGTAGCCGTACCGGGGGAAGTGCGCGCGCAGGCCGTGGCTCGGCTTGGAGGAGCCGCCGTGCCCGATGTTGTCGGGGAGGATGAGGTAATGGGTCGTGGTATCGAGCGGTTGGCCGGGGGCGAACAGCTCCGCGAAAACAGGAGTGAGAAACTGCCCGCCGCTGCCGCCGGTGCCGTGCAGGATCAGGACGGCGTTGCGCACGACGCTCGCCGCGTCGCGTCGCGGAGTCCCGAGCGTGCGGTAGTGCATGCGCAGCAGCGGCAGCGTCTCGCCGCTCGCGAAACGGAAGTCCCGGATGGTGTAGCTCCCCGTGTCGGCCTGCGGCGCGGCGCCGAGGAGTGTGAGCAATATTCGGATCATGGCTTGGCGGCCTCGTACCAGCCCTGCCAGGTGTGCGCGGCGGGGCCGATCGTGAGCTGTTGTTGGAACCGCACCAGCGGCACGCGCAGCACCAGCGGTTCGAGGCTGAGCTTCTCGAGCCAGCGTTCCTCGGACAGCAGCGCTGCCTTGAGGCCGAGCTCCGCGTAGCGCTTGGAGCCCGGATCCACGAGCGCCTTGATGCCGAACTTCTGGGCGAAGCGCCGCAGCTCGCCGACCGAGGCAGCGCGCTCGTTCAGATCCACGAAATGCGTCTGGATGCGACGTTCGGCGAAGAACCGCAGCGCGGCGCGCGTGTCGGCGCTCTTCTTGACCCCGAAGATCTGGACTTCCATGCCGTCAGCGGCGAGTGCGTAGCAACGCCACCCCGCCGACCAGCGCGAAGAGGACTACCCAGCAGGCGACCGCGATCCCGAGACAGAGGAGAATGCGGTTGACGTGGGGCTGCCGGGCATCGGTCGCGATCTTGCGGCACCCCGAGATGCCCCCGGCCGCGATCGCGAGGGGGATGGCCCCGCCGAGCGTTAGCACCGGGATGATGCCGATCGCGACGTAGAAGAAGTAGCGATAGGGCGGGTATTCCTTGGAGCTGCCGACGGCGAGCTCGGGGTCCTGGCCCTTCACGTGGTGCGCGCCCTGTAGCTGGGCGATCGCGGTCGCCCGGGCAACTTGGTCGGACACCAGCCCGGCGGCCGGTTGCGATACGCGCGCGGGTTCCGAGGGACGGCCCGCCGCCGGTCGACTGCCCGAGCTGCGCTTGGCGTCTCCGACCAGCGATCGCAGCTTCTCGATGCTCCCCCCACTGTCTCTCAGCAACGCCAGCTGGGCGATCTCGCGATCGCCGGGCTTGGCGGTGTACAGGTTCACTGTCTTCAGTGCCGCGGTGCGGTCGGCGTCGCTGAACTGCCGCTCGATCTCCGCCGTGACGTCCTGCTTGGTGGGGGTAGCCATTGAAGGCCCGGGTTCGGTCGCGTCATAATCGGCGGCGGACGCCGGAAATGCAATATCCGACCCCTCCCCCCGGGCCTCCGGGTTCAGCGCGGGTGCTTCGTCGAATCGCTCCCTGGCCGGTCGTGGTGCAGATCCCTCCGGTCCTGACGCACGTCGCGGCGGTCGCGCCGCGTCTCGCGGGCGTCGTGCCGGCGGTCGCGTCTGTCCTGGCGAAGGTCGCGGCGGTCGTGACGGATGTCCCGGGCGGAGGACGTGCTGTCATGGCGGTCCTGGCGCAGGTCGCGACGGTCCTGACGAATGTCGCGCGTGTCGTGGCGGACGTCCCGATGATCGCGGCGGACCTCGCGCCGGTCCTGCCGGATTTCGCGCCTGTCCCTGGTCGTGTCGGCGGCCTGCGCCCGGAGTGACAGCGGAGCGCCCCCCCCCGTGGCCAGGGCGAGGGCGATATAGAATGCGGTGCGGCGTCGCATAGGGATCCTTGGTGGAGGTTCAAGGATGAGACCGGGCGAAGCGCCGGCCGTTAAGAAACGATACAAATGCCCGGTGCGCCTGGGGTTCTACGCTAAACACGGCGCGAGCTAGATTCCAGCCCCGATGCCCGGCTCCCGCTCGCGCCTCGGCGTGATCTTCCTCACGGTCGTGATCGACCTGATCGGGTTCGGGATCATCCTGCCGATCCTGCCCGTGTACGCCCAGCGCTTCGGCGCGCACGGCATCGGGTACGGCGCGCTGATCTTCGTGTTTTCGGCGATGCAGTTCGTGGCGACCGCGTTCTTGGGGCGCCTGTCCGACCGGATCGGCCGGCGGCCGATCCTCCTCACGACCATGCTGATCAACGCGGCCGGGTACGCGCTGTTCGCGTTCGCGCCGTCGTACTGGGTGCTGTTCGGCGCCCGCGTGATCTCGGGGCTTGCGAGCGGCAACATCTCGGCGGCTCAGGCGTACGTCGCGGATATCACGGCGCCGGCCGACCGGGCGCGCGGCATGGGGATGATCGGCGCCGCCTTCGGGATCGGCTTCGTCCTGGGGCCGATGATCGGCGGCCTCGCCGATCATTATCTCGGCCATCTCGCGCCGGGGCTCATCGCGGCCGGGCTGTCGATCGCCAACTTCTTCTCGGCCGGGGCGATCCTGCGTGAGTCGCTCGCCCACGAGCACCGCACCACGCGGCCGCTGTTCGATCTCGGCCACATGGTGGATGCGATCGGGCGCGCGCACCTGCGGCCGCTGATGGTCGTCTGGTTCCTGGCCCCGTTCGCGTTCGCGGGCTACACCGTGGCGCTGCCCCTGTATGCGGCCAAGACGTTCGGCTGGGGGGGGAAGGAGCTGGGCTGGCTGTTCGTCCTGATCGGCGTGATCGCCGCGGTGGTGCAGGGCTTTCTCTTCGGCAAGCTCGAGCGGCGCACGGGGCCCAGACCGCTCCTGATCGTCGGGTTGTTCGGGATGGCGGTCAGCATCGCCGCGGTGCCGTTCGTGGGGAGCAGCCTGCTGGTGTACGCCTGGACCGTCCCGCTGGCGTTCACCAACAGCGTGTTCGCGCCGGCGGCGTCGGGGCTGGTGTCGGTACTCGCGGATCCCACGGAGCAGGGGACGATCCTCGGCGCCGCCCAGGCGTTCGCAGCGCTGGGGCGCAGCCTGGGCCCGCTCGCCACGGGATGGGCCTACGACGGACTCGGCGCGCGGACCGCGTTCGTGCTCGCGGGGGCGGTGATGCTGCTGGGGGGCTTGGCGGGACTGGAATTGAGGGAGCCAGGGAAAAGTGAGACGCCGAGGGAGACGCCAAGCGTCTAGCCGTATCTTGCTCCCCTTCTCATATTCTCCCTCCCCCCCGCCGGAGGTGTGGATGCGTATCTACAAGACAGGAGAACTCCGCAACGTGGCCGTCGTCGGCCACGGCGCGAGCGGCAAGACCTCTCTGGTCGATGCGCTTGCGTTCGTGGCCGGCACCAGCAAGCGCCACGGGTCCGTCAAGGACGGCACCGCCCTCACCGATTACACTCCCGACGAAATCGAGCGCAAGTACTCCATCAACCTGGCCATCGGTGTGGCCGAGTGGATGGACACCAAGATCAACCTAATCGACACCCCGGGATACCTGGACTTCACCGGCGACGCCCTCGCCGGCGTGTGGGCGGCGGACGGGGCGGTCGTCGTCCTGGCGGGAGCGGCGGGGGTCGAGGTGGGGACGGAAAAGGTGTGGGAGTACTGCGAGCAGCGGAGCCTGCCGCGCATCCTCTTCGTCTCGATGATGGATAAGGAGCACGCGGACTTCGAGAAGGCGTTCCACCAGGTGCAGGAGCGGCTGACCGCCAAGGTGATCCCGGTGGAGATTCCGGTCGGGGAAGGACCGGAGTTCCACGGGATCATCAACCTGTTCTCGAAGAAATGCCACCTGTACAAGAAGGGCACCAAGACGGGGGAGTACGACGAGGTGGACGTGCCGGCGGAGTACAAGGCCCGCTTCGACAGGTACTCGCAGGAGCTGATCGAGAGCATCGCCGCGACCGACGACACGCTGCTGGAGCGCTACCTGGGGGGCGAAGAAATCGGGCGGGACGAAGCGATCGCGGCCATGAAAAAGGGGATGGCCGCGGGGGAAGTGTTCCCATTGTTCTGCGGGGCCGCCGAGCTCACCTATGGCACCCGCGCCCTACTGTCCAAGATCGTGGAGCTGCTCCCCTCGCCCGCGGACCGCGCGCCGATCCAGGGTCAGAAATGGGGCGGCTCCGAGCGGCTCACCCTCACCCCCGACGACGCAGGGCCGCTGGCGGCCCAGGTGTTCAAGACCATTTCCGAGCCCCACGTCGGGGACGTCACCTACTTCCGCTTGTTCTCCGGCACGGTCAAGAACGGCCAGGACGTCTGGAACGCCCCGCGGGAGGCGGTGGAAAAGCTGAATCACCTCTGCGTGGCGGTGGGCAAGGAGCGCACCGAGATCGCCGAGCTGCACGCCGGGGACATCGGCTGCGTGGCGAAGCTGCGCGACACGCACACCAACGACACGCTGTCCTCCCGGGAGCACCCCATCGTCCTCCCGAAGATCCCCTTCCCCGAGCCGGTCATCACCGTCGCGGTGGAGGTGAAGCAGCGGGGTGAAGAGGACAAGCTCTCCACCGGCCTGCACAAGCTCCACGAGGAGGATCCGACCTTCCACCACGAGTTCAACGCCGAGCTCGGCCAGACGCTGATCCGCGGGCTGGGCGAGCGGCACCTGGAGATCGTGGTGGGGCGGCTGGCGCGCAAGTTCGGCGTGCACGCCAACACCGGGAAGCCCAAGGTCGCCTATCGCGAGACGCTGAAGGGACGGGCCGAAGGGCAGGGCAAGCACAAGAAGCAGACGGGCGGCCGCGGCCAGTACGGCGACTGTTGGATCCGCGTGGCGCCGTTGCCGCGGGGCACAGGCTTCCTGTTCGAGGACAAGATCGTGGGCGGGGTCATCCCGCGGCAGTACATCCCGGCCGTCGAGCGGGGCATCGTGGAGGCAGCGACGCGCGGGCCGATCGCCGGGTACCCGCTCGTGGACTTCAAGGTGGAGCTGTACGACGGCTCCTACCACGACGTGGACTCGAACGAGATGTCGTTCAAGATGGCGGGCATCCTGGCCTTCCGGAACGTGACGCCCAACGCGCGCCCCACGCTGCTCGAGCCGATTCAGGATGTGGAGGTGTGGACGCCGGAGGAATACCTCGGCGCCGTGATGGGCGACCTCTCCTCCCGGCGCGGCCAGATTCTCGGCTCGGAGCCCGACGGCCGTCTCACCAAGGTGAAGGCGCACGTGCCGGAAGCGGACCTGGACCGATACGCCACGGCGCTGCATTCGATCACCCACGGGCGCGGCACGTACCGGCAGAAATTCCACATCTACCAGGAAGCCCCGCCCGACGTAGCGGCGAAAATCGCCGAGGTGCGCAAGAAGGAGCACGAGGCGAAGAAGGAATGAGATGCCGGACCTCGTAGACCGCCTGCGCACCGCGCTCGTCGACCGCTACGCGATCGAACGGGAGGTGGGGCGCGGCGGGATGGCCACGGTGTATCTCGCCCAAGACGTCCGGCATCACCGGCCGGTGGCCGTCAAGGTGCTGCACCCCCAGCTGGCGCTGAGCCTCGGCTCCGACCGCTTTCTGCGCGAGATCCAGATCGCCGCCCGCTTGCAGCATCCCCACATCGTGCCGCTGTACGACTCCGGGCAGGCCGACGACTTCCTCTATTACGTGATGCCCTACGTGGAGGGGGAGAGCCTGCGCCAGCGGCTGGAGCGCGAAGGCCAGCTGCCGCTCGAGGACGCGGTCCAGGTCGCCCGCTCCGTCGCCGCCGCCCTCGACTACGCCCACCGCAACCAGGTCGTGCACCGCGACATCAAGCCCGAAAACGTGATGCTGCACCAGGGCGAAGCCGTCGTCACCGACTTCGGGATCGCCAAGGCCGTCACCGCGGCGGCGGACAATCTGACGCAAACCGGGATGGCGGTGGGGACGCCGGCCTACATGAGCCCGGAGCAGGCCGCGGGCGAGGCGGAACTCGATGGCCGCAGCGACATCTACTCGCTCGGCGCCATGCTGTACGAGATGGTGGGCGGGACGGCGCCGTTCAGCGGCCTGACGGCACAGGCGATCATCGCGAAACTGTTCACCGAGGCGGTGCCCTCGCTCCGAGACCGGCGGGAGGGTGTGCCCGAGTGGCTGGAGCAAGCGGTGAGGCGGGCGTTGGCGAAGGCTCCCGCGGAGCGCTACGCGACGGCGGCGCAATTCGGCCAGGCCCTCGTTGGGCCGTCCGGCGGTACCACCCCGCCCGGGAGCCAGCAGGCCGGTGCGGCCCCGGCGAGGTCGATCGCCGTGTTGCCGTTCGTCAATATGAGCGCCGATCCCGAGAACGAGTATTTCACCGACGGCATCGCCGAAGAGATCATCAACGCCCTCACCAAGATCCAGGCGCTGCGGGTGGCGGCCCGGACCTCGTCGTTCGCGTTCAAGGGCAAGAACGAGGACATCGGCGACATCGGCCGGAAACTGAAGGTCGCGACGGTGCTCGAGGGCAGCGTCCGCAAGGCCGGAACCCGCCTGCGCGTGACGGCCCAGCTCGTGAACGTGGCCGACGGCTACCACCTCTGGTCGGAGCGCTACGACCGCCAGCTCGAGGACGTGTTCGCGATCCAGGACGAGATCGCCGAGAGCATCGTCCGGGCGCTCCGGGTGGTGCTGAGTGAAGACGAGAAGCGGGCGATCGAACGGGCGCCGACCGAAAACGTGCAGGCCTACGAGTACTACCTCCGCGGGCGGCAGTTCTTCCATCAGTTCCGCCGCACCGGCATCCAGTTCGCCCGGCGGATGTTCGAGCGGGCGATCGAGATCGACCCCAACTACGCCCTCGCCTACGCCGGCGTGGCCGATTGCTGCTCATTTCTCTACATGTACTGGGACGGCAGCAAGGCGAACCTGGAGAGCGCGGAATCCGCGAGCCGCAAAGCACTCGAGCTCGACGCGGAGCTGGCCGAGGCCCACGCCTCCCGGGGATTCGCGCTGACGCTGAGCCGGCAGTACGCGGAGGCGCGCCGGCAGTTCGAAACGGCGATCCGGCTCAACCCGAAGCTGTACGAGGCGCACTACCTGTACGCGCGCGCCTGCATGCAGGAAGGCAAGCTGACGGAAGCGGTGGTGCATTACGAGGACGCAGCCCGGGTGCGCCCGGAGGACTACCAGGCACTGTTGCTGATGACCAGCCCGCTGAAGGGGTTGGGCCGCACGGCGGAGGCGGACGCGGCCCAGCGGCGGGGGTTACAGCTGGCCGAGAAGCACCTGGAGCTCAATCCGGACGACGCCCGCGCGCTGTACATGGGCGGTGGGGCGTTGGTCCAGGTCGGCGAGCGGGAGCGCGGCCTGGAATGGGCCAAGCGCGCCAGCGCCATCGACCCGGAAGACCCCGGGGTCCTCTACAACGTGGCCTGCGTGTACGCGTTCCTGGGTCAGGTGGACGATGCGCTGGCTTGCCTCGAGACGGCGATCCATAACGGCTTCGGGCACCGGGAGTGGCTGGAGCACGATTCCGACCTCGACCCGTTGCGAAGCGATCCGCGATTCAAAGCGCTGATGAGCAAGATGTAACCGTCGGGATGCCCGCCACCCGCCTCCGCTTCTGGTTTGGCTTCGACTCCCCAGTCGACCGGCGCGCCTACTTCCGGACCGGCGCCGGTCTCATGCTGCTCAAGTACCTCGCCGACGTGGCTGTCGTCTGGGCGACCACGGGCCGGTTCTGGTCGCCGCTCGCCTACGCGAATCCCGTCTGGACGGTGCGGCAGCAGATCCTGCACGGCGCGCCGGCGTGGGTGATCGTCGCCCTCACCGCCTGGACGCTGCCGTTCATCTGGATCGGCGTCAGCATGACCATGCGCCGGGCGGTCGACGCCGGCGCCAGCGCCTGGACGTGCCTGTGGTTCTTCGTTCCCATCGTGAACTACGCCGTGATGCTGTGGCTTTCCCTCGCTCCGACGGTGGTGCGCCGCGTCCCGCGGGCCCAGCACGAGCTGGTGGTGGACGAGAAGGTGAGGAGCGCGCTGCTCGGCGTCGCGGCGGGGCTTGTCGTCACGATCCCGACGGTGCTGCTCAGCGTGTACTTCAAGCGCGCCTACTCGGTCGGCCTATTCCTCGGCACGCCCTTCACCCTGGGCGCGATCAGTGCCAGCGTGTTCAACCACCGGGTACGGCGCAGCCTGGGAGCGACCTTCCAGGTGGTGCTCGCTACCGTCGCCATCTCGGCCCTCGCGATCGTCCTGTTCGCGCTCGAAGGCGTCTTCTGCCTCGCGCTGGCGTTCCCGATCGCCGCCGCCCTGGCGCTCGCGGGGGGCGTTCTGGGGCGCGCGATCGCCGCCCATGGCGCCGAGTCTCCCGGGCGTACCGGGTGGGGAGGGGGGGGGGGGCTCGCCGCCCTGGTCGCGCCGCTGCTGGTCCTGGTAGAGCCGCACGCCGTAGCCCCGGTGCACGAAGTGGTGACGACGGTCGAGGTAGCGGCGCCGCCGGAGGTCGTGTGGCGCCGCGTGGTGTCGTTCCCCGACGTGCCGCCGCCGACCGAATGGCTGTTCCGGATCGGCGTGGCGGCGCCGCTGCGGGCGCGCATCCGGGGGACGGGCGTCGGCGCGACGCGCTACTGCGACTTCACCACCGGTGCCTTCGTCGAGCCGATCACCGCCTGGGAGGAAGGCCGACTGCTGGCGTTCGACATCACCGCTCAGGCGCCGCCGATGCGCGAGTGGAGCCCCTACCGGGACGTGAACCCGCCGCACCTGGACGGGTACTTCCGGGCCACCCACGGGGAGTTCCGGCTCACCCCGCTGCCCGGAGGGCGGACGCGGCTGGAAGGGCGCACGACGTACGTCGTCGATATGTTCCCGCAGAGCTACTGGACCCTGCCCGCCGGCGGGATCGTTGCGGCGATCCACCGGCGGGTGCTCCACCACATCAAATTCCTAGTCGAGGAGCGTCGTCCATGATGCGAGCCACGGTATGCGCCGCCCTTCTAGTCGCGGCCGGCTGCAAGCCCGCCGAGAAGACCGCGAAGCCTGTCGCCCCCACCCGAGTGGCGTCGGTCGAAGGGTTCCTCACCCCCGAGTCGGTGATGTTCGACGCGCGCCAAGACGTCTATTTCGTCTCGAACATCAACGGCAGTCCGGGCGTCAAGGACAACAACGGATTCATCAGCCGGGTCAAGCCCGAAGGAACGGTCGAGACACTCAAGTTCATCGAGGGGGGGAAGAACGGCGTGACCCTCAACGCCCCCAAGGGGCTCGCCGTCCGCGGCGACACGCTGTGGGTGACCGACATCGACGTGGTGCGGGCGTTCAACGCGAAGACCGGCGCGCCGATCGCCTCCGTGACGGTGCCGGATGCCTTGTTCTTGAACGACCCGGCGTTCGGGCTCGACGGCTCCCTCTACGTCACCGATACCAGGGTCGTGTTCGATGCGAAGGGCGGCGTCACGCACCCCAGCCCCGACCGGATCTTCCGCATCGCGCCCGACCGCAAGGTGACGACCGCGCTCCAGAGCGACACGCTGGAGCGGCCCAACGGAATTACGTGGGACAAGGCGGGCAACCGCTTCCTCGTGGTCGCGTTCGGCGGGCCGCACTTGTACTCGTGGAAACCGGGGGACGCCGCGCCGGCGGTGTTCGGCACGGGAGCGGGTCAGTTCGACGGCGTGGAAGTCGTGGGGAGCGCCGTCTGGGTCTCGAGCTGGGCCGATTCGAGCGTGTATCGCTACGAAAACGGCACCGGCGCCAAGGCGATCACCGGCGTGCCGACCCCGGCCGACATCGGCTACGACGCGAAGCGCAACCGCCTGCTGATCCCGATCTTCACCGGCAACCGCGTGGAGATCTGGCAGCTGCCCTAGACGGCCGGCTGCTGCTGGGTGAGGCAGTGAATGGTGCCGAGGCCCCAGACCAGGTCCACGGCGTGGATCCCGACGGTTGATCTGTTGGGGAACAACTCGGCGATGATGCCGAGGGCAACGCGGTCGTTCGGGTCGTTGAAGGTGGGGACGAGCACGGCCGCGTTGGCGATGTAGAAGTTGGCATAGCACGCCGGCAGCCGGCGGCCGTCGAAGCCGAGCGGGGTGGGCATCGGGAGGTCGATCACCTCGATGCTCGCCCCGCTTTCGTTTTTCATCCCCTGGAGCCGCTCCCGGTTCTCGGCGAGCGCGCGGTAGTTCGCATCGCGCGGGTCGCGCTCGGTGCACAGCACGACGGTCCGGGGGCCGACGAAGCGGCACAGGTCGTCCACGTGGCCGTGGGTGTCGTCTCCGGCGATCCCCTTGCCCAGCCAGAGGACGTTGGTGACGCCGAGGTAGTCCCGGAGCACCGCTTCGAGATCGGCGCGCGAAAGGCCGGGGTTGCGGGTCTGCACCACCGGGTCGAGCAGGCATTCCTCGGTGGTGAGCAGGGTGCCCCGGCCGTTCACGTCGATGCTCCCGCCTTCGAGAATCACGCCGCGCCCGCCGACGCGGGGCTGGAAACAGCGGAGCTTCAGAAGCTGCGCCACGGCATCGGGGATGCGGTCGTCTTTCTTCCAGTCGCTGTACTTGGCCCAGGCGTTGAAGTGAAAGCGGGCGACCGCCAGCTCGCGGGGCGGGCCGTCCTTTTTCACGAATAGTGGGCCAAAATCGCGGGTCCAGCCGCGGTTGGTGGGGACGCGAAAGAACTCGATGCGGCCCAGATCGACCCCGACTTTGCTCAGGACGCGCCGGGCTTTGGCCTCGTGCGTGGCCGAATTGACGAGAATGCGCACCAGCTCACCGGGCGTGAGCCGGCGCACGATCTCGCCATACACCCACTCGATCGGCGCAAATTTCCCGGGCCAGTCGCTGCGGTTATGGGGCCAGCCGATCCAGGTTGCCTCGTGCGGCTCCCACTCGGCCGGCAGGCGGAAGCCGTCTGCCATCAGCGGTCAGCGCTCAGCGGAAGGCTTTGGATTGCTGACGGCCGATGGCTGATCGAGGAATCGGCTCCCGATCCCAGCATACGCGTCGGTGCGGCGGTCGCGCAGGAACGGCCAGCTGCGGCGCGTCGCCTCGACCTTGGCCAGGTCCACCTCCGCCACGATCAGGGCCTCGCGGTCCTTTGGCGCTTCAGCCAGCACCACGCCGAACGGATCGGCCAAGAACGACGAGCCCCAGAACTCGATGCCGTCTCCGCCACCGGGCGGGACTTCGAGTCCCACCCGGTTGACCGCGGCCACGAACACGCCGTTGGCGATCGCATGGGCGCGCTGCACGGTGCGCCAGGCATCGAGCTGCTGCGCGCCCACTTCGGCTTTTTCCGCCGGGTGCCAGCCGATCGCCGTCGGATAGAGCAGGATGTTGGCCCCCTGGAGCGCCGTCAGCCGTGCGCCCTCGGGGTACCACTGGTCCCAGCAGATCAGGGTGCCGATCCGGCCGGCGCGCGTGTCGAAGGCGCGGAAGCCGAGGTCGCCGGGGGTGAAGTAGAACTTCTCGTAGTAGGCCGGGTCGTCGGGGATGTGCATCTTGCGGTAGATCCCCTTGACCTGGCCGTCGGCGTCGATGATCGCCGCCGTGTTGTGGTACAGCCCCGCCGCGCGCCGCTCGAACAGCGGCGCGATCACCACCACGCCGGTCTCGCGCGCCACCTTGCCCAGTGCTTCCGTGCTCGGCCCGGGCACCGGCTCGGCGAGGTTGAACGATTCCTGGTCCTCGCGTTGGGCGAAGTAGCGCGACCGAAGCAGCTCGGGCAGGCAGGCGAGCGTCGCGCCAGCCGCGGCGGCCTCGCGCACGCGCGCCACCGCCTTGCGCAGGTTCTCCTCGGGGTCGGCCGACATGGACATCTGCACCAGCCCGACCCGGAACTTGGTGGGCGGAATCGCCATGGGGGTAAAGACTACAACCCGCCGCGGAGCAGCGGCAGTAGCGGCTCCTCGCGGCGACAGGCGAGGTAGTTGGGGCCGAGGAAGTCTTCGTCGCCTAGGTCGTAGGGCCGCACGTCCACGTGGTCGGGGTAGATCTTGCCGACGACGTAGTCGTAGCCCGCGAGCAGGTCGTAGAAGTCCTTGAGCAGGAATCCCGTGAGGATGTTCACCCGGCCGTACTCGAACTGCAGAAAGCGCACGCGGCGGTCAGCGAGGGCGCGGCCGAAGCCTTCGAGCACGAGGTGCTCGGCGCCTTCGACGTCGAGCTTGAGGAAGTCCACGCTGGTGATGGCCTGAGTTTCGAGAAACGCGTCCCCCGTCGTCACGTCGCAGTCGAGCGTCTCACCGGACCAGCCGTGGGGGTAGTCGGTGAAGGTGGCGTGGGCGCTGGCGGCGGGGTTGTAGCGGATGCGGAGGCGGCCGGTGTGGTCGGCGAGGCCGAGGTTGAACGGGCGGATGCGGTCGATCCCCGCCGTTGCGGTGCGCAGCCGCTCGAAGGTGGCGGGGACGATTTCGAGGGCGTAGACGATCGCGGTGGGGAAGGCGGCAGCCGCGAGGTGCGCCCACTTGCCGACGTTCGCGCCGACGTCGAGGACGGTCCGGAAGGACTCGGAGCGCAGTCGCTCGAGCAGCCAGCGCTCGCCGTTCTTTTCGGGCTTGTAGCTGGCGTTGCCGTACCACTTGAGGTACTGGCGGCACAGCCGCGCCAGGGTTCGGAAGAACGGGTTGCGCCGGACCCGGGATGTGGGACGAAGCACCTGGGGAAGCTGGCGCCGAAGGGACGCCGGCGCTACTCGGCGAGCACCGGCTCCGTGACCCCCGGCTGCTTGTACACGTACTGCTTTCCGGCGTAGTTGCGCAGCACGATCTCGTCGCCGGAAATCGCCTCGACATACTGCGGCAGTAGCGGAATCTTGCCGCCGCCGCCCGGCGCGTCGATCACGAAGTGCGGCACCGCCAACCCCGACGTCCAGCCACGCAGCCCCTTAATGATCTCCAACCCCTTCTCGAGCGTCGTCCGGAAATGCTCGGCGCCCGCCACCTGGTCGCACATGTAGATGTAATAGGGCCGCACCCGCGCCATGAGCAGCTTGTGCATCAGCTCCTTCATCACTTCCACGTCGTCGTTCACGCCCTTGAGCAACACCGTCTGGCAGCCGAGCGGAATGCCGGCGTCGGCCAGCATGCCGAGCGCCTTCACGGCGGCCGGGGTCAGCTCGCGCGGGTGGTTGAAGTGCGTGTTGATGAAGAACGGATGGTACTTCTTCAGGATGTCACACAGCTCCGGCGTGATCCGCTCGGGCAGGTGGCACGGCACCCGGCTGCCGATGCGGATGATCTCCAGGTGCTTGATCGCCCGCAGCCGCTTGCAGATCTCGTCAATGCGCCGGTCGGACAGCAGCAGCGGGTCCCCCCCCGACATGATCACGTCGCGGATCTCGGGGTGCTCCTCCAGGTACTTGAACGCCGACTCGAGCTGCGCCATTGGGATCTTCTCGGGGTCCCCCACCTTGCGGCGCCGGGTGCAGAAGCGGCAGTACGACGCGCACACCGGGGACACGAGAAACAGCGCGCGGTCGGGATAGCGGTGCGTGATGTTCGGGACCGGCGAGTTGGCGTCCTCGTCCAGCGAGTCCACGATGCCGTCGTGGACCTCCAGCTCCTGAACCGTCGGCACGTACTGGCGCCAGATCGGGTCGTCCGGCGACTCGATCAGGTCCACCATGGCCGGCGAGATCCGAAACTCGAAATTCTCGGCAGCCTGCCGCAGCCGCTCGATCTCCGCGACGTGCTCGGGACCGAACTTGGCCGCCAGCGCCTCGAGCGAGGCGATGCTCTTCTTACGGAGCAGCTCTTGCCAGGTCTCCATCCGTCAGATCCTTGGTATAGAGCACCAGGTCGTCACCGGGCGCGTAGTACCCCGGGATCGTGGCGGCTCTGGTGAAGCCGCGTCGTTCGTAAAAGGCGCGCGTGGCGGCGTAGTCGGCGCGCGAAGACGTTTCCACCACCAACAGCCGACCGCGCTGCGCCGTGAGCCGGGATTCGACCTCCCGCAACAGCTGCGAGCCCACGCCCTTCCCTTGCCACGCCGGATCGACCGCGATCCAGTACAGGTCCCACGTTCCTTCGGTCCCCGACGTCGGGCCCCAACAGGCGTACCCGACCAGCGCGTCGCCGTCGTAAGCGCCCAGGAACCGGTAGTCGTCGTCCCCGGCCAGGGCCTCGTCCAACAGCTCCACCGCGGTCGCGACCTCGGCCGGCCGAAATGCGCCGGTCGCCGCGACCAGCGCTTCAAGCCGTGCGCGTTGGGCGCGACCGACGGGGCGGAGCGAGCAGCTCACGCGCGGCCCTGGCTCCCTGCGCGTCCCGGAGCGCCACCTCGGCGATCCGCCGCACCAGCTCCGGGTAGTCCCACCCCGCCGCCCTCGACATGCGGGACAACCCGGCCTCGTCCGTCAGGTCGGGGTTCGGGTTCACCTCGAGGACCCAGGGCCGGCCGGTGTCGTCCACCCGCACGTCCACCCGCCCGTAGCCCTTGCCCTGCATCACCCGCCACGCCGTTTCGGCCGTCCGCACCAGGCGCGTCGCGAGGCGCTCGGAGATCTGCGCGGGACAGACCGGCCGGCTCCCCAGGTCCTCGAGCGACCCGACGTGCCACTTGGCGGCGTACGTGAGTATCGGCCACGACCCCTCGGGCATCCCCGTGAAATCGATCTCGGCCACCGGCAGGGTGCGCGCCCCCACGAACCCGATGTTGAACTCGCGGCCGGGGACGTACTGCTGGACCAGCACGTCGTCGAACTGCTCGGTCATCGCGGCCACCCGCGCCCGCAGCGTCTTGCGGTCGGTCACGATGGAATACTTGTCGAGACCGGCGCTCGCGTCCTCCGCGGCGGGCTTGACGATGGCCGGGAGCGGGAAGTCGTCGGCGATCCGTCCGTGGGCCAGCGTCCAAAGCGGAATCGGGAGCCCCGCCTTCTCCAGAATCGCGTTGGCGACGGCCTTGCGACGGCATGCGGCCATGGTCCAGAGTCCACAGCCGGTGTAGGGGATGCCGGCGAGCTCCAAGGTCCCCACCACGTGCTCCTCCCACTGGGCGACGCCGTGGACCCCCTCGCACAGGTTGAAGACCAGGTCGGCGCGGCGGCACGTCCGGAACCACGCCATGTCGTGCTTCACCGGCGTCTTCTGGATCTGGTGCCCCATAGCGCCGAAGATGTCGCCGATGTCGTCGACCGCCTTCATCACTCCCGCGATATCCTCGGCCGTCCAGTCGTCGGCCCCCGGGTCGTAGAGGATGACGACCCTCACGCCATGGCCCCCGCCCGGGCGGCCCGCCGGCCGGTCGCCCGCACGGCGAGGGCCCGGCCGGTGATCCGCTTCCAGGCGATCTGGACCAATTCCTGGATCAGCTCGTCGTACGCATAGCCCGCCACCCGCGCCGCCTTGGGGAAGCAGGAATTCATCTTCGGGTCGGGGATGATGCCCGGGAGCGGGTTCAGCTCCACCACGTTGGGCACGCCGGCTTCGTCCACCCGCACATCCACGCGGCACCAGTCGCGGCAGCCGAGGGCGTGGTATGCGCTCAAGGCGACGCTCTCGATTTCCGCGTAGAGGGGCTTGGGGACGCGCGCGGGGCACTCGAAGATGTGGAGCTGGTGCTCGGCGGTGTCCCAGATCCACTTCGCTTCATAGCCGTACACGGGCGTCGTGCCTGCGGGGAGCGTCGAGAAATCGAGTCCGACGATCGGCAGGCAGAACGCCTCGGAGCCGTTGCCGAGGATCGCGACGGTGAATTCGAGACCGGGGAGGTAGGTCTCGACCAGCACGGGCTGGCGGTAGGTCTCTAAGAGGAAAGAGACGCGCTCCCGCAGCTGCGTCCTCGAATTGCACAAGTTGTTGGCAAATATGCCTTTACCGGACCCCTCGGCCACCGGTTTGACGAACAACGGGTAGCGCAGCCGCACGCGCGACAGCTCGCGCAGCTCGCTCACCAGGGCGAAGCGCGCGGTGGGCACGCCGCGGAAGGCGAGGATCTCCTTGGCCCGGGCTTTGTGCAAAGTGAGCGACAGCGACAGCGGATCGCTCGCCGTGTAGGGGACGTTCAGGTATTCGCAGATCGCTGGGACGTGGGATTCGCGATTCGGGCCGTGCAGCCCCTCGGCCATGTTGAAAACGAGATGGGGACGGGCGAGGGCGAGCTTCTGGGGGAAGAGTGCGTCGGCTTCGAGTCGGACGACGGTGCCGAAGAGACTCAGAGCCTGCTCCACGGCGTCGATGGTGGAGGGCTCGTCCCACTCGGCGAATGCATCACTGGTGCTCGCGGCGTCGTCGAGTCTGCTGTTGGGATCGGGTTTCTCGTTGTACGCGAGACCGATGCGCATGTGGTCTCGGGGAACCTCCTACAAAAAAGGCCGCTCGACGTGGCGGTCCGTACGACGACGTCACTTCAGTATCTGCTATCACAATATGAAGAACGCGAGCGATGCGCAATAGCAAGAATCGGATTTCCGTTTTCCGTTTTCCGTTCTCCGTCATCACCGGTGATTGCGGACAACGGAAAACGGAAGACGTCTCTCGCTACACTTTGTGGTATGTGACCCGCGCGGCTTCCAGTTTGTCGTCGGCGACGTAGATCGCGAAGTCGGAGAAGATCGCGGGCGCTTCGCGCAGCAGCACGCGCAGACACGCGACCGCCATGCGACGGATCTCGAGCTCTGCCCCCTCGCCGCAGCGCAGCTCGAGCATGGTGCGCCACGCGCGCGCGTTGCCGGAGACGACGATCTTCACCTCCGTCGCGTTGGGCAGCACGCTGCGCGCCGCTTCGCGCGCCAACTTGCGGCGGTGCACCTTGTCCGTCACCCACGCGTAGCGCGCCATCAGCCCCTCCACCGCCGCCACGTAGGCCGCCTGCGCCGCCGCCACCTGGCGCTCCCACTCCGCCTCGAGCGCCGCGTCGCCCAGGATCGCCGGCGGCACGACGAACGCCGCGTGCGACTCGTCCACGTAGCGCTGCGAGATCTGGGAGTAGCCGAACCCCGCCCGATGCCGCACCAGCTCGTGCGAGCAGGAGCGCGAGATCCCCTCGATGAGCAACACGTAGACCGAGTGCTCCAGCACCGAGCCGTGTCCCTGCGTCTTGATGTTCTCGAGGTACTCCGGGGTCGTGCGGTTGATCGGGTTCCGCTGACTCATGTAGCACAGCCGCCCCGCGTACTCCGCGAGGCGTTCGCCGTCGGACGCGTCGCCGCGCCACCGGACCTTGAGGTGCTCCGGCTCCAGGAACTGGGGCCGGGCGATGAGCGAGACGCGCGGCTCGCGGAAAATGTCCATGGTGAAAGCTAGGGGCTAAGAGGCTAAGAGGCTAAGAGGCACAGGGGCTCAGAGGCGCAGGACTACGCCTCCCGAGCGAGTTCGAGTTTCGGGGTTCCCCACGCCGCCGCGCGCTCGATCTCGCGCAGCCCGCGGGCGATGTCGCTGGGAATCGGGGCGGCGTCCTGTCCGACCTTGAGGTCGGCGAGCGGCGCCCAGTCGGCGGCGGGAAGTATGACCCCCGGATTGAAGACGTCCCGCGGGTCGTAGGCGCGCTTCACGTCGCGAAACGACGCGACCAGATCAGGGCCGAAGGTCCGCTGCAGCAGCCCGGCCCGCAGCCGGCCATCGCCGTGCTCCCCGCTCGGCGTGCCGCCGAGACGCACCACCAGGCTGGATACGTCCTCGAACAGACCCGCCAGCGCCTCGCGCCAACCCGCCCGCGTCGTGTCCGGCAGGGCATTCACGTGCACGTGCCCGTCGCCGGCGTGGCCGAACAGCGCGACGGGGATGCCCCGCCGGCCCGCCGCCTCCCGCAGGCCTGCCACATACTCGGCCAGTCGCTCGATCGGCACGCAGCCGTCCTCCACCACCTGCAACGAGCGCTGGGTCTCCGGCAGCCGCGCCAGGGCCGGGCTCGCCTGGCGGCGGACCGCCCACAGCCGTTCCAGCCCCCGGCGGTCTGCCGCGGTGTCCACGTGTGCGGTGAGGTGCTTGAGGCCGCGGACGGCGTCTCCCACCACCCCGCGCGCCGCGCTCGCCGTCTCCCGCTCGAACTCGACCAGGAGCAGGCAGTCGAGTCCCGGCGGCAGGGCCTCCGCCGTCTCACCGCCGGCGCCGCGCTCGATAAAGGAAAGCAGGGTGCGGTCCAGCAGCTCCACCGCGGAGGGATTCAGGGCAGCGAGGTAGGTCACCGCCTCGCCCAGCGCCGCCAGGTCCCGGAAGCCGAGCGCCACCCCTGCCAGGTCTACCGGGATGGGGTCGAGCCGCCACTCCACCGCGATGACGATTCCCAGGGTGCCCTCGGAGCCGATCAGGAGGTCCAGCTCGTCCCCTGACTCGGCGAGCGCGTCGAGGGCATACCCGGAGGAGTTCTTGCGGGTGCGGGGGAATCGCTGGGCGGCGAGGTCCCGGATGTCGGGCGTCAGTGCCCAGGGACCCCCACCACCGCCTCGCCGGACGGTACGCACCTCCGCGTCCGCGGTCACGAGATCCACGCTCTCGACCCAACGGCGCACGCTGCCGTAGCGCAGCGACCGCGGCCCCGCGGCGTTCGTCATGACCATCCCTCCGCTGGTCGCGAACGCGCCGGAGGAGGGATCGGGGGGCAGCCGGAGTCCGAACGGTCGCGCGGCGTCGTTCACCTGGGCCCACGTCGTCGAAGCGCCCGCGCGGGCCAGCCGGCGCCGGTGGTCGACGGTGACCCCGTGGAATCCTGCGGACAGGTCCACCACGACGCCCCGCCCGACGTTGCCGCCTGGCATGCCGCTCCCCGCGCCGCGCGGCACGAGCGGCGTGCCGGTGGTGAGGCTCCGCCGCACGAGGCGCTGAACGTCCGCGACGCTTCGGGGCAGCGCCACCGCCTGCGGCACGATGCGGTAGATCCCCGCCCCCTCGGCGTAGGCCGCGCGCGAACGGGCGTCGCTGAGCAAACCGGGCTCGTGTTCCACGTCGCTAAACTTGACATCGTCCAACCGTGGCGTGAAGCTTCCCCGCAGCCCCATGGCCATGCCCGCTCCGGTTCTGCGCCCCCAACTCATCCACATAGAGACCGACCGCCGCCTCGGGCACGAGTGGGACGAGTGGGACGGAAAGCCGCTGCCCAACCAGGGCGACTATTCAGCGCCGCCCTCGCTGTTTTTCACGTCCGCGGGTCTCGCACTGCTCGTGGTCGGCGTCCTGGCCGGCGGGCTGCTCTACCTCCTGGCGCCGCGCCTGGCTGCGATCTGGGCGCCGTTGCCGTCGGGGCTCGCCTGGGCGCTCGCGGGCGTGGGGGGGGTCGTGCTGCTGTGGTTCGCGCTGCTGCTGGGGTCGTTCTACGGCGGGGTGTCGCTGCTTCCGGAGCGGCTGCTCGAGCGGGGGCCCTACCTGCGGCTGATGAACGTCACGTCGCTCGTTGCGCGGTGGTTCGGCCGGCGTGATTGGGTCGAGCACGCCGCCATCGACGTCTACAACACCCTGGCGGTGCGGCGGGGCCGGACGGTCGGCAAGGGGGAGCTGCTGGTGCTGATCCCCCGCTGTCTCTCCAAGGCGGCGCTGGACGGCGTTTTGGGGATCGCCGGGCGCTACGACGTGCCGGTGTTCGTCGCGACGCGCGGCCAACTCGCCCGGCGCGTGATCCGCGAGCGCCGGCCCCGCGCCGTAGTGGCCGTGGCGTGCGAGCGGGATATGCTCACCGGCCTACGCGACGTCGCCGGCAAGCTCCCCGTGCTCGGCCTCACGATGCGCCTGCCCAACGGGCCCTGCCGCGATGCCGCGATCGACCTCGAGACGATGGAACGCTGGGTCAAGGAGCTGGTGGGCGCCTAACCGCCGTTCTTTTCCTTCACCCCTGCCAGCAGCTGGTCGATCAGCTTGCGCCCCTCGTGGTTCAGCGGCACGAACGTTTCCAGGTCCCGCTCCGTCCGGGAAGGGTCCCACCGCGGGCGGATCACGACCTCGACCGTCAGCTTGGACTTGCCGGGCGCTTCGGGGTCCACCCAGCAACGCAGCTTGACGGCGGCGCCCGCGTCCACCGTGGCCCCGCGTCCGCGCGTGGAGCGCCGGGTGCGGGTGTCGTACCAGGCGGTCTCGACGAAACGATCCTCCACGCTGGCCCGCTCGAGCTCGAGCCCCGCCGTCATCAGCCAGTCCTGCACCTGTCCGAGGACGCGTAGCGGCGGCTGATCCACCACGATCGTCACCGCTTCGGGGAACGGGGCGAAATTCGGGCGGTTGCTGACCGGGGAGCAGGCGGCGGCCAGAACCACAATGCGGAATGCGGAATGCGGAATGCGGAATTGAAACCCACAGCGCCGATTCCGCACTCCGCATTCCGCATTCCGCACTTGCTTTTCTTCAGTGCGCATGCGGCGGCGTGCCGGGAGCGTGCTGATGCGACGTGTCGGACCCGGCGCTCTCGCGCTCATCGGCTTCGCCCTCGTGGTGGTGGCCCGCTTCGCGGTTTTCCATCTCCGTCTGCATCGTCTTCGTCGGGATGCCGGCGGCGTGCTCGAACATCATCTTGCCGCCCCACACCCCGGTCAGGATGACCAGCACCAGGCCCGCGACCGACAGGACCCGCAGCACCATGTCCTCGAGCGGGGTGACGTTGAAGCGCCGCCACAGCTTCCAGCCCAACACGGCCGTGAAGACGCCCATCGTGACGAGCGCCAGGGTCTCGTGCGTTTCCATCAGCTCGTGGATCGCTTCGCTGTGGTCATTCGCGATGGCATCTTCCGCCAGCTCGCCCGCGATCACCGCCGCCCACCCGCCGATCACGCCGGCCCACAGCGTCCACAGGGCCGCCCACTTGAGCGACTCCCGCTTGAACGCCCAGGCCGCCAGCTCGAACAGGACGGAGACGACCAGCAGCGCCGCGGGGAGGTCGTTGAGGACCGCGTGCCAACGGGGCATGTCGTAGCCGAGAAAGTGCATGGGAAGTCCAGGGGCTAGGGGGCTAGGGGGCTAAGGGGCTAAGGGGCACAGGGGCACAGGGGCACAGGGGCACAGAGGCACAGAGGCACAGAGGCACAGTGTCAGAGGCCCAGCGTCGAGACGGCCGGCGGTGTCGTCGAGTAGTCGTAGAAGCCTTTGCCGCTCTTCTTGCCGTACATGCCGGCCAGCACCATGCGCTTGAGGAGCGGCGGCGGGGCGTAGCGCTGCTCCCGGTACTCGGCGAACATGATCTCCGCGATCTTGTAGGTCGTGTCGAGGCCCACGAAGTCGAGCAGCGTGAGCGGGCCCATCGGATGGCCGCACCCGAGCTGCATCGCCTTGTCGATATCCACCACGGACCCCACGCCGTGCTCCAGCGCTCGGATCGCGTCGAGCAGGTAGGGGACGAGCAGCAGGTTCACGATGAACCCGGAGTTGTCTTTGGCGGCGACGGCCTCTTTGCCCAGCGTCTTCGCGAACGCGAAGGCACGCTTGAACGTTTCCTCGGACGTCGTCACGGTGCGCACGACCTCGACCAGCGGCATCAGCGGCACGGGATTGAAGAAGTGCAGCCCGACGAACCGGTCGGGGCGTTTGGTGGCGGCGGCCATGGCGGCGATCGTCAGGCTCGAAGTGTTGGAGGCGAAGATCGTCGCCGGCCCGCACAGCGCGTCCAGCTCCTTCCACAGGGCGTTCTTGACCCCCAGGTCTTCGGTGACCGCCTCGATCACCACGTCGCAACCCTTCAGGTCCGCGGTGGTCGTGGTGAACGCGAGGCGCTTGAGGGTGGCGTCCTGGGCGTCGGCCGCCAGCTTGCCTTTCTCGACGAACTTGGCGAGCGACTTCTCGATCCCGCCCTTTCCCTTCTGGATGAGATCGTTGGACACCTCGCGCACGATCGTGTCGTAGCCGGCGGCCGCGGCCACCTGGGCGATCCCGCTGCCCATGAGGCCGCACCCCAGGACCCCGACCCTCTTGATCTCGGCCATGTCGCTCTCAGACTTGGAAGGTTTTGCGGATCTCGTCCGCAATGCGGACGAAGGCGCTGGCGCGTGGGCCCGGGAGCGCGTGCTCCGTGCGGATCTCCCCGTGCTCCAGGCGGTCGAGCACCTGCTCCAGCGCCACCTGGATCTTCTCGTTGTCGGGCCGGTAGCGCCGCGCGATGACGACCGACGCCAACCCCATCCCCCCCGCCGCCACGTACGGGATGATCGCGATGGCGCCGAGGGGCCCAGCGATCAGCGCCGCCACGAGGCCGAGGCCCCCGACGACGGACGCGCCGATCAGCCGGGCGTTCCGTGCCTTCGCCACGTCCGCGGCGAGCTGGACGTGGCAGAACCCCGGCTCGAGCTGGGTGACCTGACCCGTGACTTCGCCGGCGTGCGCGAGGGCGTAGGTCTTGCCGCCGGTGCCGAGGGCCCGCTGGATCGAGGCGAACGCGCCACGCTTGGCCTCCCAGGACGTGCTGTCGGGAAACCGGCGCCGCACCTGCAGCAGCTCTTCCTCCTCCATCCACTGGCCGAGGGCGCGTCCCACCGTGGCGCGGTCGCCCGGCACGACGCGCCCGGCCCCGAGGCGGACGGGTCCGGCCAGCCACGCCCACAGACCCCGGGGCGCGGTGACCACGATGCGCGTGCGCTCCTCGAGCAGGGCCTGACGCAGGTAATGCCCGGGGATGCCCACGTCTTTGCCGAGCGCGACCAGCTCGACTTCCGTCAGCCCTTCGCCGATGTCGCGTTCGCCGGCCTGCAGCTCGGCCGCGCGCTGGAGAATGCGGTCGAGCGCCTCGCGGCTGATCAGCTCGCCGGCCATGGCTAGGCCTGGACCCGGTCCTTATTGAGCGGCGCCGGCAGCGACTCGCCGGACGCCTTGGCCGGCAGGGCGGGCGCGGCGTGTCCCTTGATGGCCTCGAACAACCCCTTGAACAGGTCGATGGGGATCGGGAAGATCGTGGTCGAGTTCTTCTCGGAGGCGATCTCCTGAACCGTTTGCAGGTACCGCAGCTGGATCGCAGCGGGCTCGGCGCCGATGATGCGCGCCGCCGCCGCCAGCTTCTCCGAAGCCTGGAGCTCACCTTCGGCGTTGATGACCTTGGCGCGACGCTCCCGCTCGGCTTCGGCCTGGCGGGCCATGGCCCGCTTCATCTCGGGCGGCAGGTCCACGTCCTTCACTTCCACCGCCGAGACCTCGATGCCCCACGCCTCCGTCCGGGTATCGATGATGTTCTTGAGGATCGCGTTGATCTTCTCGCGGTTCATCAGCAGCTCATCCATCTCGGTCTCACCCAGAACCGAGCGCAACGTCGTTTGCGCGAGCTGGCTGGTGGCGTAGAGGTAGTTCTCCACGCCGATCACCGCCTTCACCGGGTCCTTCACCAGCATGTACAGGACGGCGTTCACTTTGATCGAGATGTTGTCTCGGGTGATCACGTCCTGGGGCGGGATGTCCATCGCCACCACGCGGAGCGAGACCTTCTGCATCCGCGCGAACAGCGGCGGCAGGTAGATCAGGCCGGGGCCCTTGGCCCCCCAGGACCGCCCCAGGAAGAAGTAGACGGCGCGCTCGTACTCGCGCAGCACGCGCAGTCCGGAGAAGAGGTAGAACCCGACGCCGAGCAGAATCGGCAGCAGCACGTTTTCCATGACGGCTCCTAGGCGGGGAAGGCTTCCACGATGACCGCCGCGCCCTGCCCGCCGCCGATGCACGCCGAGCCGAGGCCGTAGCGCGCCTTCCGCAACCGCAGCGCGTGCAGCAGGTGGACGGTGATCCGGGTGCCGGTCGCCGCCAGCGGGTGACCGATGGCGACCGCGCCACCGTGCACGTTGGTTTTGCTCCGGTCGAGCCGCAGCTCTTTCTCCACGGCCAGATACTGCGGAGCGAACGCTTCGTTCACCTCGACCAGGTCCATCTGGTCGAGGGTTAGGCCGGCCTTGGCCAGCGCCTTGCGGGCCGCCGGCGCCGGGCCGATACCCATGTGCTTGGGCTCGACCCCCACCACCGCCCAGGCGACCAGCCGGCCCAGCGGCTTCGCGCCGTGAGCCTTGGCGTACGACTCGCTGGCGAGCACCGTGGCAGCGGCGCCGTCGCAGATCCCCGAGGCGTTCCCCGCCGTCACCAGGCCGTCCTTCTTGAAGTAGGGCTTGAGGCCGAGCAGCACCTCGAGCGTCGTCTCGGGCCGCATGTGCTCGTCGGCCCGGTAGTCCACGCTCTGCCCCTTTTTCTTGATCGGGACGGGGATCACCTCGTCGGTGAATACGCAATCGTCCCAGGCCTTCTTGGCGCGCTGCTGCGAGGCGAGGGCGACCTCATCGACTTCCCTGCGGGTGAGCCCGTATTTCTCGGCGAGGCTTTCGGCCGTCTCGGCCATCGAGAGGCCGCATTGCGGGTCCTTGAGGGACTCCCACAACAGGTCCTCGAGCGGGGCGGAGGGTCCGAGCCGCAGGCCCCACCGGGCCCCGCGCACCACGTGCGGCGCCTGGCTCATCGACTCGGTGCCACCCGCCAGCACCGCGTTCGCCTCGCCGAGCAGGATCAGCTGGGCGCCTTGCGTGATCGCCTCGAAGCCGGAGCCGCACAGCCGGTTCACCGTGACCGCCGGGACTTCGATCGGCAGGCCGGCCTTCAGGCCGACGTGGCGCGCGCAGTAGATGGCGTCGGCCGAGGTCTGGAGGGCGTTGCCGAAGACGGTATGGCCGATCTCGGCGGCGGGCACGCCGGAGCGCTCCAGCGCGTGGCGGGCCGCGACGGCTCCGAGGTCGATCGCCGAAAGGTCCTTCAACGAGCCGCCGAAGGTCCCAAACCCGGTCCGGACCCCCGACAGGAACACGACGTCTGTATTGGTACCCTGGGTCTTCATGGGGAGAAGCTCCGCGTGATGTACTGAGACGGGCGGAATATGGGCGGGGGGGAGGGAGGGGAGGAAGGGGTGGCCTCAGAACAGGCGTCCGAGGTTGGTCGTCATCCCAACGAAGAGTTGATCGGGCGTGCCGCTGGCCGTCCGCACCACCCCACCTGCATCCGCCATCGCCCACTCGGCCAGCCGCAGCGTCACCGCGCCGAGGATTCCGGCAGTCCGCGAGCCGGCGCCGCCGGGGGTGAACGTGAAGGCCTCGAAGGTGATTCCGACGCGTCCCCCCCCGAAACCCAGCCCCCCACCCAACGAAATGAACCACTGGGGCGCGCCGGCACCGATCCCCTGCGGCCCCGCGTTCACGTCCACGTGCACGCCGCCGGGGAGGTCGGCGCTCAGGACTCCCACGAGCCCTCCGAGCGCCCGCCCCGCCCCCAGGCCGCGCGGCGCACTGCCCGTCGGGACAGTCACGGACGATACGACTGCCAACGCCGTCCGGGACGACAGGACCGTGCACAGCTTGAGTGCCAGGCCGAAGTCCCCCGCGCCACCGCCATCGGCCCCCCGCGTGTACACCGGCCCGAACAGCGCCACCTGCGCATGGGGGGAGATGCCGAGCTTCAGATTGATGTCCCAGCTTGTCTGGTCGCGCAGCGAGTGGATGCCGCGCGCCGAGAGTCCCTGCTCGAGCTCACCGTAGCCGGCGGCGACTGCGTAGGCGTGAGTGGCGAACGTGGGGCGCTCTGGGTTGGGCGCGCGCGGTGATTGCGCGACGGCCCGAGGAGTCGCTACGGTCGCGGCGATGGCCGCCGCGCTCAACAACCGGAGGAGTTGACGCATGGCAAGGCAATCTAGGCCTGCAGTGCGGCGGTGATCGCCTGGATGACTTCCATGGTCGTCGCCTTCCCCCCGAGATCGGCGGTTCGCGCTCCCGCGGCGAGCGATTCCCGCACTGCCCGCTCGAGGTCTTGCGCCGCTTCCGGCTGGCCCAGGTGCTCGAGCATCAGCGCACCGGTCAGCACCGCCGCTATCGGATTGGCCACGCCTTTTCCTGCGAGCAGCGGGGCGGAGCCGTGTACCGGCTCGAACAGCCCGGCGCGGCCGGGGTGGAGGTTCGCGCTCGCCGCGACGCCCAGCCCGCCCACCAGGCCGGCGCCGAGGTCGGAGAGGATGTCGCCGTAGAGGTTGTTGGTGACGATCACCTGGAAGCGCTCGGGCTCGCGCACCATCTCCAGCGCGAGGGCGTCCACGTAGCGATGCTCCGCCGTGATGCCGGGGTATTCTGCGGCGACCCGTTTGAAGGCGTCCTGCCAGACCCGATGGGCGGGGATCGCGTTCGACTTGTCGCTCATGGTGACCCGGGTCTTGCCATGCGCCTGAGCCCATTCGAACGCCGCGCGAATGATCCGCTCGACGCCCTTCACGGTGTTGATCTCTTCGGCGATGTGCTCCTCGCCCGCGATGCGCCCGCGGCCGAGGTAGACGCCTTCCGTGTTCTCGCGGAAGATGACGAAATCGATGGCACAGCTCTTCTTGAGCGGGGTCAGGTCGGGGTGGAGCAGCTGCACCGGCCGGAAGTTGATGTACAGATCCAACCGGAACCGCAGGCCCAGCAGGATGTCGCGCGCGTGCTCGTTGCCGGGCACGCGGGGGTCACCCATGGCCCCGAGGAGAATCGCGTCCACGTCGTCACGCAGGTGGCGGAACGCGTGGTCGGGAAGCGTCTCCCTGGTCCTGAGGTAATGGTCGGCGGAATAGGGGAGCCGCTCGAGGTCGAGTCCCACGTCGTGCCGTGCCGCGGCCTTCTGGATCGGGTCGAGCGCGGCCTCGATCACCTCGGGCCCGATTCCGTCCCCCGCGATGACCGCGATGCGGTAGCGCTTCACTCGAAGCCGGTGCCGCGGCCGCAGCTGACGCAGTAGGCCCAGCCCACGTCCACCTCGGCACCGCAGGCCGGGCACTTCAGCTCTTCTCCCGAGGGCGGCTGGCCGCAGTGCGGGCAAAAGTTGACCTTGCGGTTGCGGGGGAGCATGCCGCCGCAGTAGGCGCACTGACGCCCCGGGGCGTCCTCGTCCTCGGCCAGCTCGAACGGGGTGTCGGGGGCGGGTTGTGACGGAGACGGAGTGACGGGGCCCGGCGGAATGGGATTCTCGGAGGTCCAGCTCACCGGCTGCTCCTCGTCTTCGGTCTCCGGGTCGACCGCCGCCGGCGGGGGGGGGGCGTACGCGGCTTCACCCCGCAGGAACCGCTCGGCGGCGAGCCGGTTGATCATCAGGCGGGCCTCGGGAAAGCTGCGGAACATAGCGGGGTCGGGATTCACCGCGGTGACCTCGCGCTGCATCGCGTCGCGCACGTCGTCCGGCTCCAGGCGCACGAAGCCGCGCTCTCCCGCCAGCAGCCGCAGCACCGCCATCTCGTAGTCCTGGTGGGTGGCGACCCGCAAGTGCGAGCGGTTCGACCGGTAGGGGACGAGCCGCTCGTACACGTCGGCGGCGGGGAAGGGCACCGCCAGCCGCGCGTCCTTGGCCAGTACCTGGACGAGGCGCTCGAAGAGACGATCCAGTTCATCCATGGGAGTACCGTCTTGGATCGCGGATTGCGGATTGCGGATCGACCTCCACGACGTGCCGGGAGCCCGCCGGGCGGAATCCGCAATCCACAATCCGAAATCCGCAATCGCTTCTTCGCGATCCCCAATTGCCGCTCATCGCACGATCACGACGCCGCGCATCGCTCGGTGCGGCTCGCAGTAATAGGTGTACGTCCCGGGACGGTCGAAGCGGATGATGATCTCGCCTTTGGGTTTGAGCGGACCCGACAGCTCATGCGCTTCGCGGGCGTCGAAGGTGACGGAATGATCCACGTTGTCGCGGTTGATCCACCGCACGGCCTGGCCGGCCGAGATCGTCACGGTGTCGGTCCAGTAGCGGATGTTCTCGACGATCACCTCGGCCGCGACCGGACCGGTCGTCGCGTTCATCAACGGCCCCCTGGCGCGGGTATACGTCGGTGTGCGGTGGAACCAGGGGCGGAAGCGCTGGAGGTGCAGCGGAATGGTGAACTCGAATCCATAGCGACGCTGGGGGGTGCCGCGCGAGTTGCCTTGGATGGTGTTCACCGCCGCATTGCTCGCCTGCAGCGAGAAGGTGTGCGGCGAGCCGGGGATCACGAAACTCAGGGCGACGCCCCAGGTGGCCAGGGTCGTCGGGCCGACGAGCGAGCCGACGTCCGCGCTCACGGCGATGTATTCGGTGAGGCGTGCCACGACGCCGGCACCGAAGGCCGCCCGGGCCCCGCCGGAGGAGCCGAGTGGTTTCTGGAGGACGCGGGCGGCGCCCTCCAGGGTCATCGGACCGGCGGTCCAGTCCACGCCCACCTCTCCGTCCACGCTCTTGGCCGCGGCGTTGTACGCCGGGGTGATCGCCACGGCCAAGCCCCGGGCCCCTTCGACCGCGCCGAGGCGGTAGCGTGCGAAGAACTCGCTCTCGTTCGTCGAAGTGACGCCCTGCACCACGGTGTGCGTGCCGAAATGCCATCCGAGCGCCAGGCGGCGACCCAAGCCGGCGGCGACAGTGAAGCTCGGGACGTTCTGGACGAGGCGGCTCGGCGCGGGGAAGACGTAGAACCGGTGCGCGAAGTTGAACTGCACGACGCCGCCGTCCGGAGTCCAGGTGCCGCCCAGGTTGGGGGAGCGGTACTGCAGCGACTGGGCCGCGAGCGGGGCGACGACGAGTGACAGCGCCAACGAGAGTCTCCATCTCATCCGAGGGTTCCTCCGTAGGTCCGAGTTTCCCCTGCCATTCCGCATTCCGAATTCCGCACTCCGCGTCATCTCCACTCCCGCACCCAGCGGTCGTACAGTACCGGGACGACGGCCCCCTGTTGAAGGACCTCGATGCCGGACGGGTCGCGGTAGGCCTTACGGTAGAACACGTGGGTGACGCCCGAGTTGATGATCAGCTTGGCGCACATGACGCACGGCGAGGCGCTGAGGAACACCACTTTGTCGCGCACGTTGCCGGGTGCTTTCACGAGCGCGTTCATCTCCGAGTGAATGCAACCGCAGCTCCCCGGCACCGCGGAGTCGCACCGGTTGGCGAGCCCGCGCGCGTTCCCGTTGTAGCCGATCCCCAGCACGTTCTCGAGCAGCTGGTCGGTGACTACGGTGCCCACCTGGAGTCGCACGCAGGTCGAGCGCTTGGCCAGCTCCTCGGCCATCCGCATGTACACTTCGTACAGCGGAATGCGCTCCACGGCCGGCTGGGGCGCCCCGTCCGGGAGCAGGTTCAGGCGGTGCGTGTTGGCGGGGACGCCGTCCTTATAGACGCTCATGCAGCTCCCGGTCGGGGTCGAAGTCCCGGTACTTGCCGCGCGCCTGCTGCTGGGCGAGCCACGTGTCGAACTCCGACGGGACCAGGCCGTTGGACCGGTCCTGGCGCTCGGCGGCGCGCACGGCGAGGTGGTCGGCGTATTCGTTCTTGGGGTTGTCGTCGTGGCCGCGCACCCAGCGCCACTCCACCTGATGCGCTTCGATGACCTGTGCCAGCTTCTGCCACAGCTCCACGTTCTGGAGCTCGCCGCCCTTGCGCTTCCATCCCTTCTGCTCCCACCCCGGCAGCCACTCGCTCACGCCCTTCACGAGGTATTCGGAGTCGGAGACGTAGCGCACGAGGGCATGCGTCCATTGGCGGCGCACCCACTCGAGGGAGGCGATCGCGCCGGCGATGGCCATCTTGTTATTCGTCGTCTGGGGCGAGCATTCGTAGAAGTCCCAGCGCGCCACGCTGTCGCCCGCGGGCGCCTCGATCAACGCGGCGTTGCCGCCGGGGCTGGGCTTGCTGGAATCGTTTCCCAGGCAGCTTTCGTCGGCGTGGATCAGGACCGGAATCGGCGGCTCCGGCGTCACGGCTGAATCACCACCGGGATGTCGGTGTGCCGCAGAATCTCCTCCGCGTTGGAGACGACCGGCTGGCTGGGGCGCCCGGACCGCCGCTCCAGATGCGCGCCGGCGAACAGGGCGTCGCACTTGATCCGCGCGATCACCCGGGCCACCACCTCCCCCGGACTGCCCCCTTCGATATGGGTCACGAACGGCACGCCGAGGATCGACAGCTCGGCCTCGGCGGACCCCACGAGCAGCACGCCGGCTTCATGGTCGGCCGCGGCGTGGATCACGTGGACGGTGCTTTCCACGATGCTGGCGAATCGCGCCGCGAGGTCGAGCGCGCGCTTGCTGGTCTCGCCACCGTCGAACGCCACCGCGCACGAGCGCATGGGCGAAGGCACCCCGCCGCACACGATGACGCACTTCGCGGCGATCACGATCAGGGAGCGCACCGTGGGTCCCAGCGCGTCTTCCGCGGTGGCGCTGCCGCGCCGCCCCACCAGCACGGCATCCGCCGACGCTGCCAGCTCCGCCAGCGCGGCGTCGGCGCTCCCCGCGCGCTCGACGAGCTCGACCGAGAGCCCCGCCGCCTCCACCCGCTCCTTGGCCCGCGCCAGCATCGGCGCCCCGTTCGTCTCGTGGCCGGGCTCCCGGACGGTCGCGACCACGAGCGTCGCCCCGAAGCGGCGTCCCAGCTGCACCGCCTGCTCCAGTGCCGCATCCGCCCGCGGGCTGCCGTCCAGACCGACCAATAGGCGCGTGAACATGGGCCTCAGGGCAGAACCGCGAACCGCTCGAGCTCGCGCAGCCGGAACGCCAGCACCTCACCCGTCATCGGCAACCGTCCCTCCAGAAGCTCGTCCCGTCCCGACGTCTCAAGCCGCTCGGCCACTACCACATATTCGGTGCCCCGGCGCAGCAACGCCACCCGGCGGTGCTCCCGGACGGCGCGCTCCAACGCGTCGAGCGCGTCGGGGGTGAGAGCGTCGTACTCCGGGATCGCGGTCATGGGCCTTAATTCACGGCGATCGAGCCGGGCCGTCCTGCGACCACCCGCCCGATCACCGCCGCCGCCGGCGTCCTTTCCTTTTCTAGGGCCGCCACCAAGGCCGGGGCGTCCCGCTCCGGAACGGCGATCAGCAAGCCCCCCGACGTCTGGGCATCGCACAGCAGGATTCGATCGGCCTCCGGGACCCCCCCCCCGCCCCAGATGACCGCCTCCGCGAGGCTCTCCTGGTTGCGCTTGGTGCCGCCGGGCACGGCGCCGCGTCCGATCATCTCCCGCGCGAGCGCCAGCACGGGCACCGCCGCGGCCGTCACTTCGGCGGCTGCTCCGCTCGCCTCGAGCAGGCTGTGAAGGTGGCCGAGCAGCCCGAACCCGGTCACGTCGGTGGCCGCGTGCACGCCCGTGACGCGCATCGCCCGGGCGGCGCCGGCGTTGAGGGTGGTCATCGCGGCCACGGCCGGGGCCAGGGCGGCGGCGTCGAGCAGGTCGCGCTTCAAGCCGGTGGTCAGGACGCCCGTGCCGATCGGCTTGGTCAGCACCAGCACGTCTCCCGGTCTCGCCCCCGCGTTCGTGACGATTCGGTCGGGATGGACTTCGCCGATCGCGACCATGCCGTACTTGGGCTCGGGGTCGTCGATCGAGTGCCCGCCGAGGACGAACGCTCCGGCCTCGCGCGCCACCTCCGCTCCGCCGCGCAGCACGTCGCCCAGCAGCTCGTAGGGGATCTTGTCGCGCGGCCAGCCGACAAGGTTCAGGGCGAGCAGCGGAGTTGCGCCCATGGCGTACACGTCGGAGAACGCGTTCGCCGCCGCGATGCGCCCGAAGTCGTAGGGATCGTCCACGATGGGCGTGAAGAAGTCCACCGTCGCCACAATCGCGCGGTCGGCCGTAAGACGAAATACGGCGGCGTCGTCGCGGGTGGCGGCGTCGACGAGGATCCGGGGATCCGTCGCGGCGGGCACGTGGCGCAAGACCTGCGCCAACTCGGCAGGGCCGAGCTTGCAGGCTCAGCCCGCGCCGTGCGAAAAGGCGGTCAGCCGGACGGTGGTCATGAGTTGTGACGACATGGTGGACGGAAGATGGACACGAACCCCGCCGTTAGCCAAGCCTCCAGGCGAGGATGGCGCCGGCGGCGACATACCGAAGGACATCGACGAGTGCGGGTACCAGACCGGGACGTCGCGGCAGCCCGGCCGCGAGCACTCCCACGAGCAGGAACAGCAGCCACCAGCCGCCGTGTCCCAGAGAATCGAACCACAGGGAGGCGAACAGGGTGACGACCACGGCCTCGAGCGAGCGCACCGCCAGGCCCCGAGTCGTCATCGCGGCGTCCGGCGGATTGCCGGCCGGCCAGGCGGGAAAGCGGCGCTGCAACTTGCGGCCGGCGAGGTCGGCGAGGGCGAACCACAGCGCCACCGGCAGCCACGCGAGCAGCAGCCGGCCGAGGGTCACCGCCCCCGCCGCTCCGGCGTCACATAGCCCGGCCCGCGCAGGCCGCGCCCCGGCCGGGCGGCTGTGAGCGTGCCGTGGTTGAGGACGACCTGGCCGTTGACCAGCACGTACGCGAATCCAGCCGACGGCTGGTGCGGGTGCTCGAAGGTGGCACGGTCGCCGACCGTCGCGGGGTCGAAGACGGTGATGTCTGCGAACATCCCTGGGGCCAGCCGCCCCCGGCCGGTGAGCCCCACGCGCTGCGCCGCGAGCGACGTCATCTTGCGCACGGCGAATTCGAGCGGCATGAGCTTCAGGTCGCGCACGTAGCGGCCGAGGATGCGC
This sequence comes from Gemmatimonadota bacterium, assembly GCA_041477065.1. Lineage (GTDB taxonomy): Bacteria > Gemmatimonadota > Gemmatimonadetes > Gemmatimonadales > GWC2-71-9 > 13-1-40CM-70-15. The sequence continues at coordinate 99,831 of JBGOUQ010000008.1, forward strand.
GCGAAGCTGCCGTAGGCGCGGGGGTGCGTGCCGTCCTTGCCGAACGGGCCGTCGGGGGCGACGCCGCCCGCGTCGCAGTCCACCGCCACCCACCAGGTCTTCATCGCTTCCTGCACGTCGGGCTCGCTCATCGTAAAATAGATCGCCCCGGTGCGGCTGTGGTCGGCGATGACGATGTCGAACAGCGTCTCGATCGGGTCGGCGTGACGCGCACCGGAGATCTCGCTCAGCTTCCGGCCGTCCAGGTAATGGAGCGAGTCCTGGAACGGGCCGGCGATGAGGATGCCGTCGGCACCGCCGGCGTTGTCGTAGGTACTCTCGTCGCCCAGGGCGGGCCGCAGCATCTCCTGATGAATCCGCGCGCGCGTCGCGGGGTCGCGCAGCCGCGCGATGAGCGAGTCCACCCCGCCGGAATGCGCCCATTGCGGAATCGAGGCGTCGAGCGAGGTGGCGGCGGCGATGTAGGGATACTGGTCGGCCGTGACGTCGAGCCCGCTCGCCCGCGCCGAGTCGATCTTCGCCAGCATGCGCGGCATGCGTCCCCAGCGCGGCCTACCGGAGACCTTGAGGTGCCAGATCTCCACCGGGATGCCCGCCTCACGGCCGATCCGGAACGCCTCCTCCAGCGCTTCGTCCTCGTGCATCGCTTCGTTGCGGATGTGGCTGGCGTAGATACCGCCGCGGCGACGTGCCGCCTTGGCGAGGGCGATCAGCTCGTCGGTGGGGGCGTAGATCGCCGGGGCGTACAGCAGGGACGTCGAAACGCCCAGCGCGCCCTGCTGCATCATCGTGTCCACCAGCGCCGTCATGCGGGCCAGCTCGGCCACCGTGGCGCGGCGGTTCTGGAAGCCAACGACCGCGGCGCGGACCTGCGTCGCCCCGACGAAGGTGGCGACGTTGATCGCCGAGCCGGTGCGGGCCAGCGTGGCGAAGTAGCCGTCCAGGTCCCGCCAGTCTTCGCCCACGTGGTACTTCTTCATGAACTCCGAATCGAGCGCGACCAGCGCGTCGGTGAGCGGGGCGACGGAGCCGCCCTCGCCCGTCACTTCCGTGGTGATCCCCTGGGTGATCTTGCTCAACGCCCGGTTGTCGATCAGGACGTTGGTCTCTGACTGGCCGAGCATGTCGATGAACCCCGGCGCCACGATCAGGCCCGAGACGTCGAGGGTTTCGGCGGCCTGGGCTTCACCGAGGAAGCCCACGGCCGCGATATGGTCGCCGCGAATCGCGACGTCCCCGCGCCAGCGTGGATTGCCGCTCCCGTCCACGATCCAGCCGCCGCGCAGGAGTCGGTCGTAGCGTCCGGTTTCATCGCGGGCGGCCGGCCGGGCGCAAGCGGCTAACAGGAGAAAGCAGGCGGCGACGCGAAACCGCTTCATGGCTTCTTCCATTCCGCTCTCAGCGAATCGGGCCGCAGGAGGCGGCTCCGGATCATGACCCAGGCGATGTCCCGGGTGGCGGCGATACTGGCCGTCGGATCGGCGTTGAGCACGACGAGGTCCGCGACCTTGCCGGGCGCCACGCGGCCCAGGGAGTCGGCCCGCAACAGGTCGGCGTTGTGCCGCGTCGCCGCGGTGAGCGCCTCGAGTGGCGTGAAGCCCGCCGCGACGAGCAGCGCCAGCTCCTCGTGCAGCGACTCGCCCGGAATGAGCAGCTGATTGGCCGCGTCGGTGCCGGCGGCGACCAGTCCGCCCGCCCGCTTGAACTCCCGCACGAAGTGATCCTGCACCGCGCGGGAGCGGCGGAACGCGGCGAAATCGGCGGAGCGCCAGTTGCTGCGCCGCAGCAAGCTGGCCACCTGGCGGACGACGTTGCCCGCGTCGGCGGGGACATCGGCCATCGCCGGGCGGGCGAGCAAGGTGGTGTCGTTCAATCGCGAGAGCATCTCGTGGAGCACCAGCGTCGGCACGATGGCCACGTGCGTGGCCGCCAGGGCCTGCGCGGTGCGCGCCACGGTCGCCGAGTCGAGGGATGCCCACCCTTGCTCTTCGAGGGTCCAGCCCGCCAGGAACTGGTCGTGCGCGACGAAGTAGGGCCGCGGGTTGCGGGCCGCCGCCTGCACGACGCCCGACATGTGCTCGAGCGAGATGATTCCCGCGCGCGCGGCGGTGAGGGCGTCGATCTTTCCCAGATGCGCCGCCACGCGGAAGCGGAGGACGGCGGCCTCATCCAAGAGCGGCCGCAGCAGCTCGGGGGTGATCTTGGTGTAGATCTTCAGGTAATCGGCGCCCGCCACGGCCCGCTGGTCAACGGCTTTGCGGGCTTCGTCGCCGGTGGCGACCGCGGTGGCGGTGGGGTAGGTGGCCGGCACGCCGTCGATCATCGCACCCGCCGTGAACATCCGGGGGCCAAGCACCGAGCCGGTGTTGAGGTCGGCCTTCAGCACGAACGCGGTGTCGTTGTCGTTGCCGAGATCCCGGACAGTGGTGACGCCCCAGGCGATGTAGCGCTGCAGGGCCCAGCGCTCCACGTGCGCGTGGGCGTCGATCAGCCCCGGGATGATCCACTTGCCGACCAGGCTGATCCGCTCGGCGCCGCGCGGGATCGACAGCTCGTTGACGCGCGCGACGCTCTCGATGTGCCCGTTCCTGACGAGGATCAGCGCGTCCCGCACCGGAGGGCCGCCCGAGCCGTCGATCAGGGTCGCTCCTTCCAGGGCGATCATACCCTTGCCGGGCGGGGTGCAGGCGGCGAGCAGCAAGGCGAACAGCGCGGCACCGGGGAGATTGGAGCGGGATCGGCTCACGGCTTGGGGTCCGAGGAAGTGTGGTCGTGGAGGATCTGCCACCGGTCGCCGCGCTTTTGCAGGATCAGGGTGAACGGCCCGCTCGCGACGAGGGAATCGCGGCGGTGCAGTAGGAAGCGCGCCGTGGCGTACGCCAGATCCATCGTGAGCGGCCGGACCCGGATCTCCTCGAAGGAGAGGGAGTCGCGCGCTTTGCCGGGGGCATAGTAGTTCGCCTGGTAGCGGTCGTAGAGCTTCTGCCACCCGTACTGAACGTGGCCGCCCGAGACGTAGCTTGTGAGCGAGTCGCGCGCGTAATCGTTCATGAAGCCGGGGAGGTCGCCGCGGTTCCAGTCGGCAGCCGAGCGGTGCAGCATCGCCTCGATCTCCGCCTGGGGGTTCCCCAGCGAGAGCTTCGGGGCCGAGCAGGCGGCGAGCACCGCCAGCACCACACACCACGCATCACGCACCATGCACCTCTTCGTCCGGCGGTCGCCAGAACGTACCTTCCGGCATGGCCGACGCAACCCCGCGACCGTCAGGGACTCCGTCAGGGTTGCCCCTCCTCGGCACCAAGGCGCCCCGTGCCGACGGCGGGTTCTTGTGGGAGTCGATCGTCAACGGCCCGGTGCGCTCGCGGCGACTCGGCGTGAGTCTGGGGTTGAATCTCATCCCCGCCCGCTCCAAGATCTGCACCTTCGACTGTCCCTACTGCGAGTGCGGCTTCAACACGCCCAAGGCCGCGGACGCCCGCTGGTCCTCGCCCGACGAGATCGCCCACAGCCTGTCGCGCGCCCTGACGCGGCTCGCCACGCCGCCCGATTGGATCACCTTCGCCGGCAACGGCGAGCCGACCATGCACCCGCGGTTTGCGGTCGTCGTGGACCGGGTGCTCGCCGTACGCGCCCGGCTCGCCCCGGCGTCACGGGTGGGGATCCTCTCCAACGGCCTCGCCGCCGGCCGGCCCGCGGTGCGCGACGCCCTGCTCCGGCTCGACGCACGGATGATGAAGCTCGATCCGGGCCCGCCCGACCGGGTGAACGGCGTGCGCTATGACCAGGACGCGCTGATCGCGAGCTACCGGTCGCTCCACCCGATCACGATCCAGGCGATGGTGACGAAAGGGGAGGACTGGGACGGCTCCAGCGAGGCGAGCCTTCAGGCCTGGCTGCCGCTGCTGGCGCGCGCCGGGCCCGCCGTGGTGCATCTGTACTCGCTCGACCGTGCCCCCGCGGATCCGCGACTCCAGAACGTGCCGCGGGAGCGTCTCGAGACGATGGCCGCAGCCATCCGCAAGACGCTCCCGCAGTGTTTGATCGAGGTGTTCTGACGCCCGGGCCGGCTACCGCCGCCGCTTGCCGGCCTTCTTCTTCTTGGTCGTCTTCCTCTTGGCTGCCCGCTGCTTCGCTTTGGGACGGCTCTTCTTCGCCTTCTTCTTCTTCGCCGCCTTCTTCCTCTTCGCCTTCGGCTTGGGGGCCTCCATCATCGGCATCGACGCCGGCGCGCTCATCGGGGCCGGCATCGGCGGCGCGGATGGGAACGTCGGTTCCATCATGCCTGGGCCGGGCCAGCCACTCTCGGTGACATCCAGATTCTCAAGCATCGGACCTCTCCTCCGCTGGTAGGGTCAGGGCGTGGCCTATAGCTTATCCGGCCACACCCACCTCGCAAGTGACATGCGCAACCTCTGCCGTGCCCTCGTCTTGGCACCCGCGCTTCTCAGCGCCCAGGAGGCGACCCGCCCGGTTTCTCTGCCGTGGCGCCGGTTTGCGGTCGACCTCACCAGTCCCGGTCGGCCCGGTGGCTACCTCGGCGTTCTGGGCCGCCGTGCCGGGCTCTTCGGCACCGAAACGGGCGGCTTCGAGGCCTGGGCCTGGCCACTGAAGCTCCTGCACGGCTTCGAGCTCAGGTTCAAGACGCCGCTGTACGACGCCCCCATTCTCGGCCGCGACGTAGTGCGCCGGGTCGACGTGACCCCCGCCGGGGTGACCATCGTCTATGCCCATCCCGCCTTCACCGTTACCGAGCGGCTCTTCGCTCCCCTCGACGAGCCCGCCCTCGTGGCCGTACTGGAAGTGGACGCGGTGCGCCCCATCGAGATCATCGCGCAGTTCCGGGCCGATCTGCAGTACGCCTGGCCGGCCGGAATGGGCGGCCAATACGTCTTCTGGGACGACGCCGAGAAGGCTTTCGTCCTTTCGGAGAGCCGTCGCCAGGTGAACGGGTTCTTCGGGTCCCCCTCGGCCACCTGGGCGACCAACAACCCGTCCCACATGCTGGCCGACGCGCCCAGCGAGCTTCACATCGCCGTCGGCGACCAAGGTCCCGTCGCCATGCCGCGACCGGGCGAGCCGGCGGGCCGCCTCACCGACGTCCATGCGGCGGGGATTCCCATTGTGATCGTAGGCGCGGTCGCTCCACGCGACACCGTTCGGGCCATCTACCGTCGCGTGCTGCGGACCGCGGAAGCGCTGTACGCGGCCCGCGCCGCGCACGCGCAGGCGGTGCTCGATTCCACGCTCACGCTCCAATCGCCCGACAGCCTCCTCGACCTCGCGGTGCGCTGGGCGGAGCTGAACCTCGACGAAGCGCTCGCCTGCAACCCCGACTTGGGCTGCGGACTGGTCGCCGGGTACGGCCCCTCCGGCCCGACCAGCACCAGGCCCGGCTTCGGGTGGTACTTCGGCGGGGACGCCTCGATCAACTCGTTCGCGATGAGCTCGGTCGGGTTGTGGGGGGTGGCGCGCGACGGGCTCGCGTTCTTCGCTGACTACCAGGGCAAGGCGGCACCCAACGCCGGCAAGATCCCGCACGAGATCTCGCACGGCGCCGGCCGCATCCGCTGGTTCGAGGACTACCCCTACGCCTTCTACCACGGCGACACGACGCCTTTCTGGATCCTGGCGCTCGGGGAGTACTGGCAAGCCACGGCCGACACGGCGACCATCCGCCGGCTCTGGCCCAACATCCGGCGCGCCTACGAGTGGGCGAAAGCCACCGACGCCGACGGGGACGGCCTGATGGACAACGCCAAGGCCGGAGCGGGCGCCATCGAGGTCGGCGACCTGCAGCAGGGCTTGCAGTCCGACATCTACATGTCGGCGGTGTGGGTGAAGGCGCTCGAGGCGGTGCCGGAGATGGCCGTGGTGATGGGGAGCGCCGAGCGAGCGGTCGCCACCGAGGCGCGCCGGCTGCACGACCGCGCGCTCGCCACGCTACGCGACAAGCTCTGGCTCCCTGACGAGCGGCGTTACGCCTTCGCGTTGCTCGAGGGGGGCAAGCTTTCGAGCGAGCTCACGGTGTGGCCTGCGACTGGGCTCGCCTTCGGGCTGTTCGACGAGGAGCGTGGCCAGGCGACCGCCGCCTCGCTCGCCCGCGCGGGGATCACCACTGACTGGGGCGCGCGCACCCTGGCTCCTGCCTCGGAGCTGTTCGACCCGCTGCACTACAACAACGGCACGGTGTGGCCGTTCGTGACGGGATTCGACGCGCTGGGGCTGTTCCGCTACCACAACACCGCGATGGGATACGCCGCGACGTCTGCCGTCGCGCGGACCGCGTTCCTATGGGGATTGGGTGACAATCCCGAAGTGTTCTCCGGCAGCTTCTTCGAGCCGCTCGAAACCGCGGTGCCGCAGCAGTTCTTCGCGACCTCGATGCTGCTGACGCCGCTGGTGCGCGGGCTGCTCGGCTGGGAGGGAGAGGCGCCGGACGATCGGGTGCGACTCGCCCCGCATCTCCCCGCGCAATGGGACTCCCTCAGCGCCGATCGGTTGCCGGTCGGCACGGGGCGCTACCACCTGCGCATCGTTCGCGGCAGCGGCGTGTTGACCACGACGCTGCAGCGCACCGCGGGCCGCGGCGTGGACACGCTCCTCTACAGCCCGGCCCTGCCGTTGGGGGCGACGGTGCAGCGCGTGACCGCGAACGGCCGGCCGGTGGCCTGCGCGACCCGCCCGACCGGTCCCGACGTCCATGTCGACTGCCGACTCGCACTCGGCGAGCGGCTGGAGATCGAGGTACGCTACACGCCCGGCTGGGACGTTCTGCTCGATCCACCGACTCCCGCACGCGGCGCGCGCTCCAGCGCCCTGAAGATCCTCACCCAGAGGCTCGCGGGCGACACGCTGGTGCTGCAGCTGGAGGGGCTCGCCGGCCGGTCCTACCGCTTCAGCGTGCGTACGCCCGCCGGCGTGCGATCGATCGAAGTGATTTTTCCCGCCGGAGGCTCGCGCGTGGACAATTACGCGGGGCGGGAAGTCCGCGTCACCGCACAGCCGTGACAAGTTAGCTTGACAACTGGACTTACGAAGACTTAGGTTCGCGGTGCCATGACTCCCCGAAGCCTCGCGGCGGCGCTGTTCTTGAGCCTGCCGGCTGTCAGCGTCGCCCAGAACGTAGCCGAAGTCCAGGTGGCCCCTCCCTCCGTCACAATCAAGGTGGGAGAGCGCACCGGGCTTCTGGCCACGGCGTTCGACCGCGCCGGGAACGTCATCCCCACCGTGCGTTTCATCTGGTCGTCCAACAGCTTGGTGGTGGCTCGGGTGGACAACAACGGCACGGTGACGGGAGTCGCTGCGGGAGTGGCGATCGTCGAGGCGCGCGTCGGCTCGCGCAAAGGACAGGCGGCGGTGCAGGTGATCGGCGGCGGCCCCGCGCCCACGCCGACTCCCCCCCGGCAGGAGCCCGCAGCCCAACCCTCCGTGGCCCAGCCACCGGCCACGGAACCGGGGGGGGGGGGGGGCGAGCGTCGATCCCTACGTGGGCCAGCCTGCCGGGATCGGCTCCGCGGCGGCGATGCGCATCGACCCGCCGGCGATCTACCTTCTGCCCTCGGAAAACACGCGCGTGTTCCCGCGCGCGCTCCGCGACGACGGCTCGCCCGCGGCGCCGGTGCGCGTCACCTGGAAGTCGCTGCGGGAGGACATCGCGAGCGTGGACCAGAACGGCAACGTCGTCGCGCTGTCGACCGGGCAGGGCACCATTCAGGTCACCGGCCCCAACGGGCTCACCGCCACCGCGCCTGTCGTCGTCGCGCCCGCCGAGCTCGCGATCCAGGAGCCGACCCCGGTGATGCTGTCGCCGGGGGATGTGGACACGCTGCACGTGATCGTCCCAACGCAGAATGCGCGCCTCGTGAACCCGTTGGCGTTGCAATGGACGTCGAGCGACCCCACCGTGGCCTCGGTGAACATCCTCGGTGTGGTGCGGGCGGCGGGATCGGGGAAGGCGGTGCTGACGATGACCGGGCTGCTGCAAACCCGCACCGTGGACGTCGCGGTCCACCGGGCTGTGCAGTCTCTGGAGATCCGGCCCCGCTCCAGCGCGGACGTGCAAGTTCCCGTCACCTCGGCCGTGCGGTTCTTCGCGCGGGCCCTCGCCGCCGACAACACGCCCGTGGTCGAAGCGCCGCTGCGCTGGAGCGTCGCCGATACGTCCATCGTGTCGTTCGACGTGGCCACCGGCATGCTCACCGGCCGGAAGATCGGCAAGACGCAGGTCACGGTGCGCGGGCCGGGGCAGGGGCTGGCGGTCACGTGGAACGTGAACGTGATCGCCGGCGCCTTGAAACTCGCGGCCACGCGCGTCGGGCTGCCGCTCAACGGGCGGTATACCATCAAGGCGAGCTTCGCCGACGAGGCCGGCGCCGTCATCGGTCCGGCGAGCGGGGTCACGTGGGCGAGCGACAACGCGCAAGTGGCGGGCGTGGGCGAGGACGGCACCGTGGCCGGCGTGGGCTACGGGCGCGCGAAGATCACGGCGACGGCGCCGGGTGGAAAGACGACCACGGCGGACGTGTTCGTGCAAGGCGAGATCGTCGTGTCCAGCTCGCGCGGCGGCAAGTTCCAGCTCTACTCGGCCGAGCGCTCGAACCTGGCCCAGCTGCACCGGGTCTCGCAGGACACGGCGACGGCCATGGATCCGTCGTTGTCGGCCGACGGGTCGCGCATCGCGTTCGTCTCCTCCCGGGATGGGAATCCCGAGATCTATGTGATGGACGTCGACGGCTCGAATGCCGTCCGGCTCACGAACGACCCCCAGGCGGACAGCCGCCCGGTGTTCCTCGACGCCCAGACGATCGTCTTCGCCTCCCAGCGCACGGGTCGCCAGCAGCTCTGGACGGTGGGGATCGACGGCAGCGGCCTGAAGCAGCTCACGCTCGATTCGGCGAGCTCCTCGCCCGCCGTGTCGCCCGACGGGCAGACCATCGCGTACGTCGCGCTCCGCAATAAGAACTACGACATCTGGTTGATGTCACGGGACGGCTCCAACCAGCGGGCCTTCACCAAGAGCCCGGCGCAGAAAGAGTCGGAGCCGCGGTTCCTGCGGGATGGGAGCCTCGCCTACCTCGTGGAGCGTCTGGACAACGGCCGGACGGTCCAGCAGGTCGCGAAGGCCGACCTGGCCACCGGCGCCGTCTCGACGCTGACCGGCACGGAGTATGCGATCGCGGGCTTCGCGATCTCCCCCGCCGGTGATCTGCTCGCCCTGGTCGTGAACGCACAGCCGGAGAACCGGCGCAACCCGATGTACAAGGTGTTCATCCAGCCGGTCGGCGCCGGCACGGCGGTGCCGATGCCCACCACCGGCGCCGAGCAGATGGTGACTCCGACGTTCCTGCCGCTGCCGTAGCCTCCGGGTTTTTGCTGCGATGCGCGCCTGCGTCCTCACCGCCACCGGGGGCATCGAGCACCTCACTCTCGCTGACGTCCTCCCCGCTCCTGATCCGGGGCCGGGGGAGGTGCGCGTCGCGATCCGGGCGGCGGCGCTGAACCACCTCGACCTGTTCGTCGCCGAAGGGGTCGCGGGCGTGGACTACAAATTCCCCAAGATCGTCGGGGCGGACGGCGCGGGTGTGGTGGAGTCGGTCGGGCCCGGCGTCACGCGCACGCGGCCGGGGGACCGCGTGATGTTGAACCCCGGAGTCTCCTGCCGTCAGTGTGAATTCTGCCGCAAGGGGGAGCATTCGCTGTGCGTGAAATACGGCATCCTCGGCGAGCATTTCCCCGGAACCCTCGCCGAATTCATCACGGTCCCCGAATTCAACGTCGCGCGGATTCCGGACGTGACGCCCGCGCTCTCGTGGGTGGAGGCGGCCGCGTTCTCGCTGGTGACGCTGACCGCCTGGCGGATGGTCGTCACCCGGGCGCAGCTCAAGGCCGGTGAGTGGGTGCTCGTCTGGGGGATCGGCGGCGGCGTGTCGCTCACGGCGCTGCGCATCGCCAAGCTCCTCGGGGCGACGGTGATCGCGACGTCCTCGAGCGATGAGAAGCTCGCCCGGGCGCGCGCTCTCGGCGCGGACATCACCCTGAACCACCGCACCCAACCGATCGCCAAGGAGGTCCGCGCCCGTACCGGCAAGCGGGGGGTGGACGTCGTGGTCGAAAACGTGGGTGAGAAAACGTGGGAGGAGTCGCTGCGCTGTCTGGCCAAGGGCGGCCGCGTGGTCACCTGCGGCGGCACGTCGGGACCGAAGCTCGTCACCGATGTGCGGCCCCTGTTCTGGCATCAGTACACGATCCTCGGCTCGACGATGGGCAACGACGCCGAGTACGCGGAGATCGTGCGCCGGCTCGGTGCGGGCGAGCTGCGGCCCATCGTGGATCGCGTCTTCTCGCTCGCCCAGGCTCCTGAGGCCTACCAATACCTCGAGCGTGGGGAGCAGGTGGGAAAGGTGGTGGTGGAGGTTTCCTAACTCGCGCTGCCGGCCCACTTTAGGCTTCATTTTTTCGTTGCTTTTCACCCCCTAAGTAGTTAATTTTTATCAACTTAGGCCGTTTCTTCAGGCCCCTGATTCCTGATTCCTCAGCCCTGTCTTTCATGACCGCACCCAACGCTCGCGAACGCATTCTGCCGCGCCTCATCGAGGACGAGATGAAGGAGTCGTTCCTCGACTATTCGATGAGCGTGATCGTGCAGCGCGCGCTGCCCGATGTGCGCGACGGGTTGAAGCCGGTGCACCGGCGCATCCTGTACGCGATGCACGAGCTGGGTCTCGTCCCCGGCCGGCCGTACAAGAAAAGCGCCACCGTCGTCGGCGACGTGCTCGGCAAGTACCACCCGCACGGCGACATGGCGGTGTACGACTCGCTGGTGCGCATGGTGCAGGACTTCTCGCTGCGCTACCCGCTGGTGGACGGGCAGGGGAACTTCGGGTCGGTGGACGGGGACTCGGCCGCGGCGTACCGCTACACCGAAGCCCGGCTGACCCGCATCGCGATGACGATGCTGGAGGACATCGACAAGAACACCGTCGATTTCGTGCCCAACTTCGACGATCGGCTGCAGGAGCCGACGGTGCTGCCGTCGAGGCTGCCGAACCTGATCGTGAACGGCTCGGCGGGCATCGCGGTCGGCATGGCGACCAACATCCCGCCGCACAACCTCAGCGAAGTGGTCCAGGCCCTCACGCATCTGGTTGATCACCCCGAGGCGGCGGTGAAGGACCTGCGGAAATTCATCCGCGGTCCCGATTTCCCCACCGGCGGCATCATCTACGGCCGGGAGGGCATCAAGGAATGCTACGAGAAGGGGCGCGGCCGGATGGTGGTGCGGGCCCGCGCGGTCATCGAAGAGCGGGAGTCGACCGGCAGGCATCAGATCGTCGTCACCGAGATCCCGTATCAGGTGAACAAGAGCAACCTGATCCTGCAGATCGCGACGCTGGTGAACGACAAGAAAATGGAAGGCATCTCCGACATCCGGGACGAGTCCGACCGGGAGGGGATGCGCGTGGTGATCGAGCTGAAGCGCGACGCGGTACCCGCGGTCGTGCTGAACCAGCTCTACAAGCACACCGCGATGCAGACCACCTTCGGCGCCATCATGCTCGCGCTGGTGAACGGCGAGCCGAAGGAGATGGCCCTCAAGGAGCTGCTGCAGCACTTCATCGAGCACCGGCACACGGTGATCGTGCGGCGGACCGAATTCGAGCTGAAGCGCGCGCAGGACCGCGAGCACATTCTCGAAGGGCTCAAGATCGCCGTCGACAACATCGACGAGGTGATCCGGATCATCAAGAAGTCCAAGGACACACCCGCGGCGGACGCGGCGCTGCGCAAGCGCTTCAAGCTTTCCGAGAAGCAGTCGGCCGAGATCCTCAACATGCGCCTCGCCCGGCTCACGGCGCTCGAGATCAACAAGCTCGAGGAAGAGCTGACGGACGTCCGCAAGTTCATTAAGGAATGCAAGGAAATCCTCGCCTCCCGCCCGCGCCGCATGAAGATCCTCAAGGAGGAGCTGGGCGAGCTGTCGCACGGCTTCGGCGACCAGCGGCGCACGGAAATCGTGGCGGATCAGGGCGAGTTCTCCATCGAGGACCTGATCGCCGAAGAGGACATGGTCATCACCGTGTCCCACGCCGGCTACATCAAGCGCCTCCCGGTGTCCGCGTACCGCCGCCAGCGCCGCGGCGGCCGCGGCGTCACCGCCGCCCACACCCGGGACGACGACTGGGTCGAGCACCTGTTCATCGCGTCGACCCACGACTACATGATGTTCTTCACCCAGAGCGGCCACTGCTACTGGCTCAAGGTGCACGAGATCCCGCAGGCCGCCCGCGCCGCCCGCGGCAAGCCCATCGTGGGCTGCATCGCGATGAAACCCGACGAGCGGCTCGCCGCCCTCGTTCCGGTCCGCGAGTTCTCCGAGGATCAGTACGTCTTCTTCGCGACCGCGAACGGCGTCGTGAAGAAGACCGTCCTGTCCGCCTACGGGAACCCTCGCTCCTCGGGCATCAACGCCATCAACATCGAAAAGGGCGACGAGCTCATCGACGTGCAGGTGACCGACGGCAAGAACGACATCGTGCTCGCCACGCGGCACGGCATGAGCATCCGGTTCCACGAGCAGGACGTCCGGGACATGGGCCGCAGCGCGACGGGCGTGAAGGGGATCGAGCTGGACAAGAAGGACCACGTGATCGACATGGTCGTGGTGCGGCGCGCCTCCACCCTCCTGGCGGTCACCTCGAAAGGCATGGGGAAGCGCTCCGAGCTCGACGAGTACCGGGTGCAGCACCGCGGCGGCCGCGGCATCATCACGCTCAAACGGGCCGACAAGACCGGGGACGTGGTCGCCTTGAAGGAGGTCCTCCCCGACGACGAGCTGATGATGATCACCAAGAAGGGCATCATCATTCGCGTGCCCGTGGAGGGCATCCGCATCTCCGGCCGCAACACCCAGGGGGTGAAGGTCATGAACCTCACCCCGGGTGACCTGGTGGTGGACGTGGCGCGCGTGGTGAAGGAGGACGAGGACGAGAACGGCGGGGAGGACTCCGACGACGACGCCCCGGCTCCCACGCCGAAACAGAAGAAGAAGAAGAAATAGCGTGATCACCGCGCAGGAGGTGCGGGAAGCAGCCGAGGGGCTGCGGGGCATCGCCGTGCGGACGCCGCTGCGCTACGTGCCCGAGCTCGACGCCTGGCTCAAGCTCGAGAATCTCCAGCCGGTCGGCGCCTTCAAGCTGCGCGGGGCGTACAACGCCGTCCGGAAGCTCTCCGACGCCGCGCGGCGGCGCGGGGTGATCACCTACTCCTCCGGCAACCACGGGCAGGCGCTCGCCTTCGCGGGCCAGCGCTTCGGCGTGCGCGCCGTAGTCGTGATGCCTGAGACCGCGCCCGCGGTGAAGGTCGCGGGCGTGAAGAAGTGGGGTGGGGAAGTCGTGTTCGCCGGCCGCACCTCCGACGACCGCCAGAAGAAGGCCGAAGAGATCGCGGCGCGCGAAGGGCTCGCCATCGTGCCGCCGTTCGACCACCGGGACATCGTCGCGGGCCAGGCCACGGTCGGTGTCGAGATCGCCGAGCAGCTGCCCGACGTCCGCACCGTACTCGCGCCCGTCGGCGGCGGCGGGCTCATCGCGGGAGTGATTCAGGGGCTCGCGGTAGCGGGGAGCACGGCCACGGTGTGGGGGGTGGAGCCGGCTGGCGCGCCGAAGCTCAAGCGCTCGCTCGAGGCCGGGGCGCCCACGCGGCTCGAGCGCACGTCCAGCATCGCCGACGGGCTCATCACCCTGACCGTCGGGGCCATCCCCTTCGAGGTGCTGCAGGCCCACCGGGACCGGCTCGGCGGCGTGGTGCTGGTGGATGATGACAGCCTCCGGGATGCGGTGCATTATCTACGCCGCTGCTGCGACCTGACCGTGGAGCCCTCCGGGGCCGCCACGACGGCCGCGCTGCGCAGCGGCGCCGTCGTGCCCGCCCCGCCACGCCCCGTGGTGTTGGTGGTGAGCGGCGGCAACGTGGACCCCGCGCTGCTCGCGGACGAGCCCCCCGCATGACGGAGAACCCGGTGTCCAAGATCCTCGTCGCGGACGACGACCAGTCGCTCGTGCGCACGCTGACGTGGATCCTGAAGGAGCACGGCTACGACGTGGTCGCCGTGCCGGGTGGGGAAGGCCTGCTCGCCAAGCTCGAAGAGGAGCGGCCGCACCTGCTGCTCCTCGACATCATGATGCCCAAAGTGGACGGCCTGCAGCTGCTCGAGCGCCTGAAGAGCGACGAGAAGTTCCGTGACCTCCCCGTCCTCATGGTCTCCTCCATGCCGCCCGAGGAGGCGACGGTGAAATCGCTCGGCCTGGGTGCCGCCGATTTCATCTCCAAGCCGTTCCGCGTGAAGGAGCTGCTCGCCCGGGTGGAAGCGCACCTGCGCGTCGGCCAGGCGCTGGCGCAGGCGCGCGAGGAAGCCCGGAGCCGCGCCGCGATGGTGGACATCCTCCACGAGGTCACCGACTCCCTCAAGCCCGACGAGATCTATCACATCCTGGCGCGCCGCGTGGCGCGCGTCCTCAACATCTCCAAGTGCTCGATGGTGCTGGCCAAACCGGGAGACGTGGTAGGCGTCGTCGTCGCCGCTTACGAGAACCCGATGCTGCGCAACCTCGAGATCGAGCTGGCGCGCTACCCAGAGATCGAGCAGGCGATCTCGAGCGGCCGCCTGGTCCTCGTCACGGACGTGCGCGCCGACCCGCTGTACACCGAAGAGCGCAAGCGCTGGGAGCGCGACGGCATCAAGGTGCCGACCCGCTCGGCGGTGGCGCTGCCGTTCTCGATGAAGGACCGCCAGCTCGGCGTGTTCTTCCTGCGCACCACGGGGGACGACCCGCCGCTGACGCGCGCCGACGCGCAGTTCGCCGAGACGGTCATTCGGACGGCGGTGGCGGCGATCGAGAAGGCGTACGACTTCGAAACCGCCGTCTCGGACAAGCAGCGCCTGGAGAAACTCGCGGCGACGGACGCGCTCACCGGGACGCTCAACCGGCGCGCCCTGGGCGAGGCGCTGGAGGCCGAGCTCGACCGGGCGCGGCGCTACAGCCTGGCGGTCAGCATTCTGCTCGCCGACATCGACCGCTTCAAGCAGATCAACGATACCCGCGGCCACATTGCGGGAGACTCGGTTCTGCGCCAAGTTGGGGAATTGATGCGCCGCGAAGCCCGCTCGGTGGATCTCGTGGCGCGGTACGGCGGGGAGGAGTTCGTGGTCGTGATGCCGGAGACCGCGCTGCACGGCGCCGCGATCTTCGCCGAGCGGCTGCGGCGGCGCATCGCGGCCCGCGACTTTGCCGATCCCGGAGAGGACCCCGTCCACCTGACGGTCAGCATCGGCCTCGCCTCCTTCCCGGACGAGCGCGTCCACAGCGCGGAAGGGCTCATCGCGCTGGCCGACCAGGCCCTGTATCGGGCCAAGAACGAGGGCCGCAACCTGGTGCGTGAATGAGCGCTCGCCGCTGTCCCAAGTGCAAGACGGTGTACTCGGACGCCGCCCGCTTCTGTCCCAAGGACGGGACGATGCTGGTCGAGGTCCAGACGCCGCCGGCGGAGAGCCCCCCCCCCAAGCCCAAGGCCGGCGGGAGCGGCACCGGCGTGCGCACGCCGCCCGTCCAGGTCAAGGGCATCACGCTGGACCGCGCGTCCAGCCTCTCCAACCAGATTCTCGACACGCGCTACCAGGTCTTGAAGAAGCTGGGCGAGGGCGGGATGTCCTACGTCTACCTCGCCAAGGAAGTCGCCTCCGGCGACGAAGTGGCGATCAAGGTGCTCTCGCCCAAGCTCGCCAGCGATCGCAGCTCGGTGGAGCGGCTGCGGCGTGAGGCGGGCCTCGCCATGCGGCTCGACCACCCGAACGTGTGCCGCATCCTGCGGTTGGGCGAGTCCGAGGACGGACTCATCTACCTGGTGATGCCCTTCCTCCAGGGCGAGCTGCTCTCGGACCGCGAGGTGAAGGGCGGCCCGATGGACGTCGCCACCGGCGTGCCGATCCTGCGCCAGGTGTGCGCCGGGCTGCAACACGCGCACGAGCTGCAGATCGTGCACCGCGACCTGAAGCCCGAGAATATCATGCTCGTCGTCCAGGACGGTGCGGATCGCGCGGTCGTGATGGACTTCGGGCTCGCTAAGGAGCGGCGCGCCGATCCCGCCATCCAGAAGCTCACGGCCACCGGCATCATCCTCGGGACCCCCGAGTTCATGAGCCCCGAGCAGATCCGCGGCAAGCCGCTCGACGCCCGCAGTGACGTCTACGCCCTCGGCATCGTCGCGTTCGAGATGTTCACCGGCAAGCTGCCGTTCCAGGGCCGGAACGCTCAGGAAATGATGATCGCCCGGCTGCGCGGCACTCCCACGCCGCTGCGCCAGGTGCGCCCCGACCTTCCCGCCGGGCTCGAGAAGGCGCTCGCTAAGTCGCTCGAGACCAGCCCCGAGTCCCGCTATGCAACCGCGCTCGAGTTCGCCGAGGCGCTGACGGCTGCCGTCGAAGGGACGGGGGGCGGCGGGCTGTTCGGCAAAATCAAGGAGAAGTTCACGTGACTATGCTGCGGATCCTGCCGTTGGTCTTCGTTCTCCCCGTTTCCCTCCTCGCTCAGCAGCCGCAGCCGGTCACCGCCATCAAGGCCGGCACGCTGATCGACGGCACCGGGGCGGCCCCCGTAAAGAACGCCGTTATTCTGATCCAGGGCGGTCGCATCACGGCGGCGGGGGCGAACGTCGCGATCCCGAGCGGCGCCACGGTGATCGATCTGTCGGCCACGACCGTGCTGCCGGGCTTCGTCGACGCCCACGTCCACCTCGCCGGCCGCACGATCGGGGACGGCGACTGGCAGCACAGCGGCCTGACCGAGATGCCGAGCCAGCTCGCGCTGCTCGGCGCGGCCCACGCGCAGGAGACGCTCGAAGCGGGCTTCACCAGCGTGCGCGTGGTCGGCAGCGTCCACTTCGGCGACGTCGCCTTGCGCAACGCGATCGACGCGGGCTGGATTCCCGGGCCGCGCATCGTGGCAGCCGGGATTTCCTTCGGCATCCGCGGCGGCCACTGCGACGGGACCAACGGCCTGCAACCCGACGCGCTCGGCCGCGAGGCCGGCGTCGAAGCAGGGGTGGCGAACGGGGTCGAGGAAGTCCGCAACGCCGTCCGCTACATGGTCAAGTACGGCGCCGACGTCATCAAGATCTGCGCGACCGGCGGCGTGCTGTCGCTCACCGACTCGGTCGGGGTGCAGCAGTACACGGAAGAGGAGATGCGCGCGATCGTCCAGACCGCTACCCAGCTCGACCGCCGCGTCGCCGCCCATGCCCACGGGACGGCGGGCATCAAGGCCGCCGTGCGGGCCGGCGTCGCGTCGATCGAGCACGGCTCGATCCTGGATAGTGAAGCGGTGGCGCTGATGAAGACCCACGGCACGTACCTCGTGCCCACCCTGCTCGCCGGATTCACCGTCGAGTCGCTCGCCAGAGCGGGCCGGCTGCCGGCGCCGATCGCCGCCAAGGCGCTCGCCATCGCGCCGCGGATGCACAACTCCTTCCGGCTGGCGCTGGACGCGGGGGTCAAGATCGCGCTCGGCACCGACGCCGGCGTCATGCACCACGGCACGAACGCCCGGGAGTTCGCGCTGATGGTGCAGTACGGCATGACGCCGATGCAGGCGATCGTGGCGGGGACGCTGAGCGGCGCGACGCTGCTCGGCAAGGAGCAGGACGTCGGCTCGATCGCCGCCGGCAAGCTCGCCGACCTCGTCGCCGTGCGCGGCGATCCGCTCCAGGACATCACCGTGCTGCAGCACGTGGATTTCGTGATGAAAGGCGGGTCGGTGTTCAAGCGGGACGGACAGGTGGTGGGGCGGAGCGCGGCGGGAGTCCCGTGAGGCGACTCGGCGTGGGTTTCCCTTCGCGACAAAACGACGCAGTCGCTCCGGGAAACCCACGCCGAGTCGCCTAGGCGCCCCTTTTCAACCTTCCGACCTTCCAACGTTCCGACCTTCCGCCATGCACCGCTTCCCCGCCTTCGATCCCCCCGAGTACGTCGACTGGAAGCCCGACCCCGCTCTCGTCCAGACGTACCGGAAGACCCTTACCGAGAGTCCCGAGCGCGCGGAGCTCGTGGCGGGCCTGTCGCGCGAGAAGCACCGCACGCTCTACGCGGGGCTGCTGCGCGCGCGGCTGCACGACATCCAGCTCAAGCGCTGGGTGCGCACCGGGGTGATCTCCAAGGCGTGGCTCGGCACCGGCGAGGAAGCCACCACCGTCGGGCCGGTGCATGCCCTGGAGCGGGGGCGTGACTTTGTCGCGCCGATGATCCGCAACGCCGCCGCCTGCTGCGAGATGGGGATGTCCGTCGCCGACATGCTGCGCGCCTACCTGGGGAGCGAGGACTCCCCGAGCGGCGGGCGCGACCTGCACGTCGGCTCCTTCCCCCACGGGGTGCTCCAGCCGATCTCCCACGTCGGCGACATGGTGCCGGTGATCGCCGGCATCGCGCTGACGTTCAAGATGAAAGGGGAGCCGCGAGTCGCCCTCACCTGGGTGGGGGATGGCTCGACCAAGACCGCCACGGCGCACGAGGGGACGAACTTCGCCGCGGTGCAGCGCGTGCCCGCGATCTTCATCGTCGAAAACAACCAGGTCGCCCTCGGCACGCGCCTGGAGCAGCACCACCTCCCGGGCACGTTCAAGGACTGGGCGGCGAGCTACGGCATCTGGGGGGCCGTGTTCGACGGGAATAACGTGCTCGACGCCTTCGCCGCGACGATGATCGCCGCGCAGCGCTGCCGCCGCGGGGAAGGGCCGGCGCTGCTCGTGGCCGAGACGTTCCGCATGGGCGGGCACGCGACGCACGACGAGCGCGAGGCGCGGGAGACCTTCCCGGACGCGCTGTTCAAGGAATGGGGCCGGCGCGACCCGATCGGGATGTACGAGGAGTATCTGAAGGAAGAGGGCTGGAGCGTGGCGCAGCTCGCCGAGGTCGAGGAGGCGGTGACGGCCGAGGTCGAGGCGGCGGCTGAGGAGGCGGTGCAGAGCAAGGAGCGGATGCCGAAGGGGGAGACGGCGCTACTGGGGGTGTATGCGAAGAACGGGCGGTAGCCTCCTGGGGTTGCTGCTATTGGTCGGCGCCGGCACCGCCTGCGGACAGACCGGGAGGATCGACATCGTCCGGTATACACTCCACCTCACGCTCCCAGCCTCGGGCGACGCAATCTCGGCGGATGCTCTTGTCGATTTTGACCGAGTGGGCGATGAGCTCGATACCCTGGTGCTGGACCTGGTCGGCATGGCAGTCGATACGGTCGGCTTTTCCGACCCGGCGATGCTTGATTCCGTGTGCGCGTCGTTCAGGACGCCGACGAGCGGCCGTGGTGGAGGCTCGTTGTGCGGGATGACGATACCCCCGATTCCATTCGAGTATGACGGGCGGCAGCTGCGAATCCCCATTCCGAAGCGCACCCGCCCGACTCGCTTCGACGAGCCGCCGTGGGAGACCGTCGCAATCCACTACTACGGTGTGCCGCGGGATGGGTTGATCATCGGCACGAGTGCGCATGGGCGCCGGACCTTCTTCGCGGACAACTGGCCGCAGCGCGCTCGCTACTGGTTCCCGACCGTTGACGATCCGAATGACAAAGCTGAGTTCACGGTCATGATCACGGCTTCCAAGCCGTGGCGCGTGATCGCAAATGGTCGCCCGATGTTCCCAGAGGAGCGCGCGCGTGGAATGTGGTGGTGGTGGGAGCGCCGGCCTATCCCTACCTACACCATGGTCCTGGGGGCCGCGGAATTCAGGGTCAGCGCACATCGACCGGTATCGAGCGCACGAAGCTCGATCCCCATCGAGGTCTGGACCTACCCCGAAGACTCCGCCTACGCCGACTCCGTGCCCTTCAAGTACGCCACCGAGATCGTCGAGACGCTGCAGCGCATCATCGGCCCGTTCCCCTACGAGAAGCTCGCGCACGTCGAGTCCTCCACCCGCTACGGCGGCATGGAGAACGCGAGCGCCATCTTCTACCCTGAGAAGCCGTACGTCGACGGGACGCTACGCGAGGGCGTGGTCCGCCACGAGACCGCACACCAGTGGTTCGGCGACGCCGTCACCGAGCGCGACTGGCACCACCTCTGGCTCTCGGAAGGCTTCGCCAGCTACTTCGACCTGGTCGCGGGCGCCGCGCTGCACGGAGACTCGGTGCTGACCGCCGGCATACGCGCCAACGCCGAGAGCTACATGAAGTCGAGCGTGGTCGACCGCCCGATCATCGACCCCGCCGAGCACGACCTGATGAAACTGCTCAACGCGAACAACTACCAAAAAGGCAGCTGGGTGCTGCACATGCTGCGCGGCGAGATCGGCGACTCCGCCTTCTTTCGCGGCCTCCGCGAGTACTACCGCCGCTACCGCGACTCGACCGCCCTCTCAGACGACTTCGAGCGCGTGATGGAGCAGGCCGCGGCTAAGGACCTCGGCTGGTTCTTCGCCCAGTGGCTCGGCCAGCCCGGCTACCCCCAGCTCGACGCCGCGTGGAGCTACGACAGCGCTACGCACCGCCTTACACTCACCCTCACCCAGGTCCAGCCGGCCGGCTGGGGTACGTTTCGGCTGCCCCACGTCACGATCGAGTACGTTGAGAACGGTGTGGCCGCGCGGCGCGACATCGCGGTGGACGGCCGCCGTACCGTGGATATCGTTGAGATGCCGGCGCCCCCGGCCGAGCTGCGGGTGGACCCGGACGGGAAACTTCTGCTCAAGACGACGGTAACACGAACCAACCGAAAGGCGGGGAATCCCTGATGCGCGTCGGACGTCTGCTCGCTCTCGCAATCCTCTGTGCCCCAGCCGTCCTCGCGGCCCAGGCCGCACCACCCGGCAGGACCAAGGTCACCATCGCCGGCCACGACCTGTTCGTGCCCGCGGGCTTCACGATAAGCCTGTTCGCCGACAACCTGGGCGGTGTGCGCTTCCTGGCGCTCGGACCGGGAGACGTCGTGTACGCCTCACGGCCGGGCAAGGGCGTCGTCCTCAGGCTCCCCGACGCGAATCATGACGGCGTCGCCGACACGGCGATCACGGTGGTGAGCGGCCTCAACCAGCCCTTCGGCCTCGCCTTCCGCGGGGACACGCTGTATGTCGCCGAAACCAACGAGGTGGTGCGATTCACCCCGGGGGGGGGGGGGGGGTCGGCGACCAAGGCCGTGCTCGTGCCCAACCTCCCCAGCGGCAGCGGCCACTCGACCAGGACGATCCTCTTCGGGCCGGACAACGCGATGTACGTGGCGATCGGCTCCTCCTGCAACCTCTGCGA
>JBGOUQ010000009.1:0-117355 GCA_041477065.1 Gemmatimonadota bacterium
GGGGGGGGGGGGGGGGGGGGGGGGGGGGGGGGGGGGGGGGGGGGGGGGGGGGGGGGGGGGGGGGGGGGGGGGGGGGGGGGGGGGGGGGGGGGGGGGGGGGGGGGGGGGGGGGGGGGGCGGGGGGGGGCGCGGGGGCGCGCGGGGGGGGGGGGGCGGGGGGGGGGGGGGGCGCCCCCCCGCGCCCCCCCCCCCCCCCCCCGGCGGGTTCGGCGCGCTTGGCTTCATCGCTCAGGCGTTCGGACGCGCGGCCGCCGGTGGTGGCGGCGGCGGCTTTGGCGGCGGCGCGCCGGCGGTGCCGAGCGGGGATTACCTCGTGAGCATCACGGTGGACGGGAAGACGATGAGCCGGGTGCTGCGCGTCGAGCGGGTGAGCGGCACGGGCGTCGGCGCGGGGTTCGCGTTCGACGACGACGAGGATCCGTTCGACCCGTAGTCCCCGCAGAAGCCGGCAGATCGAAGCCCCGCCCCTGTTAGGGGGCGGGGTTTCGTCATTGGGCTGGGGCCTGCACCACGTCGTAGATCCGCCGGAAGGCGATCTCGCGGCCGCCCCCCCGTCCGCCGTCGTACGTCACGATCACGAACAGCTGCTTGTGGTTCTGGGAGCGGAGATAGTCCTCGGTGACTTTCCCACCGCCCGAGACCCGGCGCTCGACGATGAAATCGCCGTCGCGCCAGTAGCCCTTGATATCGACATCCCCTTCGCCGTCCCACGTCGCCTTGTGACGCAGCTTCTTGCCGTTACTGAAGAGAAGGAGCACGTCTCCGGTGTCGGGCGCGAACGCCATGGTGGAATCGGTTTCGACGATCGTGAGCGCAGGAGGCGCATCGAATGCCAGCTGCATCGTCTGGCGCATCCGCTGGCGGTCCTTCTCGCTCATGCTGTAGCCCCCTCCCCCACCCCCACGCCCGCCGCCATAACCTCCACGGCCCCCCCGTCCCCCACCGCCAAAACCACCGCGACCTCCGCCCATTCCCCCCGAGCCTCCGCGCCGGCCGCCGGCGTCGCCGCCGCCGATGCTGTCACGCCCTCCACCACCGCCCGGCATGCGATCACGGGGGTTTTCGCTCAGCTGCGCGTTGTAGATCCAGTGCCCGGCCAGGTCGGGGAGCGGCGCGGGACCGGCCTGCTGGGTGCGGGCCGGGCGCGCGGCGATGCCGCCCAGCAGCCCCGCGGCGAGCGCGAGTTTCGAAATCCGATGCACGGAACGCCTCCTGTTCTCGATCAATACCCCGCAGCGCGAAGTCTGGCGGGTCCCGGCCGCCGGCTCTAAACTTGCCCCATGGCCATCCTAGATACGAATCACGACCGCGCGGCGCTGGTGATCCTAATCCTCGGCGCCGCCCTGGTCATCGCGCTGTCGCCGTTTGCAACGGGATTGATCGGCATCCCCGTGCTCTACGTCATCTTCGCGCCGCTGCACACCTGGCTGACGCGGCACGTGCGCACCGGCCTCAGCGCGGCGGTGGTGGTCGTGTTCGCGCTGTTCCTCTTCGTCGTGCCCGGGGTCTCCTTCGCGGGACTGATCGTGAGCCAGGCGCAGGAGATCGCCGGCGGCGTGGTGCAGAGCCCGCTGCTCACCCGGCTCTCCGAGGTGCGCATCGGCGATTTCCAGGTGGGCCCGCAGCTCGCCGACCTGGGCCGCACGCTGGCGCGCTGGCTCGGCACCAGCGCGTTCAGCCTGGTGGGCACCGCGACCCGGCTGGCGCTCAATCTCGTGATCTCACTGTTCGGCCTCTATTACCTGCTGCTCAGGCCGCAGGAGACGTGGGCGGCGGTGGGCCCCTACATCCCGTTCTCGCGCGCCAACGCCGATCAGCTGCGGGTGCGGTTCCGCAACGTAACGCACTCCACCATCATCGGCACCGGGCTCACGGCGGTGATCCAGGGTTCGCTCGTCGCCGGGGGCTTCGCCGTGACGGGACTGCCCAACGCGCTGTTCTGGGGCGTGGTGGCGACGGTGCTGGCGGTGCTGCCGGTGGTGGGGAGCGCCCTGGTGTGGGCGCCCGGCGCCCTCGCCCTCGTGGTCGATCACCGCTACGGCGCGGCGCTGGGCCTAGCGCTGTGGGGACTCGTCGTGGTGGGGAACATCTCCTACGTGATCCAACCGATGGTCTTCAGGCGCTATGCGCAGGTCCATCCGCTGGTGACGCTGATCGGCGCGCTCGCCGGCGTGCCGTACTTCGGGATCCTCGGCCTGCTGATCGGGCCGCTGGCGCTGAGCTATTTCTTCGAGCTGATCGGGATGTATAGGGAAGAATACTTGGCGGCATAGGCTTAGTGATTCGCGACGGCCTGCCGGGCAAGGCTCAGCTCGGGGCGATCGCCGTCGCCCCCCCTCGTCAATAGCAGAAACTCGCGGTAGCGCTTCCGCGCAGCGACGCCGTTTCCCACCAATTCCAGTGCCCGAGCCAGCCCGAACAGACTCCGCGCCCGCCCAGGCGCGTTGCGGAGCGCGGCGGCATACGCCTCGGCAGCGTCCGCGTTGCGGCCCGCGGCCAGGAGCAGGTCGCCATACAGCTCCCGCGCCGGGAGCACGGGGCCGGGCGTGACAGGATGTTTCTGGGTCACGTCCTCGATGTCCGCCGCGGCCTTGGCCTTGCCGATCGCGGCCGTGGTGTCGTGATAGAGCGCGAGCGCATCCCAGGCGCTTGCCGCCAGGATTTGGATCTTGACCTGATCGGCCCAGTAGGCCTGGAGGCCGCCGGCCCGGCGGAGCGCGCCTTCGATCTCCACCAGCGCCGCGATCTCCTGCGCGACGGCGGCCGAATCGGGCCGGCCTCGCGACGCGCCGAGCGCCCTGGCGAAATGGGTGATTGCTTCGGCGGCCTGCCATTCGCGCGCCGGCCGCACTTCGAGCCGTGCGGCGTCGTCCCAGCGGCCGCGCTCGAGCGCCACGCGCGCGGGGATCGCGGCCAGGGCGTATTCGTTGATGAGGGAGCCCGCCGGGAATCCCGTCGTCACCCCCGCCGCCTCGGTGCCGATCGTCTGGGCGGCCCGGTCCTTCCCCTGCTGCAGGTAGGCGTACACGAGATAGTCCCAGGCGTGGCCCGTCTGGTCCCAGAGGGCGGTGAGATGCTGCGCCCGCTCGAACGCCCGGCCCGCCGCCGCCGACCGCAGGTTCGACGCGATGACGTCATCCCAGAGGCCGAGCCGCGTGAAGATGTGCGACGGCATGTGCAGGGCGTGGGGAACGTCGGGCGCGATGGCCGCGTAGTGGCGCGCGGCGTACAGGCCGTGGGTGGCGAGCGGCGGCGCGTCGTTGGCGTGGATCAGGTAGTGGGCCAGGCCGGGGTGCTCGGGGGCACGCCGAAACAGCGGCTCGAGGATCGAATCGGCGCGCCGTTGATAGACGAACGTAGTGTCGGTCGGGTGCGCCTGGCCCAGCGCGACGAGCGCGAGCGCGTAGAAGACGGCCGCCTCCACGTCGTGGGGATAGCGCCGCGCCACGACCTCGATCTTGGAGGCATACGCCGCCAGGCGGGCACCGTTATCCAGCCGCTCGTACTCCCGAAAGTAGGTCGCGACGGCGTCGAGGTAGTCGCGCTCGCGGGGGCTCGACGCCAGCGCCAGCCCACGCTCGGCGGCCGCGAGACCTGTGGCGAGGTCGGCGGGTCCCGGCGGCGTCCACAGCGGGTGCCACAACGCCATGGCCCTTCCCCAGTAGCCCATCGCGCAGGTCGAGTCGCCGGCCACCACCTCGCCGAAAGCCACCGTGGCCTTCTCGTACCAGAAGCTGTGCAGGTAGGCGACGGCCTGCTCGAGACGCGGCTGCACCGCACGCGCGCACGAGGAGGGGAACGAGACGCGCCCCACCCGCTCGGCTGCGGCGTGGTCGTGTCCCTGTTGCGCCCGCACGGTTCCCGCCGCGCCGAGCACGATCGCGATCAGACCGGCGAGCCTCATTCTGGTCTCCTCCCACGCCACGCGTAGAACACCGGTACCCCCAGCGCCAGAATGCCCGTCCCGATCAGGGCGTTGTGCGGGTTCGCCCACACCGAGCTCGCCACCACATACACCGCCGCCAGGATGAACAGCGCCGGCACGAACGGGTAGCCGGGAGTCCGGAACCGCAGATTCGGTGAGGCGCCGGCGGCGCGATCGCGCCGCCTATAGATGAAGAGCGTGGCCACCGACAGCCCGAAGAAGATCCAGTCCCCGAATACGACGTAGTCGGTGAGGGGCCCGTAGGTCTTGGTGAGGGTGAGCCCGATCGCCCACGCGCCCATCAGCCAGATGGCGGCGCCCGGCGTGCGGTAGGTCGGGTGCAGCTCGGCGAGCCGCCGGAAAAACACCCCGTCGGCCGCCATCGCCTGGAACACGCGCGGCGTGACGAGCACGACGAGGTCGAGAAAACCGAAGCTGGACGCCGCGATTCCCGCGCTGATCACCACGCGCCCGCCCGGCCCCAGCACGCGCTCCATCACATCCGCCGCCGGGGCGGGAGTCGCGGCGAGGCCCGCCGCGCCGAGCACCCGCAGGTAGGCCACGTTGGCGAGCAGATAGACCGCGATCACCACCACCACCCCCAACAGCAAGGCGCGCGGGAGGTTGGTCTCCGGCGCGACGATCTCCTCGGCAAGGAAGTTGGTCTGCTGCCAGCCGCCGTAGGTGAAGAGGACGGGGACGAGGGCGGCACCGAGGGCGAGGATCGTCCCACCCCCTCCTCCTGGCCCCGGGACGGAAGGTTGGACGGTTGGAAGGTGGGAAGGTGAGCCCAGCACGAGGCCGGCCACGATGAGGATCGTGAGCGCCGCGATCTTGAGCAGGGTGAAGACGTTTTGGGTAAGGGCGCCCGGGGTGACGCCCAGGTAGTTGATGGCGCAGACCAGGACGATCGCCGCCACGGCGAGCGGCTGGACGGCCCGGGCGGGCAGGCCCAGCAGGCTGACGGTGTAGTTGGCGAAGGTCACGGCGACGAACGCCGCCGCGCCGGTCGCGATCACGAGCAGCAGCGCCCAGGCATAGAGGAACGCCGGCAGGGGGCCGATGGCGTCCCGCAAATAGACGTATTGGCCCCCCGCTTTGGGCATCCGCTCGCCCAGCTCGCCGTAGCAGAAGGCGCCCGCGAGGGCGACGAGCCCGCCCAGCACCCAGGCGCCGAGGGAGAGGCCGGCGGTGCCGACGCGCTGGGCCACGACGTTCGGGGTGGCGAAAATGCCGGACCCGATGATCCCGCCGATGACGGCCATCGTCCCGGAGAAGAGTCCGAGTCGCCGCGCGTAGGTGGTCATCGGAGATAAAGTACCCCATATTCCGAGGCGGCGAACCCTGGAGGCGGCGCACGATGACGCAGGCCGACACCTGGCTGCAGACGACGATGGGCATCAGCCGGGCCACGGAGAACAAGATCCTCTCCACCGTGGCGGTGATCGCCGGTCTCTGGGTGGTGCGCGGGCTCGTCCTCGCCCTCGTCTGGCGCCGCACCCACGATGCGCGGCTGCGCTACCGCTGGCAGAAGGCCACCACGTACGTCACCTCGCCGATCGGGATTCTGCTGGTCGGCCACATCTGGTTCACCGAAGGATTCGGCTCCCTCGTCACCTACCTCGGCTTCGTCTCGGCCGGGATCGCGATCGCCCTCAAGGACATCTTCCTGAACCTGGCGGGGTGGATCTTCATCTTGTGGCGCCGCCCGTTCGTGGTGGGCGACCGCATCCAGATAGGCGAGCACGCCGGCGACGTGATCGACGTACGGGTGTTCCAGTTCACGCTGAATGAGATCGGCAACTGGGTCCAGGCCGACCAGAGCACCGGGCGCATCATCCACATCCCCAACGGCAAGGCGCTCACCGACGTCATCGCGAACTACAGCGAGGGGTTCCAGTACATCTGGAACGAGATGCCCGTCCTGGTCACCTTCGAGAGCGATTGGGAGAAAGCCAAGACGCTGCTGCTCGAGATCGTGACGCGGGACAGCGCGGATATCGTCAAAGCGGCGGAGCAGAGCGTCAAGGAATCGACCCGCAAGTTCATGATTCTGTACACCAACCTCACGCCCACCGTGTACACCAGCGTCGCCTCCGACGGCGTGCTGCTCACGGTGCGCTACCTGTGCGAGCCGCGCAAACGCCGCGTCACCGAGCAGGTGATCTGGGAGGACATCTTGCGCGAGTTCACCGGTCACAAGGACATCGACTTCGCATACCGCACCACGCGTGGCTTCCAGAATCCGATCGAGGGCAAGGGAAGCGCCCGCCGGCAGAAAGGCTCCACCGCGCCGGCCACCGTCGAATGACCGTGCACCGCAAACACCGCAGTTCGAGGGGAGCACCTGCGCCATGACTCCGACCCATCTCACCGTCAACGGCCGGCCCCGCACCGTCGACGCCGCCCCCGACACCCCGCTCCTGTGGGTGATCCGCGAGCAGCTCGGCCTCACGGGAACCAAGTTCGGATGCGGCATGGCGCTGTGCGGTGCCTGCACCGTGCACCTCGACGGCGCCGCCATCCGCAGCTGCGTCACGCCGCTCTCCGCCGCCGCGGGCAAGCACGTCCGGACCATCGAAGGGCTCTCGCCCAACCACAGCCACCGGTTGCAGCGCGCCTGGATCGCTGAGGACGTGCCGCAGTGCGGCTACTGCCAGTCGGGCCAGCTCATGTCGGCGGCCGCGCTGCTGGCCAAGACGCCGCACCCCACCGACGCCGACATCGACGACGCCATGTCCGGCAACTTGTGCCGTTGCGGCACCTACCAGCGCATCCGCGCGGCGATTCACCGCGCTTCCAGGGGGGTGTGACCATGACCGCCCGTTCCGACGTCACTCGACGCGAATTCGTGCAGACGGCTTCCGCGGCCGGCGCGGCACTCGTCATCGGTTTCCATCTCCCCCCCCCCCGCGGTCGCGCGGCCGGGGTGGAGGAGGCACTTCCCCCCTTCGCTCCTAACGCCTGGCTGCGCATCGGCGCCGACGACACGGTGCTGGTCGAGGTGGACCGCTCCGAGATGGGCCAGGGCGTGACGACGTCCCTCCCGATGCTGCTCGCCGAGGAGCTGGAGGCCGATTGGACCACGGTGCGCATCGAGTTCGCGCCCGCGGACAAGGCCTATTTCAACCCACTGTTCGGCGCGCAGGGCACGGGCGGCAGTACGAGCATCCGGGCTGCCTACACGCCGCTGCGCCAGGCCGGCGCGGCCGCGCGGGAGATGTTGATCGCCGCCGCCGCCCAGACCTGGGGCGTGGACCGCGCCCAGTGCCGGGCCGCCCAAGGCTCGGTGATCCACGCGGCGAGCGGCCGCCGGCTCCGCTACGGTGCGCTGGTCGCCGCGGCGGCGGCGCTTCCCGTCCCCGCTCCGGCAGACATCTCGCTCAAAGACCCGAAGGACTGGAAGATCCTCGGCAAGCGGACGCACCGGCTCGACACGCCCTTGAAGATCGACGGCCGGGCGCAGTTCGGCATGGACGTGCAGGTGCCGGGCCTCCTCGTCGCCGTCGTGGCGCGCTGTCCGGTGTTCGGCGGCACGGTGAAGAGCTTCGACGCCACCCGCGCCAAGGCGGTCCCGGGCGTGCGGCACGTGGTCCAGATCGCAAGCGGCATCGCCGTGGTGGCGGACGGCTACTGGCCCGCCAGGAAGGGGCGCGAGGCGCTGGTCGTCCAGTGGGACGAAGGCGCGAACGCGGCGGTCTCGAGCGCCGGGATCTCGGAGCTTCTGGCCCAGCGCGCCGGGCAGGCGGGCGCGGTGGCGCGGCACGACGGCGACCCGGTCGCGGCGCTCGCCGGCGCGGCCACCACCATGGAGGCCGACTACGAGACGCCGTTCCTCGCCCACGTGACGATGGAGCCGATGAACTGCACGGCGCACGTGCGGCCAGACGGGGGGGGCGTGGACATCTGGGCGCCGACGCAGTTCCAGACGGGGGCCCAGGGCATGGGCGCGCAGATCGGCGGCGTGACGCCGGACAAGGTCCGGGTCCACACGACCTATCTAGGCGGCGGCTTCGGCCGGCGCTTCGAGCTGGATTTCATCCTCGAAGCCCTGCAAGCCTCCAAGGCGGCGGGCGCGCCGGTCAAAGTCATCTGGTCGCGCGAAGACGACATCCAGCACAGCCAGTACCGGCCGGTGAGCCTGCACCGCTTCCGCGTCGGCCTCGATGCGGGTGGCGCGCTCGTCGCCTGGACCCATCGCCTCGTCGCGCCTTCGATCATGGCGCGCGTCTTCCCCAACGCGGTACGGGACGGCCTCGACGCCGAGGCCACCGAAGGCGGCCGGGAGATGCCGTACGCGATCCCCAACGTGCACGTGGATTACGTCCTCACCGACACGGGGGTCCCGGTCGGGTTCTGGCGCTCGGTCAACAACTCCTTCAACGCGTTCGCGGTCGAGAGCTTCGTGGATGAGCTGGCGGCGGCGGCCAAGAAGGACCCCGTCGAATACCGCCGCGCGCTGCTCGCGAAGCAGCCTCGCCATCTCGGCGTGCTGGAGCTGGCCGCCGCCAAGGGAGGATGGGGCACCCCGGCGCCCACCGGCCGGGCCCGCGGGGTCGCCGTGTGGAAGTCCTTCGATTCCTACATCGCACAGGTGGTCGAGGTCTCCATCGACCAGGGCGTCGTGACGGTGCACCGGGTGGTGTGCGCCGTGGACTGCGGGCAGGTGGTGAATCCGGACACCGTGGAAGCGCAGATGCAGAGCGCCATCGTGTTCGGGCTCTCGGCGGCGCTGCGGGGGGCGATCACGATTTACCGAGGCAGCGTCCAGCAGTCCAATTTCAACGACTACGAGCCGCTGCGGATGCGGGAGATGCCCGTGGTGGAGGTACACATCGTTCCGAGCAGCGCCGCGCCGGGTGGGGTGGGCGAGCCCGGCACTCCGCCGATCGCCCCCGCCGTGTGCAACGCCATTTTCGCGCTGACGGGGAAGAGAATCCGGAAGCTGCCGATCGGGACGGTGGCGTAATCGGGACCTCCGCCCGCCCCCTTCCCTCCCTCGCTTCCGCCCCCACCCGCCCGGGGCTCGCCGATCTGGCGGTGCTGGCGCTGGTGGCGGGCGGGATCGCGCTCATCATTTCGTTCGCCGGTGAGTTCCGCGCGCCGATGGTGGCCGCGGTCCCGATCGACCTCCGTCTCTCCGCCCTCCCCCGCTACACGATGTACTCCTTCAGCCGCGGGCTGCTGGCGCTGGTGTTCTCCTACCTCTTCGCGCTGGGATTCGGCTGGGCGGCCGCCCGGTGGCGGACGGCGGAGCGGCTGCTCCTGCCGCTGCTAGACATCCTCCAGAGCGTGCCGGTGCTGGGGTTCCTCCCCGGGCTGGTGCTCGGCCTCGTCGCCCTGTTCCCGTCGCGGAACGTGGGTCTGGAGCTGGCCGCGATCCTGATGATCTTCACCGCTCAGGCCTGGAACCTCGCCCTGAGCTTCTACAATTCGCTGAAGCGCATTCCCGACGAGCTGCGCGAGGCCTGCCGGCTGGCGGGATGGCCGGAGCGGCGGCAGTTCCGCCAGCTCAGCCTGCCCAGCGGGGCGCAGGGCCTCGTGTGGAACGGGATGCTGTCGATGGCGGGCGGCTGGTTCTTCCTGATGATCAACGAGGCGTTCCGCCTCGGGGACCACGACTTCCGGCTTCCCGGGGTGGGGTCCTACATGAGCGTCGCCGTCGAGCACGGCGACAAGCGCGCCACGGCGCTCGCCCTGCTCGCGATGGGGATCATGATCGTCGCGTCCGACCGGCTGCTGTGGCGCCCTCTCATCGTCTGGGTGCAGAAGTACCGAATGGACGATTCCGCCACGGCGCCGGAAGAGTCCTCGTGGATGCTGGACCTGCTGCGGCGGTCGGTGCTGTGGCGTCAGCCATCGTCGCGGCGGTGGCGGGCACCGCGCAGCGCCCGAGCGGCGACCATGCCCCTGCGGCGCGGGATTCATCGCGCGCGACGGATCCTCCGTCCCCGCTCCCTGCTGGCGCGCGTCGCTCCGTGGGCGGTGCGGCTCGGCGTGGGGGCCCTTGTCCTGGCGGTGGCGGCGGGCGCCGGCATCGGGCTCTACCGCGTGGGCGGCATGCTCGTCGCGCTGTCCCGGGGCGACTGGACGCGCATCGCGGGCGCGGCGGGGCTGACGTTCCTGCGGGTGATGACCGCCGTCGCGATCGGCACGCTGTGGACGCTGCCGGCGGGCATCTGGATCGGCAAGTCGCGGCGACTCTCCGAGCTGCTCTCGCCCGTCATTCAGCTCGCCGCCTCCTTTCCCGCGCCGATGTTGTTCCCGCTCGTCCTGCTCGCCCTCGACACCATGGGCGTGGGGCTCGGGGTCGGCGCCATCCTGCTGATGGTGCTGTCGGCCCACTGGTACATTCTCTTCAACGTCATCTCGGCCGTCGCGGCGACCCCCGGGCAGCTGGACGAGGCCACGCGCGCGTTTCGGCTGACGCGCTGGGGACGGTGGCGGGCCGTGTACATTCCGGTCGCCTTTCCCGCGCTCGTGACCGGATGGATCACCGCCGCGGGCGGGGCCTGGAACGCGGCGATCGTCGCCGAATACGTCCACCAAGGCGGCACCGTGCGCACGGCGACGGGACTCGGCAGCCTCATCAGCGTAGCCACCGAGCAGGCGAACTTCCCGCTCCTCGCCGGAGGCGTACTCGCGATGAGCGCCATCGTCGTGGGCTGGAATCGCGCGGTGTGGCGGCCGCTCGGCCGGCTGGCGCAGACCCGCTACGGCCTCACCCAATGACCGATCCGGGGGTGCTGCTCGAGGCCGTCAACGTCTCGCACAGTTTCCGGCAGCCGAACGGCCAGGAGCTCGAGGCGCTGCGGAACATCTCGCTGACCATCCGCGAGCGAGAGGTCGTCGCCTTGGTCGGGCCGTCGGGCTGCGGCAAGAGCACGCTGCTCCGCGTGTTGATCGGGTTGATGCGGCCCACGAGCGGCGAGGTCCGCTACCGCGGGGAGCCGCTCACCGGCGTGCTGACCTCTGCCGGGATGGTGTTCCAGTCGTTCGCCCTGCTGCCGTGGTTCACGGTGGCCGAGAACATCGCCATGGGACTCGAGGCCCGGGGCGCCCTACCCGCGGAGGTCGGCCAGGCGGTGGAGCGCGCCATCGATCTCGTCGGACTCGGCGGCTTCGCCAACGCCTACCCCAAGGAGTTGTCGGGCGGGATGAAGCAGCGGGTGGGATTCGCCCGGGCGCTCGCCGTGGAGCCCGAAGTGCTCTTCATGGACGAGCCGTTCGGGGCGCTCGACCCGCTCACCGCCGAGCACCTGCGCTCCCAGGTGATCGCGATCTGGCGCGACGGCGCCACCCGGGTCAGCAGCCTGGTGGTCGTGACGCACAGCATCGAAGAGGCGGTGTACCTCGCGGGGCGGATCTTCGTGCTCGGCACCAACCCGGGCCAGGTGCGGGCGGAGATCCTCAACACCCTGCCGTATCCCCGTCAGGAGCGGAGCGCCGACTTCGCCGCCATGGTCGACCGGCTGCACGCGGTGCTGACCGACACGCTGCTGCCCGAGGCGGAGCGGCCCGCGGCGGCGGCGGCGCCACGGCTGGTGCCGTTCCCGCGCGTGCACGTCGGAGAAGTGACGGGGCTGCTCGACCACCTGGCGAGGCGGGCGGACGCCCGGGCGGACGTGTTCGATCTGGCCGAGAGCCTGGGCGTGGACTACGACCGCATGACCGCCGTCACGCACGCCGCCGAGCAGCTGGGCTACGTGACGACGCCGGGTGACGTGGTCCTGCTCACCCCGGAAGGGCGGCAGCTGATTGTGGCCGAGCTCGAGGACCGGAAGGCGGCGCTGCGGGCCCGTTTGCAGAAGCACCCGCTGTTCTCCCGGGTGCTGGAGATGCTGCGCCAGGCCGAAGGGGAAGTCGAAGACACCGACCTGCTCGAGGATCTCACGATCTTCTTCCCGTTCATCCCGGCCCAGGCGCTGTTCGAGACCTTGGTCGAATGGGGGCGCGCCGTCGAGCTGCTCGACCACGACCCGAGCCGGGAGCGGTTGTGGCTCACGAACGGATCGTGAACGGCTACCCCTGGACGATCCGGTACACCGTCCCGCTCGCCGAGAGGATGTACAGCTCCCCCTGGGCGTCCTCGCCGAACGACAGCACGCTGCCCAGCGAGCCGACGGGCCAGGTCACGGGCGCGGACGCCGTCCCGTTGGTGATGGCGACGCTCTTGAGCCAGCCGGAGCAGTAGTCGGAGTAGAAGTACCTCCCGGCGATCGCCGGGATGACGCGGCCGCGATAGACGAACCCGCCGATGATCGAGCACCCGTCCGCATGGCTGTACTCGAGGGCGGGGAGCGTCAAGCCGGTGGCGCTGCACGACGCGCTCGCGTAGCAATGCAGGCCTTCCATCACGTTCCAGCCGTAGTTCAGCCCGGCGACGCCCGCCGGCCGCACGTTCACTTCTTCATACGCGTTCTGCCCCACGTCGGCGATGAACAGCAGCGCCGCGGTGCGATCGAACGCGATCCGCCAGGGATTACGCAGGCCGTACGCCCAGATTTCCCCCCGCGCGCCCGCCTGCCCGACGAACGGGTTGTCGGGGGGAACGGCGTAGGGGTTGCCGCCGTCCACGTCGATCCGCAGCAGCTTGCCGAGCAGCGTGGCAAGGCTCTGGCCGTTGCCCTGGGGATCGCCCCCGCTGCCGCCGTCGCCCATGGCGATGTACAGCATCCCATCGAGCCCGAACAGAATGTGCCCGCCGTTGTGATTGGCGTACGGCTGGGCGACTCCCAGAATGAGCTTGGCCGTGCCGGTGTCGGCGTGGTCGGGGTCGGCGGTCACGGAATAGCGCTCGACGCGGGTGTCGCCGTTCAGGTCGGTGTAGTTGACGTAGAAGAATCCGTTGGCGGCGTAGTTGGGATGGAACGCGACCGACAGCAGCCCGCGCTCGCCCCCGCTCCCTACCCGACCCGTGATGTCGAGAAACGGCTGCGCCAGCAGCTGGCCGCCCTTCACGATCCGGATGCGCCCGACCTGCTCGACGATGAACAGCCGCGCATCTCCGGCGGGCGCGGTGAGATGCACGGGGCTGCTCAGGCCACCCGTGACGACCTGGACCTTCAGCGAGAATCCTGTGGGCAGTGTGTCCGGCGGGGGTGGGGGCGGGGGCGGGTTCGCGGTCGGGGGCGTGGACGCACACGCGACGAGCAGGGCGGCGGCGAGCGTGAAGCGTTCGATCATGGCGGTGCGACTCCGGTCCGGGGATCGATCGCCTTGACGCCTTTCAGGATTTCGCGGCGCCAGGCGATACGGCGGATCTTCGTCCAGTAGGCGTCCAGCGCGTCGGGCTCGAGCCGCAGCGCGGCCCGGCGCGTGACGCCGGACGGCGGGGGCAGCAACGCCGCCAGACGGTCATACACCGCCGCACGCTGGCCGGGGTCCACCCGCGCCAGCAGGTGCCACAGCGAGAGGGCGTCCTCGCTGCGCGCCGCGGCGAGCGCGGCGCGTACGGCGGCCGGTCCACCTGCCGCGAAGTCGAAGGCGCGCAGCGCGTTGCGCAGCGCGGCGGGGGCATCCGCAGTGTACGGCATGCCGGGCCCCAGCGACGCCCGCGTCTCGGCGATGGCGCCAAGGGGTACGATCGTGCGCCGGCCTCCTTCCCGTCCCTGGAGCTCCACGTAGCCGGCGGTCACCTGCAGCACACTGTTGCCGAGCGAGTCCACCTCGAGCGTGTACGCGCAGCCCAGATCCACCGCCGTGCCGGAGGGAGTCTCCACAAAGAAGAGCCGCGGCGGGGCGTCCACCCGCGCGTAGATCGCCCCGCGCGCCAGCGCGAACCGATGGTTCGAGTCCTGGGCCGCCACGAGCTGCACGCGCGAGCCGGGCTTCACTTCGACCCATCCGATGCGGCCCACCTGGACCACGGCGCTGGAAGAATCGTCGGTGACGATCCACTGCCCCACCCGCACCCATCCCGCGTCGCCCATCGGCGCCGTCCCGACCACCGGCCGGCCGGCCTGACGCTCGACCGCCGACCCGGCCGGCCGCGGCACCAGATGATAGGCGACGACCGCGAGCAGGGTGGCGGCGACCGCCAGCGACACCCAGCGTCGCGCCGGCGACGTGGCCCGATCGCCCGCGCGGATTCTCCCCCGGATGCCGGGCCACAGATCCCGCGGCGGCTCGATGCTGCGCGGCAGCCGCCGGGCCTGGTCCGTCAGGCTCTGGAACTCGGAATCGCGGTCGTCGGTGCTCATCGATCCAGCATCTCCCGCAGCAGCCGGCGTGCCCGGAACAGCTGCGCTTTGGAAGTCCCCTCCGCGATGCCCACGAGCTCGGCGATCTCCTGGTGGCGGTATCCTTCGACGTCGTATAACACGAACACCTCCCGCGCTCCTTCGGGCAGCGCCGCGATGGCGCGCTCGAGATCGATGCTGAGTCCCGCCGTACTCGCGCGGCCGGGCCGTTCCAGCGCCGCCGGATCCTCCGCCGGCATCACTCGCAACTCGCGCCGCTTCGTGGCGCGCCGCTCGCCGAGTACCACGTTCACCGCCAGCCGGTGCAGCCACGAGGAGAATGCGCTCTCCCCCCGAAACGTGCCCAGCTGCTGCCACGCCCGGACGAAGACATCCTGCGTCCGCTCCTCAGCGTCGGGCCCGTTGGCCGTGAGCCGCAGGCACAGCGCGTACACACGCCCGGCGTGCTCCCGGTAAATCCGCTCGAACGCCGCCTCGTCCCCCGTTTGTGCCCGGCGGACGACCTCGGTTATGCCCCCGCCTCCTGTGGTGACAGAGAGCTGTGGGGGCTCGGGCGCTGAAAGCGGGTGGTCGTCCCTCAGTGGGCGGAAGCTCCTGGTCGCGACAGCCGGCACATCCCTACGATGCCGGCGGACGACAAATCGTTGGAACGGGTCGGCGTGAGGCGCGGATTCAGGGTCCGGCAACCCGTGCGGCGCGCTGGGCCATGCCGCCCTGGTACAGCGTGAACGCCGCGGCCGTCGCTCCAGTCACGTCGAACACCAGCCGCACGTTCTCATCGAAACTGGCGACGAAGGTGTGCTCGCCTAGCGGCAGGTCCTTCACCGCGGGCGCGACCAGCCCCAGGGCCGCGCGCGCCAGCCGGTCGGCGATGCGGCTCGGATTCGATCCCTCGGTGTTGACGAGCACGACGACGGTGAGGGAATCGTCCGGGAAGTAGTCGAGCTCGGTCTGGAAACCGTTGATCCCACCACCGTGACCGATCTTGCGACGGCCTCCCAGCTCGCCGATCGCGAGGCCGAAGCCGTAGGTCGTCTTCGAGCCGTTGTTGAGCGTGCCCGGGGTGACCATCTGCCCGTAGCTCACGGCGCTGATGAGCCTGTGATTCTGGAGACTGCGCTCCCAGGCGACCAGGTCGAGCACCGAGGAGCACGAGCCGCATCTTGTCCTGCCACTCCGGGCCCAGACTGGTGTAGCTCTTGATCCCCGAGGTGTGCGTGAGCAGGTGGCGCACGGTGACGCGGTGCCCCTGTGTCGGGAAGTCGGGCAGGTACGTGGTGATCTCGCTGTCGAGCGCGACCTTCCCCTGCTCTACGAGCTGCATGATAGCGAGCGCGGTGAACTGCTTGGTCAGCGACCCCAGGCGGAACACCGTCTGCGCCGTCGCCGGCACCTCGTTCTCGAGGTCCGCGAAGCCGTAGCCCTTCGCGAGCAGCGTGTCGTTCCCGCGCACGACCGCGACCGCGAGCGCCGCAAGCCGGCCCTCCCGGAGGGCGGCTCGGGCGAGCGAGTCGAGTGCCGCGGCCGCCGCACGCGGCGCGGGGGTGGAGCGCTGAGCACGGAGCGGAAACGCGATCGCCACGGTCGCGAACAGCGAGTACAGACGCCGACACCGCACAGAGTCCTCCTAGGGAAGCCGGATGCCGCGGGTCACATCCCGCAACCGCTGCTCCAACGTCTTCTGGGCCTGATCGAGGCGCCCGCGCTGCTCCGCGAGCCGCGCCGTCACCTCGCCAGTGACGGCGGTCACCTGGGCGCGGACCGGCGCCGTCTCGCGATCGACGCTGCTATCCACCTGCGCGCGCAGCTTGCGCTCGGCGCCCGCGACCTCCTCCCCCACCACCGCGCGCAGCCGGTCCGCCACGGCGCGGTCCAGGTTCGAGCTGATCGCCAGGCTGGGGTGGTCGATCGTGCCGCGCAGCTGGGCGGTGAGATCGAGTGAGCCGATCCCCGACAGCACGCGCTCGACCAGCTGCTGGACGGGGGTCCCGCCCCCACCGCCGGCTCCTGCGCCGCTGTCCCGCACCCAGCGCAGCGCGTCGGAGCGCACCCCCCAGCGGCCGCGCAGCGTGTCTCCGTGCAGCGCAAAGCCCAGGGTCACCGTGCCGCGGCCGGGCTCGAGCCGCAGCGGCAGGGCGCCGAGGGCGAGCGCGGGAAGGCTCACTCCCTGCATCGTCGCGCCGGCGGTGTCGAGCGGCGTGCCGCGCACGTGGTCGAACAGCCCGCCGGCCTGGAGCGTCGGCGCGCTGGCGGTGAAGACCGTCGGCCGGCCGTAGACCGCGGGATCGCTCGTGAGCCCGGTCAGCCGGCCGGCGTAGGTCTTGGGCTGCGACGCCGTGGGATCGAGCCGGAACGAAAGCTCGGCGTCGCGCAGCAGGAAGCCGGGGAGCGCGTGCTCCCGGGGAAACCGCACCGTGGTGCCGGCCCGCCGCATCCGCTTGGGGCCAGGATCGGCGTGGGGCAACAGGCCGGGCGGGAAATAGCGGCGGCCGAGCTGTACCAGGTAGAGGGCGCGCTGGAACCGCGCCATGGCCACCGGGCCGAACAGCGCCGCGCCCACGTCGCCCGCGTCGAGCGCCGGCAGCTTGAGCATGCTGCGGGCGAAGGCGTAGTCCCGCTGTTTCGCCTCGTTGAGCGCCGTCACCCCAGCCTGGAGGCCTGCCGCGCCGGTGGTGACCCCGCGCTCGAACGCCGCCACGCGGTCCCGCGCCTGCTTCACCTGGTCGATGGTGCGGCGCGCCTGATTGAGCAGCGCGAGATCGGTGGGCCTCGCGCCGCGCAGCCGGTTCGCCAGCGCGGTGGCCGAATCGACGGTCGCGCCGAGATCCAGCCCTTGGAGTCCCGCCGTCCAGGCCGCTCGGCTCGAGTCGGCCCGCGCGGCGAGCGCCTTCGCCTCCCGCGGCGTGGAGAGGCTGGCCGGGTCCACGCGGCCGATGGCGATCTTGCCTGTGGCGAGCTGCAGCGCCGGAAAGTCGATCGATCGCGCCCACTGGCCCACGTGCTCCGCAACTTGTCGCGTGGCGCCGGGGCCGCTCGACGGCACGATGCCGGAGGTGGCGCGCGGCGTCCCGAAGGTGAGACCGTTCGCCGCCAAGCGATCGATGATCACTTTCTTCTCGAGCAGCGGCAGCAGATCGAGGTCGGCGACCAGCTCGTCGGCGTGGACCAAGTTCTTGAGCGACTCGGACGGGCTCGCGGCGGTGAGGCCCCGCACCTCGATCTTGCCGCCGAACAGGTCGATGTGCAGCCGGTCGATCTCGACCTTGGCGCCGAGCATCGCCGTCCCCACCGATTCGGCGGCGCGGCGCGCCAGGCGATCGGCGAGCAGCCACCACGCCGCCAGCCCGAGGACGGTGAACACAAGCAAGGGAGCGACCGCCTTCCAGCGGAATACGGCAAGGCGCGTCGTCATGGCCGGAACAGCCGGTACATGTTGTAGAGGCTCGACGCCTTCACCGCCTGGTAGACGCGCGTGCGGACGATCCAGGCGCCCACCGTGTCCCGGTAGCGGCGCACCCCCCACCGGCTCGCGAGGAAAACCGGGTACAGGAACACCAGCGCCCACACCAGGCTGCCCAACACCACCGTGTTGTTGAAGTTCGCGAGCGGGACGACGGGAGTGTTGGCGAGCGTGGTCCACAGCGGCGTGAGGGCCGGGGTCTCCAGCAGCAGCACCCGGCCGATCCGGTCGAACAGCGGGTCGAGCAGGAATCCGACCGGCACGAACACCGCCCAGCCGAGCATGGCGCCGGGGAAGGAGACGTTGAGGAGGACGATGGCGGCGAAGACGACGGCGTTGTGGAGGTTGACGAGCGGGGTGAGGCCGAGAATCGAGCCGAGGGCGATCCCCGCGGCCAGCTGTCCCGGCGTCCCCTCGGAGTGCAGCGCCTTGACGAGGGATTGCAGGAGTTTGAAGAGCAACATGCGGAGAGGCTAGCGGAGGAGGCCGAACGCAGCAAGAGCCGGAGGGTGACGGCTCCCCCCCGGCTCTTGTCGCGATACGCCCGCGGCGGATCGCGCTAGGAGCGTATCCCCTTGTGGTTGCTGCGCCGGTCCGCGATGGCGCGGCGATCGAGGCCGCTGCGGCGTCCTTCGGGCAGTCGCCGGTCGATGCCGCGGCGCCGATCGAGCGCGACGGCGAGGACTGCCCGCCGCCGCTCGGTCACGTCCCGGCGATCCGCGCGCGCGCGGCGATCCGGCACCCTACGCAGCTCTCGCATCACGTCTCTCCCGCTTCATCCGTGGACTAGGGCAACCCACCGGCCTTGGGGTCTTAGTGCAAGTCTTGTGCCCATGCGGGTTTGGACCCCCTCGGTAGAGAACGCGCTGTCCCAGCAGGAGGTCCCGCGGGGGTACAGCGGCACCGAGGCCTTCATACAATTGCCCGGCCGCCACGAAACTGCCGTGCGGCCGCGACATCGAACCTCACCCGGCGACCACCACCGGCGGCCGGCGCCGGTGCCAATCAGTGCGCGATTGATAGCGCCGGGCGAGCGTGACGAGCTTCGCTTCGTCGAACGCGCGCGCCGTGAAGCAGAGGCCCGTGGGCAGCCCCTCGAGTCCGAATCCATTCGGCACCGTGATCGCCGGCACGCCGACCACGTTGCTCGGACCGATGATGTTGGCGCCGCCGGTGACGCCGGGCCAGCCGTCGCGGAACGGCTTGTCGAGCGGCGTGGCGACGGTGTTCCGGGTCGGCGTCGCGAGAACGTCGAACTGCGTCAGCAAGGCGTCGAACGCCCGTTGCATCGGCCGCCGGATCCGCAGCGCCCGCAAGTAGTCGCGCGCGGGAATCGCGAGCGCCGGGTAGCCGCCGGTGCGGTCCTCCGGCGCGGTGAGCTCGCCGATGTGGCCGCTCTGGAACAGGTCGTCGAACGCACTCGAGCCTTCGGCCGCGATGATCGTGCCCCCCACGACCCCGTAGGGGAAATCCGGCAGCTCGACGCCGTCCACCACGGTGATCACGTCCCGGAGCGCGTCGAGCGACGCCCGGAAGTTGGCGGTCACCTGCGAGTGGATCTTATCGTCGGCGCAATCGAGCACGCCCACCGTGAACCGCCGGCGCCGGCCCGTCGTCGTGACGGGAGGGACGCGGAACCCGCGCGCCACCGCCGTAGGATCGCGCGGATCTTTCCCGGCGATCGCCGCCAGCACGAGCGCGCAATCCTGCGCGCTACGCCCCAGGGGGCCGAGCTTGTCCATGGTCCAGGACAGCGCCATGGCGCCGTGCCGGCTCACCAGGCCGTACGTGGGCCGCAGACCGGTGACGCCGCAGTAGGCCGCCGGCGTGAGGATCGAGCCCGACGTCTCCGACCCGATCGCGAATGGTACGAGCCCGGCGGCGACTGCCGCGCCCGGCCCGCTCGAAGAGCCGCCGCTCCAGTAGCCGGGGTTCCAAGGGGTTTTTCCCGGTCCGGTGAACGAGGCGTTGGCCTGGTTGTAGCCCATCCCGCCGGCGAGCTCGACCATCGCGAGCTTGGCACACAGCACGGCGCCGGCCGCGGTGAGCCGCGCCACCACCGTCGCATCCTCGTCCAGGCTCTGGGCCCCCCCCCGATACGGGGCGGCGCCCCAGGTGGTCGGGTAGCCCTGCGCGGACAGCAGGTCCTTCACACCATAGGGAATGCCGTGCAGCGGCCCGCGCCAGCGGCCGCGGCGGATCTCCCGGTCGGCGCGCGCCGCCTCGGCGAGGGCGCGGTCGCGCGTCACCGTGATCACCGCGCCGTAGGCCGGCCCCAGCCGCTCGAGCCGGTCCAGGAACAACGTGGCCAGCTCGGTGGCGGAGACTTTTCTAGCCCGCAACAGCCGGCCCAGCTCGACCACCGAGGAGAAGGCGAGATCGTCGCTCATCGGTCGGGCCCGCGGAACACGGAGTACACGAAATCCGGCTCGTCGCCGTTGGCCAGCGAGACCTGGTAGAGCCGCTCGGCCCCTTGGAGCCGGCTGTCGATGCTCCGGGCGATCACCGCGAGGTCGTCGGCGGAGAAGCGATCGGGCCAGCGCAGCCGGATCCCCTCGACGAGGGCCTTGGCCAGAGCTGACGGCTCGGGCGCCTGGGGGGAAGGCTGTTGCGCGATCCCTGTCACGGGCGCCGCCACCAGCTCGGCCGGTGAGAGATCGGCAAGGACGAAGGGGGCGGCCGCGGCGAGCGCGAGCCGTTCGGCGAATGTGCGCCGGGAGATATGCGCGTCGGGGCGCGGGGCGTTAGCGTTGGGCATGAACGAAAAAGTACGTCCCCCACAATCGTCCGGCGAGCCGCCGGTCCGCCACCTGTTCGGCCCCGGCCCCGCCAACGTCGACCCCCGGGTCACCCGGGCCGCCGCCGCCCCGCTGGTCGGCCACCTCGATCCGTACTTTCTCCAGGTGATGGACGAGACGATGGCGATGCTGCGCCGCGTGTTCCGCACGGAGAACCACCACACCATTCCGATGTCGGCGACGGGGAGCGGCGGCCTCGAGACCATCATGCTCAACCTGCTCGAGCCGGGAGACGAGTGCGTGGTCGGGGTGATCGGCTACTTCGGCCAGCGGCTGGCGGAGATGGCCGGGCGCGCCGGGGCGACGGTGCGGGTGGTGGAAGCACCCCTGGGCGACGTGATCGCCCCGGAGCGCTTTGCCACCGAGCTGCGGCGGCGGCCCGCCAAGCTGGTGGCGCTCGTGCACGCGGAGACCTCGACCGGCGCCTGGCAGCCGATCCCGGAGGTGGCCGAGATCGCGCACCAGAACGGCGCCCTGATCGCCATCGACTGCGTCACGTCCCTGGGCGGGATCCCGGTGGAGATCGACGCCTGGGGCATCGACGCCGCCGGGTCCTGCTCCCAGAAGTGCCTCGGCGCGCCCCCCGGCTTGGCGCCGGTCACCTTCGGCCCCCGCGCCATGGACGCCGTGCGGCGCCGCCGCGCCAAACCGACCACCTGGTACTTCGACCTCAACCTGCTGTTTCAATACTGGGGAGAAGCGGGGGGGGAGGGGGGGGGGGCCAAAGAGCGCGCGTTTCACCACACCGCCCCGGTGGCGAGCATCTACGGCTTCCACGAAGCGCTGCGGCTCGTGCTGGACGAAGGGCTGGAGGCCCGCTGGGCGCGGCACCGCGCGGCGCACGAGCGCCTCATGCAGGGGTTGGAGCGCCTCGGGCTCGAGCCGTTCACGCCGGCGGCACACCGTCTGCCGCAGCTCAACGTGATCCGGATCCCGGCCGGCGTGGACGATGGGGCCGTGCGGCGCCGGCTGCTGGAGCGCGGCATCGAGATCGCCGGCGGCTTCGGCCCGCTCAAGGGCAAGACGTGGCGCGTAGGACTGATGGGCGTCAACGCGACCCCGGAACGGGTCGACTTCCTGCTCGAGGCGCTGAAGCAGGTTCTCAAGCGCTGAGGGCGAGGTATCTTTCGACGCATGAGAAAGAAGCTGCTGGTGATCGCCGCGGTGCTCGCCATCGTCGCGTTGTTCTTCTATATGACCACGGCCCACGCCACGCAGGAGTGTGAGGTGTGCGTGGAGTTCAACGGGCGGTCCAACTGCGCCACGGCCGTCGGTCCCACCGTGAACCAGGCAACGGAGGGCGCCCACACGACGGCGTGCGGGCCGGTGGCCAGCGGCATGAACGACGCCATCGCCTGCGGACGGAAACCTCCCGTGCGCGTGCAGTGCAAGACCCGGTAGCCCAAACACCGTCGAGGAGCATCGTCGAGGAAGTGCGTCGAGGAGATTCGTACCTAGTCTTCGACGTCTGTCCTCGACGTCTATCCGCGACGCCTTTCCTAGACGTGGTTCTGTTACGCCTTTAGTATTGCTGCATGTCCAGCTTCACAGTCCCCCGGACGGAGATCGTCGCCCGTCTCTCGCTCACCCAGGGGGAGCCGCGCTCGGGGCGGATCTGGGTATCGGAGCGCGTACCCCAGCACAGCGGACCCGAGACCCCACTGGAGATGCTGAACCGCCCCGAGGGGTTTTTCGCATTCCGGCCCGAGGGTGACGGCCCGGTGCTCCTCGTCACCAAGGCCGGGACGATCTCGCTCACGGTGCCCCACGTCGCGTCGATCAGCGATCCGGCGCGGTTGTCGGCCGCCAAGAAGATCGGGCTCGACCTGCTGTTGGCCGACGGCTCGACCCTCGCGGGCGTGGCCGCCGTCGAAGCCCCCGACCATCACGCCCGGCTGCTGGACTACCTCAACGCCTTCCCCGAGCCGTTTTTCGCGGTGTCCACCGATGCGGCCACGCACTACGTGAACCGGTCCCACGTCCTGTACGCACGCCCCCAGGAGTAACCGATGCCGGCCCGCCTCGATCCATTCGTCGACGTCCTCCTGCGCGAGCAGGCCGACCAGCTCTACCTCCTGCCGGACGAGCCGGTCACCATGGTCAAGGACGGCAAGCCGCGGAAGGTGAGCAAACAGCCGCTGACGGATGCGCACATCTACGCGCTGCTCACCGAGGTGGCGCCCACGGACGCCGCCGACCAGATCGACAAGAAGAACGAAACCGAGTTCGACTACGCCGCCGACCGCGGGCTGGTGCGGGTGCGCGTCGTCCCCGAGACCGGCCGCCTCACGGCGGTGATCTCCCCCAAGACGCGGGTGTCGCGCGCCGTGGCTGCCGAAGGGGAGGACGTGACCGCCGTGCGGCCGGCCCTGAAGGGCGCGCCGGCGAAGGGCTCCGCCTCCGCCCCCACCGCCCCGCCTCCCCGGCCACCCCGGCCGTCGGTCATCGCGGCGGCTCCGATGATCGAGAACCCGGTCGCGACGCCCAGCGGCGGCCCATCGGGTGGGCTGCCGGCGGAGTTCGCCGACGATCAATACAAGGCCGCCGAGCACCGCCTCGGCGACCTGCTGCGGGCCCTCGTCAAGTCGGGCTCCTCGGACCTGCACTTGCGCGTCGGCGAGCCGCCGGTGTTCCGCACGCACGGCGAGATCGCGCGGCAGAGCGGCGCGCCCATGACGGCGGACACGCTCGACCTGCTGCTGCTCTCGATCATGCCGGAGCGCAACCGGGGGGAGTGGAAGGAAACCGGGGACACCGACTTCGCCTACGAGATCCCCAAGGTGGCCCGCTACCGCGTGAACGCGGCCCGGGACCGCAAGGGGTCCGTCGCGGTCTTCCGGGTGATTCCGGCGAAGGTGGTCACGGTCGACGAGCTGGGGATCAGCAAGGAGGTGCAGCAGCTCTGCTATCTCACCAAGGGGCTGGTGCTGGTCACCGGGCCGACGGGGTCGGGC
Source organism: Gemmatimonadota bacterium (assembly GCA_041477065.1). GTDB lineage: Bacteria > Gemmatimonadota > Gemmatimonadetes > Gemmatimonadales > GWC2-71-9 > 13-1-40CM-70-15. Next base: position 23,340 of record JBGOUQ010000009.1, read on the forward strand.
AAGTCCACCACGCTGTGCGCGCTGATCGACCTCGTCAACCGCGAGCGCACGGACCACATCATCACCATCGAAGACCCGATCGAATTCGTGCACGAGAACAAGAAATGCCTCATCACGCAGCGCCAGGTGCACGTGCACACCGAGAGCTTCAAGACCGCGCTGCGGGCGGCGCTGCGCGAAGACCCGGACATCGTGCTGGTGGGGGAGATGCGGGACCTCGAGACGATCGCCATCGCCATCGAGACGGCGGAAACGGGGCACCTCGTCTTCGGGACGCTGCACACCACCACCGCCGCGTCCACGGTGGACCGGATCATCGATCAGTTCCCGGCCGACCGGCAGGCGCAGATCCGGATGATGCTGTCGGAGTCGCTGAAAGGCGTGATCGCCCAGACGCTGTGCAAGATGATCGGCGGCGGACGGATCGCGGCGCGCGAGATCCTGCTCACCACGCCCGCGATCTCCAACCTGATCCGCGAGGGGAAGACCTTCCAGATCCCGTCGATCATCCAGACCAGCAAGAAGCTGGGGATGACCACCCTGAATGACGCGCTCATCGACCTGGTGGAGAAGAAGAAGATCGACGCCGATGAGGCCTACGTCCGGTCGGTGGAGAAGTCGGCGATGGCGGCGTCGCTGAAGGCCAAGGGGCACAAGGTGACGGTGGGGACGGAAGGCTGAGAGCCACCGGTCGGATTTGAACCGACGACCGCTCGATTACGAATCGAGAGCTCTACCACTGAGCTACGGTGGCGTACGGGCTCCTAACTTAGCGATGCGCGGCTCGGTGCGGTACTCCACCGCCTCGGCCCGGTGGCGTACCTGGCCGAGGTGACCGTTCGAGGAGACGTTCGGGGTAACGCGAGGCGGCCCTGACGCGCTGCACACGAGAGGGGTCGCCAGCCGGCGACCCCTCTATACCTAGGCGCGCTAGAAGGTGAGTGTGACGGCTGCCGTCACGTTGTTCGTCTTCGGCAAGCCGCCCTGCGGCGCGTCGAGGTGGTATTCGACGGCGCACCGCAGATACTCGGGTAACGTCGCCGGCAAGACGAATCCCACCACATATCGTCGCGTACCATCATTCGCGACCGAGGTGTTCGGATCGAGGAATTCGTATCTGCCGTAGAGAGTGAGAGACGGCTTGGCGGCGAAGTACTGGCCCGAGAACCAGTAGGCGACGCCCTTCGTGTTCGCCGCGGCGCCCGGTAGGCCTGAGTCCTTCCCATACACGACGCCGCCGAGCAACTCGAAGTCACGATAGATCTTGTTCGCGCTCGCCCCAACCCGCAAGAAATGGGAAGTGAGCCCGGGCGTCAGCGTGTCGAGCCCGGCGACCGAGCCGTAATAGCCGACCGCTTGCACCCCGGACCCCGCGTCGTCGAGCAGCAGCTGGTCGGTGACGAGGAAGTCCTTCCTGAGATTCCCCTCGCCCACGTCACTCGCACCGGCTGACGTGATGCCGTTCAGGAGCTGCGCCGAGAGTCGGTTGGACCCGCGTACGAAGTAGGCCTCCGCGCCGAGCCGTGGTCCCGCCAGGCTGAAGGGGATGGTCGTGGTAATCGGACCGTCCAGCGCCAGCGGCATTGTCAGCCCCGCCAGCCTATCGAACCCAGCCACGCCCCACTCTACGAGGTTGTGCATCTGGCCGCCCCGGAATCCGCCGTATCCCTTCTGGGTACCCCAGATTGTGCCGATCTGCGCGACACGCTCGATCTCGCCGTCGGGTCCGTGCGCGAGCTCAAAGAATCCGGAGAAGTTGCGACCGAAGGGGCCGGCGTAAAACAGCGTGACCCCGGGCGCCGAGAACACGTTGGTCGCGGCCGCGGAGACACCGTCCGTCTTCTCATACGTAAAGGCGACCTCTCCGCCCGCCGAGACGTAGTTTTGGATCTTCTCGACGTCCACCTTCTCCCCGATCTCCTCGGGCATGCGGTAGCCGGCCCACTTGAACCGCTGCCCGGTCGCATTGAGCCGCGACGGCGCCGGATAGTGGCAGCCCGAGCAGTTCATGTTGTACTTGCGGGCCCACGCCGGGATCAGCGCGTGCGCTTCCGCGAGCCGGCTGGCGGAATACTCCGCTGTGTAGCTCCGAACCCATCCGGGTGTTCCGCCTGCCCGGGCCGTAACGGGGACAGTCACCGCACCAAACGCCAATAGTAACAACACCGATTTCCGAAGCATGTGCTCCTCCTGGGTTATATCGAACGCCTCTAGAGGCTTCAAGAGGCCCCGAGAGGCTGTCCACCGTAGCCCGAATAGAGGTGCTGGTGGATAAAGAAAGCGTGAAACGCGCCGGAGGGGTTTCTTGCACCCGGCCATCATTACGCTCTCTCCTCCTCTTCTCAGATTTCGGCCCGGCGCAGTCGGAGCGCGTTTCCCACCACCGATACCGAGCTGAAGCTCATGGCCGCCGCGGCGATGACCGGAGACAAGAGCAGGCCGAAGAACGGATACAACACACCCGCCGCGATCGGCACGCCGGCTGCGTTGTAGACGAACGCGAAGAACAAGTTCTGCTTGATGTTTCGCATGGTGCGACGGCTGAGTCGCCGCGCCCGAACGATGCCCCGGAGGTCGCCTTTGACCAGCGTGACGGGCGCACTTTCCATCGCCACGTCCGTGCCGGTGCCCATCGCGATGCCGACCTGCGCCTGAGCAAGCGCGGGCGCATCGTTGATGCCGTCCCCAGCCATGGCGACGAACCGGCCTTCGGCCTGGAGCCGCTTGACGACGTCGACTTTCTGATCGGGAAGCACCTCGGCCATGACCTCGTCGATGCCGAGCTTGCCCGCCACCGCCTGTGCGGTCGTGCGACTGTCGCCCGTGAGCATCACGATGCGGATGCCCTCGCGATGCAGCACACGGATGGCCTCAGGAGTGCTCTCCTTGATGGGATCCGCCACGCCGAGCAGCCCCGCGAGCTTCCCGCTGACGGCCACGAACATCACCGTCTGCCCCTCGGCTCGCAGGTCTTCGGCTTGCGCCGCAGAACTTCCCAGCTCCACGCCGAGGTCGGCCATGAGCGCACGATTCCCGAGCGCCACCGTCTGGCCCTCCACAGTGCCGCGCACACCCTTGCCCGTGATCGCCTCGAAGGCGGTTGCCTCGACGAGCGCCAAGCCGCGCTCCATGGCACCCCTCACGATGGCGTCCGCCAGCGGGTGCTCGCTGCCTCGCTCGAGGCTCGCGGCAAGACGCACGACTGCCCCCTCCTCATATTCGGGGCCCGCCGATACTGTGACGAGCCGCGGTTTGCCTTCGGTGAGCGTGCCGGTCTTGTCCACGACGAGCGTATCGACCTTGCGCAGCACCTCGATCGCCTCCGCGTTGCGGAAGAGGACGCCCATCGTCGCACCCTTGCCGGTGGCGACCATGATCGACATCGGCGTAGCGAGGCCGAGCGCGCATGGGCATGCGATGATCAACACCGCGACGGCATTGATGAGGGCGTGCGCCATGCGGGGCTCCGGCCCGACCAGGCCCCACACAACAAACGTGACGGCGGCGATAACCACGACGATCGGCACGAAGTAGCCCGAGACGACGTCCGCCAGCTTCTGGATCGGTGCGCGGCTCCGTTGCGCCTCTGCGACCATCGCCACGATCCGAGCGAGCAAGGTGTCCGTCCCGACCTTCTCGGCGCGCATGACGAACGAGCCCGTCCCATTGACCGTTGCCCCGACGACGCGATCACCCGGCTGCTTTTCAACGGGGATCGGCTCGCCGGTCACCATGGACTCGTCGATCGAGCTGGTCCCTTCGACCACCAGCCCGTCCACCGGGACCTTTTCGCCGGGGCGGACTCGCAGACGGTCACCGAGCTGGACCACTTCGAGCGGCACATCCTCTTCGCTCCCGTCGCTACGGATGCGCCGAGCGGTTTTTGGGCTCATGCCGAGCAGCTTCTGGATCGCGGCGCCAGTCTGGGTGCGCGCGCGGAGCTCGAGCACTTGGCCAAGCAGGATGAGGGTCACGATGACCCCCGCCGCCTCGAAGTAGACCGCGACCTGTCCCGCCTCCCGGAACGAGGCCGGAAAAATGCCGGGGAGGAGTGCGGCGATAACGCTGTAGGCATAGGCGACGAAGACTCCCAGGCCGATCAGCGTGAACATGTTCAGGCTGCGGTGCTGCACGGAGAGAACCGCCCGGACGTAGAAGGGCCAAGCAGCCCACACGCAGACCGGGGTGGCGAGCAGGAGCTCGAGGATCGTGCGTGTGTGCATAGGGAGCGCACGTGAGACCGTGGCCCCGACAACGAAGTCCGCGATCGCCAGCAGGACGAGCGGCAGCGTCAGCGCTGCCGCGAACCAGAAACGGCGCGACATGTCGCGCAGCTCGAGGTTCTCCTCTTCGCCGATCGCTGTGCGCCGCTCGAGCGCCATGCCGCAAATGGGGCACGTGCCCGGCCGGTCTCTGACGATCTGCGGGTGCATCGGGCACACCCACTCGGTCGCCGCGGTGGGTGGCGGTGATGTGCCAGCAATCTCGTGGGCGGTCACCCGACCTCCCGATCTTGCGTGAGCATCGCTTTGCACTCCTCGGCCCTCCGGCCACTCGCGCCCGCGTCCATCACCGTCTTGCGTATACTCGGCTCTGCCCGTCGCGATCGAATACCAGCACGTCGTACGGGCCGCCGGAGCCAACGTCCATCCCCGGCGCGCTCCCCGGCATTCCGGGGACCGAAATCCCGGCGACCGCGGGCCGCTCCCCCAGCAGTCGTTGGACGAGGTCCGCCGGGACATGCCCTACGACCACGTAACCACCGACCAGCGCGGTGTGACACGAGCCGAGCCCCTTCGGAACGCCGTACCGCGCCTCGATGCTCAACAAGTCGCCCACGTCCCGGATGACCACGCGGAACCCGGCGGCACGCATGTGGTCGGCCCACTTCCCACAGCAGCCACAGAGCCGGCTCTTGTACAAGACCACAGCCGGCAACTCGGCCCGTGCTGGACTTGTGCTCGTCCCCAGCCCGGCCACGAGCACCGCCGCGGTCAGAGTCCGCCGGGCCCACGTCCACTTCCCCTTCATGCTGTTCATAATCCCTCACTTGTTGGGTGGCATGTCGTCGCCGTATCCCGGCGCGCGACCGGTCGCACGAACAGGGACCGGTGCCGCTCGAGCACCTGCACGATCTCCGGCAGCGCCGCTTCCGCCGCCCGCTCGCCCGCAGCGATCAGTCCCGCCGCATCGCTGAAGTCGGCGAAATGCTTCACCGTCACCTGCGGCCGCATCACGAAGTCGGCTTCCTTGAGCTGGCTCTCCTCGAGCAGGTGCCGCGCCAGCGCATCCGCCAGGAGGGCCGTCGAGATCGCACCACGGGCTGCCTCGTGCGCATGACGCTCGCCCACCTCCACGGCGACGACATGAATCGCACCGAGATGGTGGCAGGTGTTTACCGGTACCGGTTCGGCCCAGCCGCCGTCCACAAGGACGTGATCCTCGACCTGCAACGGCTCGAACAGCCCGGGAATGGCGGAAGACGCATACACGCCATCCACGAGCGGCCCGTCGGCGAATATCACGCGGCGGCCCGAGACGAGATCCAGGGCGGTTGTGGCAAGGGGGAGCCGTGTATCGCGGAACGTGGCCTCGCCGAGCAGCCGACGCAGTGAAGCGCGCATGGCGTCGCCCCCGATGAGTCCGCCGCCAGGCCGGGCGGCGCGCCGCAGGGTGCCCAACATGCTGAAGAGTCCCGCCGGGCGGCGGGCGTTGGACGCCGCGAGGGCTTCGAACGTCTCCGTATTGAAGCCCACCCCGGTCGTGGCCAGGTGAGCGAGAATGCGCTGCTCCGCTTGCAGGGCCGTCGCGGACGTGGCGTAGACCGCCCCAATGACGGCTCCGCCGCTGGTTCCCGCGACGTAGGAAACAGGGATCCGCGCCCGATCGAGTACTTTGAGCACGCCGAGCTGTGCCATCGCCCGTGCGCCCCCGCCCGCGAGGGCGATTCCCAGCTCGCCGCTGGCGAAGCAGAAGCAGGGGTCCATCGCGCACTTACCGGATGCCATGGGCGTTCTCATCCTCGAACTCCAGCTGCTCCCCTTCTCCGGCGGCGAGCAGGGCGGTGAGAGATCGGGCGAGCTGTTGCTGCAGGAAGGTCGGCCCCGGGCGGTCGGACACCTTGGCTCGATAGGCCAGCCCGAACGTGAGGCCGAGACCAGCCCCGATGGCCGCGAACAGACCGGTCATCGGGAGCATCGCGGGAGCGAAGGCGTGCACGACCCGCTGGGCGACGAAGTAACGGAGGTTCTCGTCTGGAGTCTCAAACCACCAGTAGATCACGCTCGTCGCGGGATGCAGGACCACGACGCCGAGCAGCGCCCCGAGCACCACGTGGCCAGTGAGCCACTGCTTCTTGACGGCCTCCAGCTTCAAGGGTTCGAGCCCTCCCGTCCGATCTGCCATGAGCGCCACAGGTAGTAGATGGCGGGAATCACCGCGAGCGTCAGGAGCGTCGCGGTTACCATGCCTCCGACCATCGGCGCGGCGATCCGTTTCATGACGTCGGCCCCCGTGCCCGCGCCCCAGAGGATCGGGGCGAGCCCGGCGATCACGGCGGTGACCGTCATCATGACGGGGCGCAGGCGCTGCACCGCACCCTCGAGGACGGCGGCGGCCACGTCCGCCGCGGTGCGCAACTCCCCCGCGGCGCGCCGCCGATGGAACGCCTCGTCGAGGTAGATGAGCATGACGACCCCCGTCTCTGCGGCCACGCCCGCCAGCGCGATGAACCCGACCGCCACCGCCACGCTGGTGTTGTAGCCCAGCCCCCAGATGGACCAGATGCCGCCGACCAGCGCGAACGGCAGCGCGAGCATCACGATCAGCGTCTCCTCCACACCCCGGAAGTTGAAGTAGAGCAGCAGGAAGATGATTCCGAGCGTCAATGGCACGACGAGCTTCAGCTTCTCGCGCACGCGTTCCATGAACTCGAACTGCCCGCTCCAGGTCAGCCGGTATCCGGGGGGCAGGGTCAGCTGGGCCGCCACGACGCGCTGGGCGTCCCGCACGTACCCACCCAGGTCGCGCCCCTGGATGTCCACGTAGACCGTCGTCACCGGATACGCGTCGTCGGTCTTCACGGCCATGGGGCCTTGCACGATCTTCACCTGCGCCACCTGCCCGAGCGGGATCTGGAGCCCCTCCATGGTCGGGACGACGATCTCGCGTAGCTTCTGGGCGTCGTCCCGCAGCTCCCGCGGGTATCTGACGTTGACCTCGTAGCGCTCCCGCCCTTCCACGGTAACCGCTGCCGTCATACCGCCGGCCGTAGCCATGATCACGTCGTGCAGGTCGCCGGCATTCAGCCCGAACCGGGCGGCCTGGGCGCGGTCGATCTGCACGTCCACGTAGTAACCGGACACGTTGCGCTCGGCGAAAACGTTGCGCGTCCCGGGGACGTTCTGGAGGATGCGCTCCACCCGCTCCCCCAGCCGTTGCAGCGTGTCGAGATTCGGCCCGTACACCTTCACCCCGACGGGTGTGCGGACGCCGGTCGCGAGCATGTCGATCCGGTTCTTGATCGGCATCGTCCAGGCGTTGGTGACGCCGGGGAGGCGCACGACGCGGTCCATCTCGGTGACGAGCCGCTCGGTGGTCATGCCGGGACGCCACTGGTCATGCGGCTTCAGGACGACTGTGGTCTCGTACATGTCGAGCGGCGCGGGGTCGGTGGCGGTATTCGCGCGGCCGACCTTGCCGAACACCGAGGCCACCTCAGGGAAGGTCGCCAGGACGCTGTCCTGATAGCGCATGATCTCCCGTGCCTGTCCGATCGAGACACCCGGGACGGTCGTGGGCATGAAGAGCAGCGACCCCTCGTCGAGCGGTGGCATGAACTCGCTGCCGAGGCGACTCCAGGGCAGCGCGGTGGCCGCGAGCACCACGGCGGCGCCGGCCACCACCCGCCACGGATGCCGCAGCACCCACGCGATCACGGGCCGATAGGCCTGCATCAGCCAGCGATTGATGGGGTTCGCCGCCTGCGGATGGATGCGCCCGCGCACCAGGTAGCCCATCAGCACCGGGACAAGCGTGATCGAGAGCAGCGCGGCCCCCGCCATCGCGAAAGTCTTCGTGAACGCGAGTGGCTTGAACAGCCGCCCCTCCTGCTGCTCCAGTGAGAAGACCGGGAGGAACGACACCGTAATGATCAGCAGCGAGAAGAAGAGCGGTGGTCCCACCTGCACGGCCGCCTCTCGCACGACCTCCCAGCGCGGGCGGTCGCCGCCCTGCTCCAGGTGCTTGTGCATGTTCTCGATCATCACGATCGCGGCATCCACCATGGCGCCCATCGCGATCGCGATCCCGCCCAAGCTCATGATGTTGGCGCCGACGCCCATCGCCCGCATCACGAGGAACGAGATCAGGATGCCGAGCGGCAGCGTCACGATGGCGACCAGCGCCGAGCGGAAATGGAGCAGGAACACGATCGCGACCAGGGCGACGATCAGCGATTCTTCGATCAGGGTCCGGCGCAGATTGCTGATCGCCCGGTGGATGAGGTCGGACCGGTCGTACACCGGCACGAGCCGCACCCCGGCGGGCAGCGTGCGCTGGATCTCGACGACCCGCGCCTTGATCGCCTCGATGGTCTTCAGGGCGTCGCTGCCGAACCGCATGATCACGATGCCGGCCACGACCTCGCCGCGGCCGTTCAGATCGGCCGCCCCGCGTCGCGGCGCCGGCCCGACCTGCACCGTCGCCACGTCGCCAACGCGGATCGGTGTTCCGTTCATCGTGGCGCCCACCGCGACGTCCTCGATCTCCCCCACGCTCCGCAGGTACCCGAGGCCGCGAATCATGTACTCCCGGCCCCCCATCTCGATGACCCGCGCGCCGACGTCGGCATTGTGACTGCCGATCGCCTCCACCACGCGCATCACCGGGATCCGGAACGCCCGCAGTTTCTGGGGATCGACCTCGACCTGATATTGCTTCACGTAGCCGCCCAGGCTCGCGACCTCGGAGACGCCAGGGATCGCCGTGAGCTGGTAGCGGAGGTACCAGTCCTGGAGGGTGCGCAGCTGGGCCAGGTCGAGTGAGTCGCTCTCGAGCACGTACTCGAACACCCAGCCGACGCCCGTCGCGTCGGGGCCCAGCGTGGGCTCCACGCCCGCGGGCAGGCGCTGCCGCAGCCCGTTCATGTACTCGAGTACCCGCGACCGGGCCCAGTAGAGATCGGTGCCGTCCTCGAACAGCACGTACACGAGCGATAGTCCGAAGAACGAGTACCCCCGCACGACGCGCGATCCGGGCACCTTGAGCATTTCAGACGCGATGGGATAGGTGACCTGGTCCTCGACGATCTGCGGGGCCTGCTCCGAGAACTCGGTCTGGATCACGACCTGCACGTCCGAGAGGTCCGGGAGGGCGTCGATCGGCGTCGTGGCGACGGCCCAGATCCCGCCCAGCACGAGCGCGCAGGTCGCCAAGCCGACGAGGAGCCGGTTCTTGAGCGACCACGCGATGACGTTGGCGATCATGGCCGCTTCTTCTCCGTTCCCAGGTCCATGCCCGGCATTCCGGCCATCCCGGCGCCGGTCGCGAGCCGCGATTCGGCGTCCACCAGGAAGTTGGCCGACGCCACGATCCGCTCGCCGGCGGCGAGGCCGCTGAGCACCTGGAACCGCCCCGCGGCGCGCGGGCCGAGAACGATCTCGCGCGGGGTGAGGGCGCCGCCCTCCCCGACGACGAAGACCAGGTTCCGTTCACCGGTCTGGACGACCGCTTCCGCGGGCACCTGCAATACGCTGGCGCCGAGGACCGCCTCGAAGAAGAGCGTCGCGTACATGCCGGGCTTGAGCAGCCCGACGGGGTTTGCAAAGGCGACCCGCACCCGCGCGGTGCGGCTCTGCTCGTCCACGGTCGGCCACACGAAGCTCACCCGGCCGTCGACAAACCGCCCTGGGTACGCCGCTAGCTCGGCCCGCACGGGCGCGCCGACCCGGACGAAGGCGAGGTCCTGCTCGAACACCGCCCCCTCGATCCACACCGTCCTGAGGTCGGCGATCCGATAGAGCTTCATCCCCGTCATCACCGCCTGACCGGCGACGACCATTTTTTCCAGGACGACCCCGTCGACCGGCGCCTTCAACGCGAGCGTCTTGGTCACCTCGCCCGTGCGCTCCAGCCGCTCGATCTGGTCGGCCGAGATGTCCCAGTAGGCCAGCCTGCGCCGCGCGGCATCCAGCAACGCCTGCGCGTTGCGCCACGCCTCCCGATCGGTCGAGTCCACGGCAGCCGCGAGCCGCTTGGCGGTGAGCAGCTCCTCCTGCGCCGCGACGAGCATGGGACTGTAGAGCGTGAGCAGCGGCTGGCCGCGGCGCACCGCGACGCCCGTGGCGTCCACGTACAGCTCCTCGACGAACCCGTCGATCTTCGTCGCAATGTCAGCGAGCCCTGGCTCTGCCGGGACGACTTGGCCAACCGTCCGCACCACGCGCGCGAGCGGCCCGCGCTCCACGACTGTGAACCTCACGCCGATGGCGCGCGCCTGCTCGGCGCTCAAATGCACCGGGGTCCGTTCCGCGCGGCCCGACTCCGCGGGCGGCGACCCGCTCATGTCCATCCCGGCCATCGAGTCCGCCGCCGGCTTGCGGCGGCAGGCCGCCGCCAGCATCCCCGCGATGGCGAGGATCGTCAACAGTCGCGTCATGGCTGCACCTCTCTGCCCACTAGGGCTTCCAGCTCCCCGACCGCCTGGTGATAGTCGGCGAGCAGCCGGTAGGTCTCGGTCTCGTAGCGGTTCACGGTCATCTGGTTGTCTACGAGGGTCATGAAGTTCACGCGGCCCACGCGGTAGCTCGACAGCGCGGCCTGGACGGCGGACCGTGCCTGCGGCAGGATGCTGCCGCGGTACAGTCGGGTGAGGTTCCGGTCCTGCTCGGCGCGCGCGCGGGTCTCGACGATCTGCGCCACTGTCTCGTTACGCAGATTGGCCAGCTCCGCCTGCGTCATGTCACGCATGGCCGCCGCCTCACGGCGCATGGGGAGCTGCCGCGCGCCGGCGAAGATCGGCACGTTGACACCGACCATCAGGCTCATCATCGTCGGGAATTGCGGGCGCTGCTGATAAACCACGCCGACGGAGAAGTCGGGGAACAGCTCCCGGCGCGCGGCGCTGAGCGAGGCTTCGGCGGCCGCGACCCGTTCCGCACCGGCACGCAGCGCGGGACGGGCTTGAAGTCCCCAGGCCACGAGGGAATCCACCGGCGGAAGATCCTGCTCCGCAGCACCCGGCAGCTCGAGCGCACCGATCGGCACCGCGGCCTCACGGCCGAGCAGCGCGTTGAACCGCGCGACGCCGGCCAGCCGCTCCTGGCCCATCCGCGTGATCTCCTCGCCCATCCGCGCCACCTCGACCTGGGCACGCAGCACGTCCTGCTGCACCGCCGAGCCGACGGCGTACATCGTCGTGCTGACCTCGAGGAAGTCGCGCAGCAGCCCGAGGGTGCGCCGCATCACGTCGAGCGCGCGGTCGGCATAGGCGACGTCGTAGTAGGCCATCCGGACCTGCGCGGCGAGCATCCGCTGCTGCTCATCGGCATCGGCCGTGGCCGCAGCGGCGCTGTGCCGGGCGGCCCGCCGCGCGCCACCCAGCTTCCCCGGCCAGGGCAGCATCTGCATCAGCTGCACCTGGTTCATGGTCATGGGGTCCGCGGTGGATCCGAAATCGGAGGCCATGCGGTTCATCAGGCCGAACTGGAGCTGTGGATCGGGGAGTGCCCCGGCGGGGCCGATTCGCTGCGCCGCGGCGGTAGCGCCCGAGCGCGCGGCGCGCAGCATCGGATTGGCGCCGAGCGCGATCCGCACCGCCTCGGTAATCGAGAGTGTGTCCGTCGGCGCGGCCTGCGCGGCCACACCGGTCGCGAGAACCAGCGTGGCCGCGATCAGAGAAACAGTGGCTCGCGTCATGCGGCAGTCTTGGCGAAGCGGTTGTAGAAGAAGCCGATCAGGGCGCCGCCCAGCCCGAACACCGCGGCTCCCTCGGCCATCCCGATGATCCAGCCGCCGACCGTCGGGCCGGACCCTATGAAGAGCTGCATCCACGGGTCGGGTTGCCGCGCCACGAGATAGATCGTGAAGCAGAGGGCGTTGATGATGGCGCCGGTGATCGCACCACTCGCCGCCAGCGCTTTGGCACTCAGTTGCGTGTTCATCTGATCCCCTTGTCCCGGTACAGAGACCGGAACGGACGTAATGGACGCGGCCGGGGAATCCGGTCGCTACGCCGCTCGCCGCGAGGCGAGGAGGATCAGCTGTTGGGAGGTGGTGTTGGGGGTCCGCCCAAGAAGATGCGGGGGACCCGAGCGTTCGATGCGAGAGTCGTGGAGCTCAAGCCAGCCGAGACTGTTTGAAGGTCCCCTGCTTGAAGCAGAGCCGGCGTCACACCCGTGCAACAGATCGTCGGGCCGCAGCCGACGGCCTGCATGCAGCCGGCGCCCGCGTGGCCCGCAGCAGTAATCACGGCCGCCGCGGTCGTTGCGGGCATGCCGGCGCAGTCGTGTCCAGCCGCGCTCACCGACACGGGGAACTGGGACAACACGAGACTCAGCGCCAGAAAACTGGCGAGCGCCCTATGGGTTGGGGTGAGTGGCTGACGCCCTGCGATCATAGCCATCGTCCTCAATCTAACTCGACCGTTCCCCGAACACGAGACTCGGGCGGGCTAGGCCGTCGTGAAGCGGAACACCATGCCGTACATCCCGTTGCTGCCCTTCCACCCTGGTCCCATCTCTTGCCCGCTCATCGGGCCTCCACCACCCATCATGCCCCCGCCGTTCATCATTGAGGCTGAGGCCCACTGCCCGCCCATCATACCGTGCCCCGCCAGATCGATCGGGTTCCCATCGGCGTCCTTCATCCCACCACCGAGGTGGAGGGTGTACGCCGTTGCGGCCGTGAGCGGCGCCGCCGGTGTGAACGACAGTGTCGTACGGTCGCTCGACCACGTCACGATGCCGGGGACGGCCGGACCCGTCACGTCGCCCTCATGCAAGGAGACGTACATCTCCATGCCGGAGGCCATCGCATGGGTGAACGCGATCATAATCGGGGCACCAGGAGCGACACTCGCAGCGCCGCCCGCCGGGGTGACGGAGACGAGGGCGGTGGCAGCCGAGGTCGGACCCGTCGCAGTTCGTGAACAGGCCGTGGTACCGATGAGAACCGCGCTTACAACGGCGACTGTGGCTGTGCGGAATGGCATGGCGAGGGTCCCTCCTCCGTGACCTTGGCGATCTTGAATGGAGGGCAACCTAGCGACGCCGTCGTGGCGGACCGATGAGGCGAGGATGAAGGAACCTTTCACGCCCCCCCCCTCGCACCCGGCGGGGGAAGCGGACGACATCACCAGAATCCATGGGCTTCGTAATTCGAGCGCAAGATCCGGATGGATTCGCTGCGCCTGGTCGAGGCATACTTGCCCCCATGCACCGCACCATCGAACCCACCATCCTCTATTTCGGCACGCCCGTCGCCCTGATCTCCACATTGAATGAAGACGGCACGCCGAACATCGCGCCGATGTCCTCCGCCTGGTGGCTCGGCTGGAGCTGCATGCTGGGCCTCGGCTCCATGGGCAAAACCTCCGACAACCTGATCCGCACCCGCGAATGCGTGATCAACCTGCCCTCGGATGCCCAGGTCGCCCACGTGGACCGGCTGGCGCTCACCACCGGCAAGAACCCCGTGCCTGAGAGAAAAGTGGGCTGGGGATACCGCTACGAGCCGGACAAACTCGGCCTCTCGGGGCTGACCCCGATGGCGTCGCTCGACGTGCGTCCACCCCGCATCGCGGAGTGTCCGGTCCAGATGGAGGGCGTCGTCCACGACGTACGCCCATTCGGCAAGAACGTGTCGGCGAACGCCTTCGAGGTGCACATTGTGAGACTGCACGTCGAAGAGTCGCTGCTGGTGGGAGACGGGCCGCGCCCGCATATCGATCCCGAGAAATGGCGCCCCCTGATCATGAGCTTCTGCCGGTTCTTCGGGGTCGGCGGCGAGGTGCACCCGTCCCGGCTGGCCGAATCGGCGTTCATGCGCTTGGTACGGGAGGGGACGGGACCGCGGCCGGCGCCTCAGCAGCCGACCGTCCACCCATAGAGACCGCGTGAGATAGGGTTCGCGAGCGGCTGGTCAGGATGAACGTGGCCTGCGCCAGCAGCCGCAGAGTGGCCCTGGCCCGCACTCCCTTGCACGCCTACGATTCGACGCTCGCCGCTCGATGGAGCTCGGGCCCCTACCAGGAACCCGCTCGTTCGACCGCCGCCAAGATAAATTAGGACCGCCAACCACATTCCAGATCCCCGGAGGGAGTGCATGCAGGCGCTGCTCGTCGTCGACGTCCAGAACGAGTTCTCGCCCGAAGGACGGCGGTCGATCCGCAATCACGCCGAGGCGCTCGCCCACATCCGCCGCCACGTGCAGCGGGCGCGCCAGGAACACCGGCCCGATCGCGTGGGTCCGGCACCACAACAAGCCGCATGAGTCGAAGGCGTTCGTCCCCGGCTCCTGGGGCGCCGAATTGTCGCCGGGCCTGGGCCCGGTGACGGGCTACGGCCCGGAACGGCAGTTCGACAAGAACGTGTAGGGACTGCCAGAACAAGATCGTCTACGTCGAGGTTGCGGAACCCGAACGCCTGGTGTACGACCACGTGTCAGGCCCCAAGTTCCAAGCGACCGTGACGTTCGCCCCGCAGGGCGACAAGACCAGGGTCACGGTCCGAATGCTCTTCGAGTCGGCCGAGCTGCGCGACTACACGGCGCGGGAATTCGGGTCCGTGGAGGGCCTGCAACAGACCCTGGGCCGCCTCGCGGAACACCTCCACAGCGCGTAACTCTCCCCGCCGAAACCGATAGCGCGACCTGTCGATTTCGTGAACCCTCGTTCGTCGCAGGGGTAGAGCGGGGCCCGGGACCGTCCCGGACCTCGCTCCCGACCCCCCAAGAAGGAGAGCCGACGATGCGCGTCATGGTGATTGTGAAGGCCAGCCAGGAGTCCGAAGCGGGCGTACTGCCCGGCAAGAAGCTTCTGACCGACATGGGGAAGTTCAATGACGAGCTGGTGAAGGCCGGCATCATGCTCGCGGGCGAGGGGCTCCAGGCGAGCGCGCAGGGGAGGCGAGTGCGGTTCCAGGGCGGCAAGACGACGGTGATCGACGGACCGTTCGCCGAGACGAAGGAGCTGATCGCTGGCTTCTGGCTGTGGCAGGTGAAGTCGATGGACGAGGCCGTGGAGTGGCTGAAGCGCGCACCCTTTGGCGGTGGCATGGAAGAAGAGGTCGAGATCCGCCGCGTCTTCGAGACCGAGGACTTCGGCGCCGAGTTCACGCCGGAGCTCCAGGCGCAGGAGGAGCGCCAGCGTGCGCAGATGGCCGCGAAGCAGCAGAAGAAATGACCGCTCGAGGTTCCCCCGACGTGACAGCTGCTGACGCGCATCGCGCGATCGAGGCGGTCTGGCGGATCGAGTCCGCCAGGCTGATCGCCGGGCTCGCCCGGATCGTGCGCGATGTCGGCCTCGCGGAGGATCTGGCGCAGGACGCGCTCGTGGCGGCCCTCGAGCAGTGGCCGGAGTCGGGCGTCCCGGACAACCCGGGCGCCTGGCTCATGGCCACCGCGAAGCATCGGGCGATCGACGTGATGCGTCGAGGCCAGATGCTCGAACGCAAGCACGCGGAGCTCGGCCACGAGCTCGCGGCCCGGCAGGAGGAGGCCGTGCCGGTGCTCGACGCCACGATCGACGATCCCATCGGCGACGACCTGCTGCGGCTCGTATTCACGGCTTGCCATCCGGTGCTCTCGACCGAGGCGCGCACGGCGCTCACGCTCCGCCTGCTCGGCGGCCTGACGACCGAGGAGATCGCGCGCGCGTTCCTCGTCCCGGTGTCGACCATCGCCCAGCGCATCGTCCGGGCCAAACGCACGCTCACCGAGGCGCGCGTACCCTTCGAGGTCCCCCGCGGGAGCGAGCTCGCCGCCCGGCTGTCGTCGGTGCTCGAGGTGATCTATCTCGTCTTCAACGAGGGCTACTCGGCCACCGCCGGCGACGATTGGGTGCGCCCCGCGCTGTGTGAGGATGCGCTCCGGCTCGGCCGGATCCTGGCCGAGCTCGTGCCAGCCGAGCCGGAGGTCTACGGCCTCGTCGCGCTGATGGAAATCCAGGCGTCGCGCCTGCGGGCGAGGATCGGTCCGACGGGGGAGCCGGTGCTGCTGCTCGATCAGGACCGCGCGCGTTGGGATCACCTGCTCATCCGTCGTGGCCTCACGGCCCTCGGGCGCGCCGAGCAGCTCAGCGGTGCGCTTGGCCCATATGCGCTGCAGGCCGCCATTGCGGCGTGTCACGCCCGCGCGCGCACGCCGGACGAGACGGACTGGACGCGCATCACGGCGCTCTACGATGCGCTCGCCCAGCTCGCGCCGTCCCCCGTCGTCGAGCTCAATCGTGGGGTCGCCTACGCGATGGCATTCGGTCCGGCCGCGGGCCTCGAGATCGTCGATGCGCTGACCTTGGAGCCGTCGCTCAAGTCCTATCACCTGCTGCCGAGCGTGCGCGGCGACCTACTCCAGAAGCTGGGGCGTTTCGACGAGGCTCGGGCGGAGTTCGAGCGCGCGGCGGCGCTCACGCGCAATACGCGGGAGCGCCCGCTGCTGCTCGACCGGGCCGCCCGCTGCACACACGGGAGTACCACATGAGAAAACTGTTCTGGCAGATGATGATGACGCTCGACGGCTTCCACGAAGGGCCGAACCGGGAGCTGGATTGGCACGTGGTTGATGAAGACTTCGCCCGCTATGTCGCCGCAATGGAGAATGAGATCGACACCATTCTCTTCGGGCGGGTGACGTATCAGATGATGGCCGCCTACTGGCCCACCTCGACCGAGCCGGAAGCCCGCATGATGAACCAGCTGCCCAAGGTCGTCTTCTCGCGGACTCTGAAAAATGTCGAATGGCAGAACTCGAGGCTGGCCGGAGAAAACGTCGCGGCGGAGATCGCGAGATTGAAGCGCCAACCCGGCAAGAACGTGGCGCTGATCGGCAGCGCCGACCTGGCCTCCACGTTCATGCGCCTCGGCCTGATCGACGAATACCGGATCTTCGTCAATCCGGTCGTCCTCGGCCGTGGAACGCCGATGTTCAAGGACAGCAAGGACCGAACGGCTCTGAAACTCCTGAAAAGCGAGACGTTGAGGTCAGGCGTCGTCGCGCTCTACTACGAGCCTCCGCTCGCCGGTTAGGGTCGAGGGCCGGCCCCGCCCATGGAATCGAGCGCGCTGCGGAGCCCGGTCGCCAATTCGCCGGCGTCGCCCACCGCCCAGAAGTGCATGAAGTAGAGCCTCGGCTGCTCGTCCAGCATGTGGCTGTGGACGGCCGTCACGTCAATCCCGTGCGCGCGGAGCGCGCGCAGCACCAGAGTCACCTCGGCAGCCCTGAGTACAAAGTCGCCCGTGATCGCCGCCTTGCCACCGCCCGTCGGTTGGAAGTTGAGCGCCGTGGCTACACCCATCGCGGGCGGGATCACCACGTCTCCGTCGCGAATGGTGTCGCGCCGCGGCACGCTCACTTGATAGACACCCCCGTTGACCTTGCCGGAGTGACCGAGCGTCTTGGCGATCCGCGCGGTGTCGAGGCCCAACGGGCTCGCAAGTACAGCAGTCGTCGCAACCGGGGGCGGCGGGGTCTTCGTCAAACCGACGGCCGCGCGGAGCGTCTGCGCGAGTGTGACGGCATTCCCCACCCCGTGGATGTGCATGTAGAAGACACGCGGGGTTTCGTGAAGCACGTGATGGTGGAGCGCCGTGACCTCGACGCCGCCCTCGGCGAGCTTGGCCATCACGGGCTCGATCTCGTCGTCCCGCAGCACGAGGTCGCCCATCACGACGGCGCCGGCGCTCGTCGCCTTGAAGGCGACCCATGATCCGAGCGCGAGCGCGGGCTTGAGCTGGATCCGGCCGATGGTGACCGTGAGGTCGCTGCGCGGCAAGCCGAACTTCTCCACCTCGCCGGGCTGCATCGACCCGGGCCGCCCCATGGCCCGTTCGACCGCGGCCCAATCGACGGTCACCGGCGGCGCCGTCGCCGCAGCCGCGCGCGCGGCCCCCGCTGCTTCCTCCCGCCCCGCCCGACCCCCGCAGGCGACGGTCCCCAGCAACGCCCCCGCGAGCAAGAACGGCCAGATCCTCCCGGTCATGGACACCTCCCTGGTATCGCGAAGACGCGTTGCGCCCTAGTTCGCTCCCCCGTATGTTCGATGATACACTTGTTATAGTCAAGGCGGCGGGCACCCCGCCCGTTCACCCTCATGGTAGGGAGATCTCCATGCGCTGGATTACTCGCGAGCATCCCAAGATCGATCGGGTCGCGTGCCCATGGCTGATCACCCGGTTCATTGACTCGGCGGCGGAGTTTCTGTTTGCACCGCCCCCGCTGGTCCTGGCGCGGGCCACGGAGCTCAACGCGATCCCCTACGACGTCGAGGGAGTCGAGCTCTCTCACGATGGGCCCTTGTGCAGCTTCGACGCCTTCCTGCGGAAGTACCGGTTGACGGACCCGGCCCTGCACGAGCTGGCCGTCATCGTCCGCGGGGCCGATACCGACCGTCTCGACTCTGCCCCGCAGGCCGCCGGCTTGCTCGCGATCTCCTTGGGTCTGTCCCAACTATTCCCCGATGATCACGAGCTGCTTCCACGCGGCTTCGTCGTCTACGACGCCCTCTACGCATGGCTCCGGCAGGCCAAAGGCGAGCGGCATACCTGGAACCCTCAGCGAATGCCGGTTCCGGTCTGAGGGCGCAGGTTCGCCGTGAGCGACACTGCCAGCGGACGTTGGCTGCTCCTCTTCCACCGGCTACCGCCCAAGCCCGACTACTTCCGGGTCAAAGTCTGGCGCAGGCTGCAGCGCATCGGCGCGGTGCCCGTCAAGAACTCCGTGTGGGTCCTCCCCTATAGCGATCAGGCGGTCGAGGATTTCCACTGGCTGCTTCAGGAAATTGTGGAAGGGCGCGGCGACGGATCGGTGTGCCGAGGGAGCTTCGTGGACGGCCTGCGCGACGGTGACATCGAAGCGCTGTTCCGCGCGGCGCGTGGCGCCGACTACGCGTCCCTCGTCCGCGACGCGAAATCGGTCACGGGCAATCCTGCGCCCGGCGACGTCACGCGCCTCGATCGACGGCTCGCCGAGGTCACGGCGATCGACTTCTTCGATGCACCCGACCGGCGCGGCGCCGAGCGGGTCGTGGCCCGCCTCGCCGCGCGGGTACAAGGCAGTGAGCAGCGCCCGAGCCGGACGGGGAGGCGGCGGGGAGGGGATCCGACGGCGCGAGGCGGGCGTGTGCGGGGGCGGACCTGGGTCACCCGGCGGGGGGTGTTCGTCGATCGCATCGCCAGCGCCTGGCTGATCAAGCGGTTCATCGATCCGGAGGTGCGGTTCAAATTCGTGGCGCCGGAGGGCTACGCGCCCCGCAAAGGAGAGTTGCGCTTCGACATGTTCGAGGCCGAGTACACGCATGAGGGGGATCGCTGCACCTTCGAAACGCTGCTGCGGCGATTCCACCTGCGCGCTCCCGCGCTCCGGGCCATCGGTGAAATCGTGCACGACATCGACTGCAAGGACGCGAAGTTCGGCCGCGCGGAGGCGGCGGGCGTGGAGCGCCTGCTCACCGGAGTCGTGCGGAAGTACGCCGCCGACGGCACGCGTCTCCAGCGCGGCGCGGTCGTGTTCGACAACCTCTACCAGGCGTCCGCCGTCGCGCCCAAGCGGTGAAGCCCACGAACGGATTGCTCCTAGTCGCGCTCGCCCTGCCCGTCGGCGTCACCGCGCAGCGCGCAGCGGGGGCTCCCGCCACCAGTTTCCGCGTTGTCGCCGCCGGCATCCCGTTACACCTCGATGGCCGGATGGAGGGCCCGGCATGGGCATCCGCCGACTCGATCACGGACTTCCGTCAACGCGAGCCTCTCGAAGGAGCCCCGGCCAGCGAACGCACGGTCGTGAAGGTGATGCGGGACGCGGTGGCGCTCTACATCGGTGTGCGAGCCTACGACGACGACTCGCGGCACGCGCGCGCCAGCCAGTTGCGGCGCGATGCGGACCTCTCCAGCGACGACAACGTGCAGCTCCTGATCGACAGCTTCCACGACCGCCGCGGAGCCTTCGTGTTCGGGACCAATCGGAACGGCGCGCGGTGGGATGCGCAGCTCACCGACCTCGACAACCTGAACGAGGACTGGAACGGGATCTGGGACGTGGCGGTGACGCACGATTCTGCTGGGTGGACCGCCGAGTTTCGGATTCCGTTCCGGACGCTCCGGTTCCACGCCGGCGGTGATTTGCGGTTCGGCTTCAACGTCCGCCGCTTCATCCGGCGCAAGAACGAACAGGATCTCTGGCAATCCTGGGGCCGGGCTCAGGGGCTCTATCACCTCCTGAACGAAGGGGAGCTGACCGACGTGGGCGCCTTGGGCCGAGCCCGCAACGTCGAGGTCTACCCCTACCTCTTGGCCCGCGCCGTCGCGGCTCCACACGACAGCGGCGGAGCGCGACTCGCGGACGGGTTCCTCGGCGGACAGGCCGGGGTGGACGCAAAGGTGGCCGTCTCAGCGACCGTCACGGCCGACCTGACCGCCAATACCGACTTCGCTCAGGTCGAGGTCGATCAACAGGTCATCAACCTCACCCGGTTTCCTTTCTTCTTCCCCGAGAAACGGGGATTCTTCCTCGAGTCGAGCGGCCTATTCGATTTCGGAACGCCCGGCCGGACGCAAGTGTTCTATTCGCGCCGCATCGGGCTCGACACGAGCGGCAACCCCGTCCCGATCATCGCCGGTGGGCGTCTGTACGGACGCGTGGGCCCCTGGCGCCTCGGAATACTGGATGTACGCACCGGCGGCGGCGACCAGGCGAACGACGCCGTGGTCCGCGTCCAGCACGACCTGTTCGCCCGGTCCTTCGTCGGGGCGATCGGCAGCCTGCGGACGCGCTCCGGCGCCGGCACGGCCGCGACGGGGGGGCTCGACGTGGACCTGCCGCTGGTGGTTCACGGGCACAACGTGGAGCCGAAGTTCTGGATCGCCGGGAGCCGGACCCCCGGGGTCGCGGGGGTCCCCTTGGCGTGGCGGCTGTCCACCGACAACCCGAACGACCTATTCGACAACTTCGTCTCGCTCTACCGGATCGATGCGGGCTTCACGCCGGCCCTGGGGTTCGTCCGTCGCACCGGAATCTGGGAGACCACCGGACACGTGGACTTCATGCCACGTCCAGGAGTGCTTGGGATCCGGCAACTCGATTTGACGGTCCCCATCCCGAGCTGGGACATCATCGCAAACGAGACCGGCTCGCTGTTCCGGAGTGACGATTGGCAAACCGCCTGGTTCGAGTGGCGGGTGTTCGGAGGCGACCGCCAGAATGGGGATCACTTCGAGGTCAACCTCCAGCGTCTGATGGATGCCCCAACGGACACCTTCGATGTCTTTCGCGCGGTCCGGATTCCGCCCGGGCGCTATTGGTGGTCCCGATACGAGCTGCAGTACTCCATGTCGCCTGGCCGCGCGCTGACTTTCGGCGCATTCGTGAACTGGGGTCCGTTCTACAGCGGACGCAGCACCGATATGGAGCTGCAGGGCGCGTGGCGCGGCGGAGGTCACGTGATCCTCGGCGGCGACGTGACGCGAACGACGGCACGATTGCCCGGCGGCGGCTTCACCGCCGTCCTGGCATCCGGCCGGATCGAGTACGACTTCAACCCGCGCACGAGTTTCCTGGGGTTCGTACAGGTGAACAACGAAGACCGGCGGGTCGACTTCAACCTGCGGTTCCACTGGATCCCGGTGATTGGCGACGACGTGTACCTGGTGTGGAACTCCGGCTTCACGACCGCCCTAGGAGCGTCGTACGCATTCCCGAGCAGCCACTCTCTGCGTCATCCTCTAAACGGGGCCTTCGTGATCAAAGCGGTGCATCGGCTGGCGCCGTGAATCGTGGGGTGAATGCCCTGGCCCGGATTCGAACCGGGATGCCTTGCGGCGCTGCCCCCTCAAGACAGTGTGTCTACCAGTTTCACCACCAGGGCGGGCTCAAGAAGGTAGAAACCCTCCCCCCCACGGTCAAGCAGACCCGCCACTCCCCGCCCCATTGCGTGCCGCGGGCCTCCGACGAGAGACTCCACACATGGACCCGTCCCCGCCCGCCTCGCAGACCGGGGGGTCGCCCCGCCCCCTCCGCCCCCTCACCGTCTTCGAGACGGGCGTGGCCCACCTGGTGAATCTCCTCAACAATCGCCTCAGCTCCATCCTCGCGTTCGGGGAGCTGATGGACCGCTCCCTGCTCCAACCCCGCGACCGGGAAGCCCTCGACGAGATCGGGAAGCAGGTGCGCGAAGCCGCGCAGGTGGTGCGCGACCTTGGCCAGCTGGTGCAGCCGCCCGGCCCGCGCGGCGGCGTGACCCACCTGCCGACGGCGCTCGCCGAAGCGCTCCGTCTGAGCCAGCCCGCCCTCGTCGCCCGAGGGATCACCGTCCGGATGGACTTGGACCCCAGCGCGTCCCTCGTCGCCGGGAGCCAGTCCGACGTGGTGAACCTCTTCGTCCGGCTCCTCACCTTCGCCGCCGCCCGCCTCGCCGACCTCGCACCTCCCGCGCCGCGTGAGGTCTCCTGGGCCGCGCGCGCGCTCGGCGCGAGCGTGGTGGTGACGCAGGGTGACACCGGACCCGCCCTCCCCACGGTCGTCCCCCGGCTCGATCTGAACTACTTCCGGCCCGCCGATCCGGCGTTCGCCGGACACGTGGAGCTGTCGCTGGCGCAGCGCGTCGCCGAGAACTGCGAGGCGGCGCTGCGGCTCGAGGGCGACGCGCGGGGGCGCGCCGAGGTCACGGTGACGATGATCCCGGGAAGCCTGCTCGCTCCCCCGGCCCCGGGAGCCGCGGCTCGCCCGGCCCGCTCCAGTCCACCCCCCTCTCCCTCCCTCTCCCCCAGTCCCGCTCGGGCCGGCCGTATCCTGGTGGCCGACGACGACCAGGCCAACCGCCGCGCCCTCTCCCAGCTGCTCGAAGCCCACGGGCACCGCGTCACCGTCGTGGCCGACGGGGAGGAAGCGTTGGCGCAGATCGGGCGCGATGCTTTTGACGTCGTCGTCACCGACCTCCACATGCCGCGGCTTGACGGCCGGGCGCTGTACGAGCAGGTGGCCGCCCGAAGTCCCGGCCTGGCACGCCGCTTCGTTTTCGTCACCGGGGACCACATCAACCCCGACTCGCAGCGCTTCCTGCAGAACGTCCCCCAGCCCGTGATCCACAAGCCGTATGAGATCGCGGACCTCCTCGGCGCGATCCACGAGGTCCGGCGGCGGGAGTGAGTTGCGGGAGGACGGGCGCGTCAGACATCTTGCAGCATGGGACTCTGGGTTCCCTTCCTCTTCGGGGCGGGCATCGGCGCGCTGGTCGGCTACCTCTTCGGACGGCGCCGCCGCCCCGCGCTGCCGCCACCCCCGCGCCCCACACCCCGCAGCACGCCGGCCCCCACTCAGTCTCGCGGCGAGCTGCATCGGGTCGCGGTGGACGAGGGAGCCGCCAACGTGCTCAACGCCCTGAACAACCGTCTGGCCGCCATCGGCGCGCTCGCCGACTTGTTGCGCGAAGGAGCAGAGGGCCGCAGTGGGCTCGACCCCGAGCGGCAGCGCGCCCTGCTGATGCTGCACGGGGAAGTGCGGCGCGCCGCCGAGATCACCCAGCACTTTCTGGAGCTCACCGAGCACCCGGTCGGGGCGGCGGAGCCCAGCGACCCCGCCATGGTCCTCGCGGGGGTGCTCGCCGAGCGCGAGACGACGCTCAAGGAGCTCGCGGTGCGGATCGTCCGCATCCCTGCCGAGACGGGAGCCGTGGCGCTGGTCGCCTGCCCGCGGGCGCAGCTCGGGGACATCCTCACCCGACTGGTGGATTTCGCGCTGCGCCGGCTGCGGGAGGCGTCCGCGCCGCGGGAGCTGCGCCTGGGCATCTCGGAGATCGGCCCGTCGGTGGCGGTCTCGCTGTGGGATAGCGGCGCCCCGCTCTCGGTCGAAGCCGAGCAGCGCCTCGTCTCGCCGTTCCGGTTCACGCACAGCGGGGGCGGAGGGGAAATCGAGTTCGCGCTGGCGCGCGCCCTGGTGCAATCCTCGGGCGGCAGCGTGCGGCTGCGGCAGCGCGGCGGGGGGATCGGCGCCGAAGTCGTCGTGACGATTCCCAAGAGCGTGCTCGGCCCGCTCGCGCATGCCGCCGCTCAAGCGCCGACCCTGCCGCGCCTGCGCATCCTGGTCGTGGACGACGACGCGGTGAATCGCGAAGCGATGCGGATGCTGCTCGAGCGCGAGGGCCACGACGTCGTCGCGGTCGAGGACGGACTGGCGGCGGCGGGGCGGCTCGCCCCGACGGGCTCCCCTCCCACCTTCACACGCTTCGACGCGGTGGTGACGGACCTCCAGATGCCCCGCCTCGGCGGGCGAGCGCTGTACGAGCAGGTCGCCGAGGAGCAGCCGCAGCTGGCGCGGCGCTTCGTGTTCGTCACCGGCGACGGCGCCCGCGCCGACACCCGCACCTTTCTCGAGGACTGCGGGCAGCCCGCCGTACTGAAGCCCTACGAGCTGCAGGACCTGCTGAGCGCGATCGGCGCCGTGACGCGCCGCGGCTTCCCCCCTCCTCCACCGCAGCCTCGCACCCCGGTCTGAGGCGCCGCCGTTTCGCGCCGTGACGGAGGTTCGCCCGTCGCGGTCGCGGAACGCGAGAGTCTCGCGGACGCGCCCAGAAGGCGAGCCGAAGTGCCAGTAGCTACCAGTTCAACCAGTAGGACGCTTTGATCAGGAACGTGTTGTCGGGGTGCTGGTCGAACAGCCTCCCGATGTCCCGGCCGAAGGACTGTTCCCCCATCGCCGGCAGGAAGTCCTGGCGCCCCTGCGTCCACACGAGGTACAACGTGGAGCCGGGCCGGTACTCCCACCGCATCACCACGTTGGAGCGGAACTGCTTGAAGTTGAACCCGCCGGGGGTGTTCGTGACGGCGGTGTCGCCGTAGGGCCGGAACCGCGCGTTGTAGTCCGCCGCGCGCGGCGACCCCAGCTCGCGCACGTTGCTGTACGTGCCTTTGCTGACGAACGGCTGGAGATACATCTGGAGCGACAGCGTGGTGGTGAAGGTGTAGTCGAGCCGCCCCGTGAGGGAGAGCGTGCGCTGCTCGAGGTGCGCAAAGGTGTAGTGCGCCGCGCCGGTGGAGTCGGTGAAATTGCCGAACCACTGGTTGTCGTCCCGGTTGTGCGTGTAGTTGGCCGAGAGCACGCTGGTCATGTTGGCGGCGAGCTTGAAATCGAGCTCGGGGGAGAGGTTCAGCGACGAGCCCCGGCCCTGCTCGCCCCGCCAATAGTTGAACCAGAAGTAGGGAATGATGCGCTTGCGGTCGTCACCCCCGATACCGCCCCAGGGAGCGATGTAGGAATCCTGGCGCACCGCCGGCCCGCCACGCGCGCAGCGGTCGCAATAGGTGGTGCCGAGCTGCCCGAGCGTGCCCCCCAGGTGCAGCCACCACCGATTGGTGAGCTGGCTGTGCATGTTGGTGTTGAACGCCGCTTCCTGCGGCAGCCCGCCCGCCGACCAATATTGCCACCAGTTGAAGTTCCAATTGGCGCGCCGATAGAGGTGGGTCGGGGTGTTGAAGCGCAGGCCCAGCCAGTTGTTCCAGCTTTGCTGGTCGGCGCGCAGCAGGAAGCCAAGGTCGTTGGCCTCGAATCCCGGCGAGCGCCGCAGGTAGCTCGTCTCGAAGTTCGTCACCTTGCCACCCACCTTGCCGAAGTGCACCTCTTCGGCGTCGCCGGTCAACACCCGGAGATTGGGATCGACGCGCTGTCCACCATCGGGCCGCTGATACTGGTGCACGGCGTCCAGCTGGGTGAGCGTCATGGCTTGCGGTGTGCCGGCCACCCGGCTCACGTCGAGCGACGCGGTCAGCTCGTACCTCGCGTGCGCGAAGCGGTGCCGCATGTCCACCGCGCCCACGTACGCGCTGCTCCGCAGCAGCGTGTCGCTCCAGCGGTCCAGGTCACGATTCACGCCGGTGAAGATCACGCCGATGCCGCTCTGCCCGCCCCGCAGGTCCTGCTGCAGGCGGGCGACGGTGTAGTTGGTGCGCGGCTCGAGCGTTGCACCCGCCGGTCCCACGGCGCGCTGAGTCATGGCCTCGAGCAGGCCTACCGACATGCCGCCGGCGGCCCGGCCGGTCAGCTTCGCAGCGCCGAGGATGGTGGTGCCGGTCGGTGAGCGCGCGTCGCCGTACTCGCCCAGGAGCTGCGGCGAGCGGCCGATGCGCCGCGAATAGAACAGCCCCTCCCCGTTGCAGTTCACCGCGCTGCAATCCAGGTCGAGGCGGAAGATCCCCGTGCCCTCGACGAAGAACGGCCGCCGCTCCTGAAAGAACGTCTCGAACGCTCCGAGGTTCAGCACCGCGGGGTCGGCTTCCACCTGGCCGAAGTCCGGGTTCACCGTGCCGTTGAGCGTGAGGTTCGAGCTGAGGCGGTACTTCAGATCCGCTCCCGCGGTGAAGTCCTGGTTCCGGCCGAAGCCGCTCGCCGTCGGCACCGAGACGTTCTTGGTCACCGTGTAGGGGGCCATCTCGAGTCGCCGCGGCGCGGCCAGCCCGTCCAGCCCCGTTACTTCGCCGAACTGGGACACGAGCCCGGAGCGGGAGCGACGGAGCAGCGGCCAGCTAAACCGCTCGGTGTAACGGTACAGGTCGCGGATGATCATGAACCCGAAAGTGTGGGTCGTGGTGTTCGGGTAGCGCAGCTGCGACAGCGGAATCCGGTACTCCGCGGTCCACCCCGCCGAGTCGATCGCCGTAGCGACGTCCCAGACCCCGTCCCACGCGTCGTCTTCGTTGCCGTCGTTGTAGATGGCGAGGTCCATCTTCACGCCGGCCGGGGTGACGCCAAATTCGTACCCGGTGCGGCGGTCGTGGTAGGAATCGATCATCACCCAGACGCGGTCGGAGGGACCGAAGTTGTCCCGCCGGAACAGCGGCTTGATGATGCTGTCGGGATGCGGATCGAACGCCCGGATGAAGACGTACAGGTTGCGGTCGTCGTAGGCGACGCGCGCTTCGGTGCGGAACCGCGGATCGGCGTCCTCTTTGGGATCCCACTCGCGGAATTCGGTTATCGCGGTGGCCTGGCGCCAGACCTCGTCGTCGTCGCGACCGTCCAGTACCGGCGCGCGCACCGCGTGAATGGCGGCGATACTGCCGGGGGCGGGATCGGGTGTGGTACGGGCGCGCGGAGGCCGGGCATTCGGGCCCTGCGCGGCGAACGTGACGGCGGCGAGCAGCGGAACGGCCAGCAGCATGAGAATCCCCCGAGCGGCGGTGGTGTCCTCCTTAGACGGGGGATTCGGGAAAAAGGTTGCCGCTGGGATCGTCAGGAAACCGCGACAACAGGCAGGTACTTCCTAGTGGGCCACCACCGGCGGCCCGTCGAACTCCAGCACCACGACCGCGCAGATCGGGTCCGGTGCCTGCGTAGGCAGGGTGATCGTGACCCCCCCCGCCCCGCCCCCGCCCCCGCCCCCGGCCTGGGTTGGGAGAGCCGTGCGCGCCGGGTCTCCGAGCAGGTAGGCGCGCCGCACCGGGGTCCTGAGATCCGGCAGGCCCAGTAGGCCCGCGCGCCAGTCGGTGATGAACAGGTTCAGGCGATTGGGTTGGGCGGTGACACGAAACGGGGTATCCCGGAACGGCGTCGCCGTCGAGCCGTAGATCGCCGAGCCGTTCACCCGCATCCAGCGCCCCAGCTCCTGGAGCCGTTCGACGCTCTCCTCGGGGAAGGTCCCGTCCGGCTTGGGCCCCACGTTGAGCAGCAGGTTACCGCCCTTCGAAGCGGTTTCGACCAGCAAGCCGATCAGCTGCGACACCGACTTAGTGTCGTGATCGAGCGCATTGTACCCCCAGTGACGGTTCATTGTGATACAGGACTCCCAGTCCACGCCGGGCAGGCCGGTGGCGGGCACCTCCTGCTCGGGCGTCCGGAAGTCGCCGAGGGGGTCGGTGACCGGAATGGGCGACCACCCTTCGACACGGTTGTTCACGATCACGTTCGGCTGGAGCGACCGGCACCTGGCGTACAGCGCCTTCCCCATCTCGTGGGTCCAGGTCTCCTCCCAATTGCCGTCGAACCACATCACGCTGATGTCGCCGTAGTTCGTGAGCAGCTCGGTGACCTGGGCGTGGAGGTAGTCCACGAACCGCGCGAAGCGGGCGCCGTCCACCCCCCGGGTCTCCGCCTCCCAGTCGCGACGCGGGAGATAGTCGGGATGGTGCCAATCCATGATGGAGTGATACCAACACATTCGCAGCCCGTGGCGGCGGCACGCGCCGGCCATCTCCTTCATGATGTCCCGCCGGAACGGCGTGGAGCGCGCGCAGAAGTCGGTCTGCTTCGAGTCGAACAGGCCGAAGCCGTCGTGGTGCTTGGTGGTGATCGTGACGTAGCGCATGCCGGCCTGCTGCGCGAGCGACACCCAGCGGTCGGCGTCGAACTGCGTCGGGTTGAAGCGGGATACCAGCCGGTCGTACTCGGCGAGCGGGACGTGGGCGCTGTTGCGGATCCACTCGGCGTAGTCGGTGCGGCCGCCCCATTCACCGGCGAGGATCGAGTACAGGCCCCAGTGGATGAACATCCCGAAGCGGGCTTCGCGCCACCAGGCCAAACGCTCGTCTGCAGTGTCGCTCGCGGCAAGGAGGGCGGGTGGGGAAAAACCCCACCGTGACAGTGGGCCGATGGTAAGCGCCCCCCCTCCCAAAGCGGCTACGCTGCGCCCGAGGAAGGCGCGCCGATCGATCACATGCCGGGAACCGGCGTTGCCGTACTTCCCGCTCCCCCCCGGACCCTACCCGCCAGCACGGTGACGTTGTCGCTCCCACCGCGCTCGAGGGCGAGATCGAGCAGCGCCCGGCACGCCTGCTCCGAGGATTCCATCACCCGCAGCCGCTCGGCGATTTCGGGGTCCGACACGTGCTTCGTCAATCCGTCACTGCACAGCAGGATGACGCTGCCGCGGCGGCGGATGTCGAGGCGCGTCACGACCGGCGACGCTTCGGTCCCCCCGATCGAGCTGGCCAGCACGTGGCTGAACGGCGACGCCGCCACTCGCTCGGGCGGCAGCGCCCCCCGATCCACTAGGTCCTGGGCGATGGTCTGGTCGCGCGTGACCTGCCGCAGGACGCCTTCTTTATAGTAGTAGCAGCGGCTGTCCCCGACCTGCACCACGTACATCCACGGCCACACGATCATCGCGAGGGTGAGGGTCGTCGCCATGGCCTTCTCGTCGGGGCGCGCGGATTTGGCCACCCGCGCGGCCGCCTCCGAGCGCACCGCGGCGTGCGCCTCCAGCGCCGCCGTGCGGAGTGCGGCGAAGAACTCCTCTTCCACCGACGAGCCGGCTGCGTGGTAGCACCGCAGCGTCATGGACACGTACCGCGTGATCGTCTCCACGGCGAGCTGGCTCGCCTCACCCCCCGCCGTCCCCCCGCCCACTCCATCGGCTACGAGCATGATCGTCCCCAGCCGCTCTCCACGCAGCGGCAGCCGGTCGGGCTGAGGGAGGCTGGTCCCGTGGATCACCACCTGTGGATGCACGGTGCACAGGAGGAAGTGATCCTGGTTCTCGCGGCGGACTTTGCCGGGGTGGGTAAGGCCGAAGAGGTCGAGCTCGTCGTCCCGGGGTCTTGCCCCGGGCATCGCGGTGATCGATGTGGTGGTCAGCTGGTCGGTGAGGGCCATCGGGGGGGCGCCTCCTCTCCGCCACGATGGCCGCTCCCGGGCGGGGGCGCAAGGAGACCCCTGCTACTCGTGCCGGATCGCGTCGATGGGGGTCAGCCGCGAGGCCCGCAGCGCGGGGTACATTCCGAAGGCGATGCCCACCAGCGCCGCGGCCGCCGCCGCGACGAGCAGCGTGCTCCAGCTGAAGGCGGCATAGATCGTGGCGTGCGACCGGGCGCGCATCACGGCGGTGACGCCGAACGCGCCCGCGAACCCCACCGCGGCACCCACAGCGCTGCCCAGCCCCGTGATCGCCACCGCCTCGGAGAGGAATTGCAGCAGGATATCGTGGGCGCGTGCGCCCGCGGCCCGCCGGATGCCGATTTCGCGCGTGCGCTCGATGACCGACGCGAGCAGCACGTTCATGATGCCGATCCCCCCCACGAGCAGCGAGATCCCCGTGAGCGCGCCCATCGCCAGCTTGAAAATCAGGATACCCTGCTGGACCTGCGCGAGGCGGTCCTCCTGAGTTTGCAGCCGGACGCGGCCCCGCCAGTCCCCCACGTGAGCCGTGAGCCAGGCGGCGGCCCCGGCTTTCACCGAGTCCAGCGCTTCCACGCGGTTTGCGAAGGCGATCAGGCGGGCGGGCGCGCCACCGAAGGGTTGCGGCGGCGCGGCCGTGAACGGCACGACCACGCGGAGATCCCGCGCCACCGCCTCTCCGGCGAGCACGCCGATGACCTGATATGGAATCCCCTGGAGGCGCAGCGTCCGTCCCAGGAGGGTGGCGGGCTTTCCCGTCGTGGCGAACGTGGCGACCACACCGGCGGACACGACCGCCACGCGGGCGCCGGCATCCGACTCCGCCGCGGTGAAGAACCGGCCGGCGGCGAGCGCGGCCATCGGTAGTGAGGCGGCGGCGGGGAGCGTCGCCGTCACCAGGGCGGCGTGTCGCGGTCCGGTATCGGCGGTGATCAGCGCCGTTCCGATGGAGACGAGGGCGACGGTAGCTTGCGTGTCCAGGCGCGCCGCGAGATCGGCCGCGTCGCGGGGCGTAAACACGACCACATCGGCGCGGGGCACCGGGCGTCCGTCGATCATCTGGAAGAGCTGGGGCTCGAGCGCGACCGCCTGCACGTCGGTCAGCTGCGCGATCCAGCCGCGGCCGTAGCGCTCGAGGCCGTCACCCAAAGCAAGGACGGCGACGAGGGCGGCGACGCCGATGACGACGCCGAGGGTGGAGAGGGCGGCGCGCAGGGGGTTCGAGCGGAGCGCACCGAGGCCGACCGTCAGGGAAGAAAGCCCGCGCCAGGTCAGGGCCGGAACACCTCTTTCACCAGGCGGAACGCCTTGAACGGCGCGACCAGCAAGAGCGCGGGAAAGGCGACGGCCATGACGGCGAAGCGGACCGGGAGCGACTGCTGGCGCAGCCGCTCGCCGAGGGAGGCTTTCGTGGCCGTCTTGCCGAGCCCCATGCCGTGCTGGAAGATGACCTTCTGGCGCTCCAGGCGCTTCGCGTCGGCCTCCGCGGCGGCGCGCTCGGTGTCGTGCTCGGGCGTCCCGGGCGCCGCGAGAATACGGGTGTGGCCGCAATAGAGGCACCGCTTCACCGCGACGGCGAGCGGGCGCCCGCACTTGGGACACGGGGCGGTGGCGGGCTGGGGCGGTGACGTGGACGTGCGCTGATGATAGAGGATTGGGAGTTACGGCGCCACTAGCGGCGTGTGGCGGGCGCTTCGGCGGGCACCGCCTGCGGAGAGAACACCATTCCGGCGCACACTGTGTCGCGCGCGCGGCTGCGTGCGCGCGCAGGGTGACCAGATCGGTCATCTCCGAGTCTCCTATCATATGCGCTCGCCGTTCCCCGTTGAACCCCTGGGCGCGAATCCACCGCACTCCCGCGCCGGCGCAGACTGAAACACCTCATCGAAACTCAGTCTTCCGTCGTCACCTCTCCCCGTCATCCCTTGCCGGTGGATTGGTGGCTGTGCGCCTTCAACGTCGCGATGGCCGTGATTTGGGCACCGCTCGCCCCGACGCACGCCGCCGCGCGGCTGTTGGTCGGCGGCCACCTCCTCGGCGCGACGCTCCCGTGGCTGCTCGGATGGGCGCCGGCGCCGAGCGCGCGGTCGCTGCGTCTCACCTACGACGCGTACCCCCTCGCCTGGGCGGCCGCGTTCTGGGTGGAGCTCGACCTGCATACGCGATTCGTGAACACCGTGCCGGACGACCAGGTGCTCCTGTCGCTCGATCGCGCCGTCTTCGGCGTGCACTTGAATCAGACCTGGCTGGCGACGATGCACACCACCGCGTTCAGTGAGGTCATGCACTTTCTGTACTTCTCCTATTACCTGCTCCTCCTGGGCGCCCCCCTCGTCCTCATCCTCCGCGGCACTCAAGACCAGCTGCGAGAGGGCGTGCTCCGCATCGTGTTCGCGTACCTCGGCTGCATCATCGTGCACGCGTGGTGGCCCACCATCGGACCCGCCGTTCTTTCGGTGCGGTTCCCGGCGTCGGTGAGCGCCGGCTGGTTCTTCCGAGTGGACCACTGGATTCAGGACGGCGGAGACTCGCTCGGCACGGCGTTCCCGAGCACCCACGTCGCGGGCGCGGTGACGTTTGCGTGGATCGCCTGGCGTTTCTGGAGCCGGCGCGTCGCGCTGGGGGTCACGCTGTGCGCGGTCGGGATCATGGGAGCGACCGTGTACACCCAGAATCACTTCGCGGTGGACTCCCTGGCTGGTGGGCTGCTGGGACTGACACTCCAGAGCTTCGTGGGGCCGATGCTCGGGACATCCGAGGCCTGGGGGAGCGAGTCCACTGCCCCCGTGGCCGCAGTCGAAGAGGCCGGCTCTTGACGGGGAGGCGCCGTCTCATCATCAACGCCGACGACTTCGGCCTGTCGGAGGGCGTCAACCGTGGCATTGTGGAGGCGCACCAGGCCGGGTGCGTGACCTCGACCTCGCTGCTCGTCAATCTTCCCGCGTTTCCCGATGCGGTGCTCCGTGCGGGGCGGGCGCCTCAGCTCGGCGTCGGCTTGCACTTCAACCTCACAGCAGGCCCGCCGGTGTCCCCCGCCGCCGCCCTCCCGAGCCTGTGCGACGGCGAGACGGGCCGGTTCCACCCCATGCGGCGCCTCGTCGCCCGTGCGCTCACCGGGCGGATCGCGGCGGCGCAAGTGATCACAGAGTGCGAGGCGCAGCTCGATCGCTTCCGCGCGACCGGCGTGCCACTTACGCACTTGGATTCTCACCGGCACGTCCACCTCCTGCCCGGCGTGTGGGAACCGGTGGTCGAGGTCGCCAAGCGGATGCGGATCCCACTCGTTCGCGTGCCGTTCGACCGCCTCCGGCACGTCGCCCGGACGCCGAGCGCGTTCGCCGAGCAGACGTTGCTCCGCGTTTCCTACCGCCTGGCCGGCGGGAACGGCATCCCGCGGGCGGTCGACCACTTCCGGGGCAGCGAGCTCTTCGCACACCACGACTATCGCGACCGGCTCCTGGCCCTGCTCGACGACCTCGACCCGGGCGTCACGGAGCTGATGGTGCACCCGGGATACCCGGACGCCGAGATCGCGAAGTGGGACTCCTACATCCGGGAGCGCGAGCGCGAGCTTGCGGGGCTGACCGATGCGGCGGTGCGGGCGCGGCTCGGCACCGGCGACATCGAGCTCGCGCACTTCGGTGCCCTCGCCCGGACCGTCCCCCGCCCCCCCTCCTCGCCCTGCCGCCGCGCGGCGGCGGGCCGGCCGCGCTTTTCCCTCGTCGTTCCGGCCTTCAACGAGGCCGCCTACCTGCCGCGGCTGCTTGACTCGGTGACGACCGCCCGGGCCGCGTACGGCCCCGAACCCGACGCCGTGGAAGTGATCGTCGCGAACAACATGTCCACGGACCACACCAGTCTCATCGCGGGGGCACGCGGCTGTCGCGTCGTCACCGAGTGCCGACGTGTGATCTCGGCGGTCCGCAACACAGGCGCCGGGGCTGCCCGCGGGGACATCCTGCTTTTCGTGGACGCGGATTCCCAGATCCATGCGGACACGTTCAACGCCATCGAGCGCGCACTTGACACCGGAGCGGTTGTGGGCGGCGCGACCGGCGTGCGAATGGATCGCTGGGGCGCGGGGATCGCGGTGAGCTTCACGCTCCAAGCGCTGTGGGCCCGGCTCACCGGGTGGGACACCGGCGTGGTGTTCTGCCGCCGAGAAGCCTTCGAGGCGGTGGGCGGCTGGGACGAGAAGCTCATGTTCGGCGAGGACCTGGCGTTCCACCAGGCCCTGCGCCGGCTGGGCCGGCGGCGCGGCCAGCGGTTCGTCCGGCTGCGTGGGGCAAAAACCGTCACCTCGGCCCGCAAGTTCGAACAATTCGGACAATGGGGGTGGCCGATCGCCAACCTCGGCGTCCTCTGGCTCGCCGCGATCCGATCTCCGCGGGCCAACAAGCTAATCGAGCGGTACTGGTACAAGTCGCGGGCCTGAGATGCCGCTCTGGTTGCTCCTAGCGGTCGGCCTTGCCGCCGATACGGCCCACAGCGTCCAGATTCCTGTCGGCCGCGCTGAGTCGCTGCACGTCGTTACGTTCGGCCACGGGGAGCCGGTCGTCCTCCTCCCCGGCTTCTTCGGGTCCGCGTTTGGGTTCCGCAAGCTGGTGCCCCTGCTCGAGGCGGCCGGCTACCAGCCGATCGTCGTTGAACCGCTTGGCACCGGCTTCTCCAGCCGGCCCGCCCGCGGGGACTACTCGTTGTCCGCGCAGGCCCGCCGGATCGCGGCAGCCCTCGATTCCCTCGGCGTCCGGCATGCCTGGGTGATCGGGCACGCGGTCGGTGGCGCGATCGCGTTGCGACTGGCCTACACGCGGCCCGACCTCGTCCGCGGCCTGGTCTCGCTCGAAGGCGGGCCCACTGAGGAGGTCGCGACCCGGGAATTCCGCCGGGCGGCCGTGTACATCCCGTGGATCAAGCTGCTGGGCGGTATCAAGGTGATCCGCCGGGTGCTGCGACGGACGCTGAACGCGTCTTCGGGCGACACCACCTGGATCACGGACGGTGTCGTGTATGGCTACACCGCCGGCGCAGCAGGGAATGTCGACGGCACCCTCAAGGCCTACCAGGCGATGGCCGCTTCGCGCGAGCGGGTGCGCCTGGAACCCCACCTGCGCGAGATCGCCTGTCCCGTCCGTCTGGTGCTCGGCGGCGCACGGCACGGCGGTGGTGTCGGCCCGGAGGAGGTCATCGAGCTGCAGCGCACGCTCGGCTGGTTCGCCGTCGATAGCGTTCCCGGCGCGGGGCACTACCTGCAAGAAGAACGGCCGGAAGCCGTGGTGGTCGCCCTCGAGAAAGCGCGGGCCAGTCAGCAGAGGAGCACCAAGGAATGGCCGAACTAGGCCTCGACATCAGGCGGGGCGTCGGCCGGTGGAGTCTGCGTGCGGTCGGACATGCCGGCCGGTTCACGGTTCTGCTGATCGAGGTGGCCCGTGGACTGGCAGAATGGCGGGTCTATGTCCCCCGCGCGATGGACCAGGCGATCAGAATCGGCTATGGCAGCATGTTCATCGTCGTGCTCGTCGCCGCCTTTGCCGGTGCAGTGGCGAGCCTCCAGGCCGGCTATCAATTCTCGGGAAGCGTCCCGCTCTACGTGTACGGGTCGGTCGTCACCGAGTCGATCATTCTCGAACTCGGCCCGGTGCTCACCGGCTTGATCCTCGCGGGGCGGATTGGGGCGCGGTACGCGGCCGAGCTGGGAACGATGCGGGTGAGCGAACAGATCGACGCGCTGGAGAGTCTCGGTCGCTCGCCCATCTCCCATCTCATCATCCCGCGCGTGTTGGCCGGCCTCGTGGTCATTCCGGTGCTGGTCATATTCGCCGACCTCGCGGGGGTCCTGGCGGGCTGGGTGTCCGCCAAAGAGTCCCTCGACATCACGAATGCCGACTTTGTCTATGGCGTGCGGTACTACTTTCGTCCGTTCGATCTTTGGTACTCGGTGATCAAGGGGGGGTTCTTCGCGGCGGCGGTAACCTTCATCCCGTGCTACGTCGGCATCAATACGCAGCAAGGCGCGGAAGGCGTCGGCCGGGCCACTACGACGGCGGTGGTCTCCGCATCGGTGGCGATTCTACTGCTTGACGTCGTGCTCACCAGAATGCTCCTGGTCAAGTAAGACCCAGGGACGTTTCGGCAGTCCATCCCGGAGCAGCAGCGCAGCCCCCGCCAGCACGCCGAGGGCGAGGGTGTAGGTCCGCCAGACCAGGATCAAGACCGGCAGCGTGTCGGCGGGAATCCGCTCGAGGCCGACGAGGAAGCCGATTTCGACCACCCCCGCCCCGGCCGGCGTGGGGGCGAGAGTCTGCCCATACACGAGCAGCGCCGAGCCGAGGATCACCGTCCCGGCGCCCAGCCCCGGCGTGGCCGCGAGCAGCACCGGCAGGATCGCCCCCCGCGCGATCAAGCTGACGAGCGTCAGAAGGGTCGCCGCCGCCAGCACGCCCGGCGATTGCGTCCGGGCGTAGCGCCACGCCTCGCCCAGCGACATCAGCAATCGCGACAGCCCCCGAGGCACGAGACGGTGGGCGAGCACCGCACTGCCCGCCAGCGCCAGCGCCAGGACGAGGACGACGAGCCAGGCGTGCGGGGACCGGGCGAGGCGCAGCGAGGCGGCCAGGATCTCGCGCACGGCCGACGGAAAGAGCAGCGACAGAAGAACCCCGACGCCCACCAGCACGACCGCGTCGGCGGCGATCTCCATGCCGAACGTGGCGAGGATCGCCGGGGTTGGTGCTCCCGTCCGGACGTACCCGAGGTAGCGAACTGGATCTCCGCCGACCCGCCCCGGGGTCACCGCAGCCACTGCGTCGCCGCACGTGTTCACGGTCAGGGCCCGAGACATGGTGACGGACAACAACAGGCGCGTCCGGAGGGCGCGCGCGATGACGTCGAGGAGAACCAGCCCGAGTGCTGCGGCGTGTTGGAGCGGCGAGATGGTCACGGAATTTTGGGCTGGGAAGAGGGGAGCTACGGTGCTTCGCGTGCGCCGACTCGGACTCGACGCGAGAACTCTACCGCTGCAGCGGCAGCGCACAAGTGACCGGGATTCCGACGAGACGCCGGTATTCCAGGGACGGCACACGCGATCTGCCGGAGTTCCTGGCTCCATGGTCTGGGATGAATCCAGGCCCCGGGCACCCGGCGTCCCCCATTGGGGTATTGGTATTGGGTACTCGGGACCTGGATCCTCACGGAGGGTAGACTCATGCGGCTTGTCGTCGGATGCGGCGTACTCGCCCTCGGCCTCATCGCCTGCAGCAACACTCCAACGAGCGCAAACGGCTCGAACCCGCCACCCGGGGGAGGCGGGGGGGGGGGGGCAAGTGCCGCCGTTTCCATCGCGGACTACTCCTACACGCCGGCGACGCTGACGGTCAAGGCCGGCACCACCGTCACCTGGTCGAACAACGGCAGCGTGGGGCACACGGTGACCAGCGACGTGTCCGCCTTTAACAGCGGCACGCTGAGCGGCCCGATGGGCGACGGGTACGGGGGCATGACGGCCGGGGCGTCCTTTGCCCACACCTTCAGCAGCGCCGGGACGTACGGCTACCATTGCGCGATCCACGGCGTGACGATGTCGGGCACCATCACGGTGACTCCGTAGCCTCACACTTCGGAGGGTTGCCTCGGCGGCCTTCCTGGTGGAGGATTCTGGGACCTCGCACGGAGAGCCTGTCATGTGCCGGAACATCAGGACGCTGTATCACTTCGACCCGCCGGTCACGGGCGAGGAGGTCCACGCGGCCTCGCTCCAGTTCATCCGCAAGGTGAGCGGGTTCTCGAAGCCATCGGCCGCGAACCAGGCGGCATGTGACCGCGCGGTCGGGGAAGTCGCCGCCAGCGTGACGCGGCTGCTCGATTCGCTCGTCACCACCGCCCCGCCGCGGAACCGCGAGGTCGAAGCGGCCAAAGCGCGAGCCCGGGGCGCGGCCAGGTTCGGGCCACGATGAACCCATTCCTGCATGTTGCGGCGTTGTCGCTCACCCTCGCGCAGGCGACCCCCCCCCCCCCCCCCGCAGCCGGCCCAGCATGGGGCGAGTCCGACCGTCTCCCCCGACGGGCGGCGGATCGCCTTCGTGTCCGACCGCTCCGGCACGGGCGAGCTGTACCTGATGAACGCCGACGGATCGGACATTCGGCAACTGACGCGTGACGGCGGCCACCGAGGCCGCGCCTACTGGAGTGCCGACGGACAGCGTCTGTTGTTCAACGTCTCCGCGCACGACACCGCACGCGTCTTTTCAGTGTCCGTGGAAGGCGGTGCGCCCACGGAAGTCGCCCGGTTCGCCGCGCGTGGCGGCGCCCTGCCGTTTGCTGATGGGTCGCGCTTCGTGTACGGCGTCGGCTCCTGGACCGAAATGCAGCTCGCCCTCTCGCGCGCCGACGGCTCCGGCCGGCTGGCGCTCACCACGGATCACGCGGCGTATTGGTGTCCGGCGTTTTCGCCCCACGGGGACCAGGTGGCCGCGACGCGGAACGACACGACCGGCATGCAGATCTGGATCGTGAACGCCGACGGATCCGGCGCCCGCGCGCTCACGCGGTTCACCAAGGCCCAAGGCGGTCCGCAGTGCGCGGCGTTCTCCCCGGATGGCCGTCGCGTGGCCGTTCAGAGCGAGGTGAACGATCCGCAGGACACGACGCGCCAGATCGGGCACATCTGGGTGGTCGAGGTGGCGACGGGCCAGGCCACTCGGCTGGGCGAGCACGCCGCCCCGTATCACGACGAGCTCCCGACGTGGTTCCCCGATGGCAAGCGGCTCGCTTTCCAGAGCGATCGCACGGGCCGCTGGGAGGTGTGGGTGATGAACGCGGACGGAACGGGGGGGGGGGCGCTGCAGCTTACTCGCTGAGGTGACCTCAAGCTCGCCCTCGATCACCTCATAGACCTCTTCCTGCGGGTGGACGTGCTCGTGAATGGACGCGCCACGCTTGAAGTCGTAATGCGCGAAGGTCATGCTCGGGGAGTGGAAATAGCGTCCATACCAGCCGGGTAGGCGCTCGATGACCTTGAGACTGCTCGTGTCAACAAAGGGCAAGGGACTGTGCTCCACACTCGCCCCACGACGTGGTGACGCGTAACGTAGGGGTCGTGACGACGCTCGAGGCTATCCGCCCCATCACGCTGGCCGAGGTCCGGGAAGCGCGCGCGCGCATCGCCGGGACCATCGTGCGCACGCCGCTGGTCCGCCTGGAGCTGGGAGCGGGTTCCCCCGACATCCGCCTCAAGCTCGAGAACCTCCAGCCGATCAACGCCTACAAGCTGCGGGGGGCCGCCAATGCCGTGGCGCTGCTCTCCGAGGCCGATCGCCGGCGCGGGGTGTGGACGATCAGCGCGGGCAATGCGGGGCAAGGCGTCGCCTACGCGGCGCGGAATGCGGGCGTGCCCTGCACCGTCGTCGCGATCGAGACGGCGCCCACCTCCAAGCTCGACCGGATGAAAGCCCTCGGCGCCACACTCGTCCTGGTCTCCTACGAGGTGGCGTGGAAGGCGCTCGAGGAGCGGACCTATCCCGGCGTCCAGGGCACGTTCGTCCACCCGTTCGACGATCGCAATTTCATCGCCGGTCACGCCACGATGGGGCTCGAGATTCTGGAAGACGCGCCCGACACGGCCGCGGTGATCGCCGCCATCGGCGGCGGCGGGCTCATCACGGGCGTCGGCAGCGTCGTCAAGGCGCTGAAGCCGGCGGTCCAAGTATGGGGAGCGGAGCCGGAGACTGCCGCTCCGTTGGCGCTCTCGCTCGCCCAGGGCTCGCCGCAGGAGTTCAAGGGGTGGAAGGCGACGTTCGTGGACGGGGCGGGCGGCAAGAGCGTATTCCCGCGCATGTGGCAACGCATGCGACCGGTGGTGGACGGCTGCATCGTCGTCAGCCTCGAGGAGACCAAGCGGGCGATGCGGTTGATGGCGGAGAAGGCACGCGTGATCTCGGAAGGCGCGGGGGCGCTGGCGCTCGCGGCGGCGCTCACCGGGAAAGCCGGTCAGGGTCCGATCGTCGCGATCGTGTCCGGCGGGAACATCGATCTGAAGAAGTTCTGCGAGCTGATCGGCGCAGGGGCGGAGACGGAATCGTGATGCCGGCTCAGCCGCCTCGCCGCGGTCTCACGTGGCGAGGGGCTGATCCAAGACCTCCCGCACGACTTGAGCCAATTCTGAGAGCGTCCACGGCTTCGGTATGTACCTGAACAGGAGATCGGAGCCGGCTTCCACCTTCAGGGCACTACGGGCGTACCCGCTGGCAAGGATGAACCTCACCGGCCGCCCCTCGCGTTGGATCGCATCGTAGAGCTCCCGCCCGCCGAGATTCGGCATCGTCATGTCGGAGATCACGAGGTCCACCTCTTCCCGGTGCGCCCAGTACAACCCGAGCGCCTCCTGGCCATCGGCCGCCTCCAAGACGGTATAGCCCAGACTCTCCAGGATGCGCCTGGCGCCACGGCGGAGCGATGGCTCGTCCTCCGCCACGAGGATGGTCTCACTCCCACCACGGGCCTTGGCGGAGACCCGACCTGGAGTGAGGGCGACCGGCGTCAGGCCGGGCGTTAGGGGGAAATACGTCTTTACGTTGGTCCCCTTGCCCACCTCACTGTAGACATGCACGAACCCCTGGTGCTCCTTCACCAACCCGTAGATCATCGCCATGCCCAGCCCCGTGCCTTTCCCAAGGGGCTTGGTCGTGAAGAAGGGCTCGAACATCCTCCGTTTGGTCTCCTCATCCATGCCTATTCCGGTATCACTCAGGGACAGGCAGACGTACTCCCCGAGCGACGCCCACGGGTGGGCGGCGCGAAACTCCTCGCCGATAGTCACCGGTGTGGTCTCGATCTGGAGCGTTCCTCCGTTGGGCATTGCATCGCGGGCGTTGGTGGCGAGGTTGAGGAGAATCTGCTCCACCGCACCCATATCGGCTCTCACCGTGCCAACGGGGTTGTCGACGTGCTCCTCGATCGTGATGGATTCCGGCAGCAGCCGCCGGAGAATCCCGGACATCCCCCCGACGACCTGGTTCAAGTTCAACGGCACCATCAGCAGATCCGCATGGCGGCTGAAGGCCATGAGCTTCCGGATCATCGCCGCCCCGCGAATCGCGGCCGTGCGGATCTCTTCGATATCCTCCTTCATCCGCTTCCCCTCGCCTTTCGTGCCGATCAGGTCGGTATTCGCGAGGATCACCGCGAGGATGTTGTTGAAGTCGTGCGCGATACCCCCGGTGAGCTGCCCGATGGCCTCCATCTTCTGCGACTGCCGCAGCTGCGCCTCGAGCCGGTGCCGATTGGTGACGTCCTGACTGACCCAGACGAAATGGGTCAGCGCTCCGTCCTGGCCAAGCACGGGGGTGATGGTCAGTTCCTGATTGTATAGGGTGCCGTCCTTGCGCCGGTCGACCAGCTCACCACGCCACACCTGGCGTGCGCGGATCGTCCTCCAGAGCGCCGCATGTGTCGCGGGATCTGTCTTCTCAGCGGTGATCAGGCTGGGGGGATGTCCGACGGCCTCGTCCAGCGCGAAGCCGGTCATGGCCGTGAACGCCGGGTTCACCCACTCGATGGCTCCTTCCCGATCCGTGATCACGATGGCGTTGGCGGCCGCATTGAGGGCGCTACTCTGCAAGCGCAGTTGTTGGTCGATCCGAAGGCGCTCCGTCTCGGCGGCCTTGCGCTCGCTGATATTTTCAAAAACCGCGACAAAATACTCCTTCTCCGGACTGTAGACATAAATCCTGAACCAGATGCTCAACGGCTCTACGTAGGTTTCGAAGGTTTCCGGTGTCCCCGTCAGGGCCACTCTCCCATAAATCTCAAACAACTCGGGATTCGATTCCGCAATCCCCGGGACCACGTCGCTGACCTTCTTCCCGACCACCTCCTTGAGCCCGGTCAACTTCCCGAATGCGCTATTGACATCGAGATAGACGAAGTCGCGGGGCACGCCGCCATCGTACAGCATCCGACAATACGCGTATCCCTCGAGCATATTGGCAAAGAGGGAGTGATACCGCTGCTCGCTCTGCTTGAGCGCTGCCTCGGCAGCGCGTCGTAACGGACGGATCGCTAACCACCACACGAACGGCGCGACAAGAAGCACCACCACCAGGCCAGCGGCTAACCGCCGCACGAGCCCGGGGTGTAGGGCCCCCACGAGAAGCGCTGCGGCTACATCCGCGATGACGATGCTTGTGAACAGCGCGGCGTACAGCAGCGTCGTCGGACGCCCTATGGGCGAAGACGTGCGACTTTCTAACGCCACATGCCTCCGTAGTTACATCACGCCGCCGAGGGTTGGTATGCCCAGCCACCGACGTGCAGGATCAACCAACCTACGTCAGTTTGGGAGGTATCGCGGACGGAGGGGTGCTTCAGCCTTCATCTAACCTTCGGGTTTCAGGTACGAAAAGAGTGCGACACTGGACCTCCGAAGCGGCGAGGATCAAAACGACAACGCCCCCAGGATCACTCCCGAGGGCGCCGCCAGATATTCCCGTAGCCAATGCGCCGACTCGGAATCGAACCGAGAACCTACTGATTAAGAGTCAGTTGCTCTGCCAGTTGAGCTATCGGCGCGCGGGCGGAAAAATCACTAGCCGTATCCCTCCACGCAAGCTGGCCCGCCGCCCGCGACCCCCCCCCCCCCTCACTCCCCCTCGAACTTGAACGACACCTTTACCTTGGCCCGATAGCTCTGGATCTTGCCGTCCTTGATGGCCATGTCGAGCTGGCCGACTTCCGCGACGCGCAAGTCGCGCAGCGACTTCGCCGCCCGCTTGACCGCCGCCGCCGCCGCCTTCTCCCAACTCTCGCTGCTGGTGCCGACCAGCTCGATCACTTTGTAGACGCTCTCCGGCATGCTCGCTTCTCCTTGTCGTTAAGGCCGCAGGTGCTCGCCACCTCCCGATCCGATCTAAGCTACGCGCCCGGCACGGTACCGGCGACCCGAACCGTCAGTGCTCCATCATGCCGCCCTCTTCGTGGCGGCCGCGGGAAACAGCACGGCAACCGTCAGACTCCCCGTGGTGCTTGGGGGAGCCGTGGCGTGATGT
Organism: Gemmatimonadota bacterium; assembly: GCA_041477065.1. Taxonomy (GTDB): domain Bacteria; phylum Gemmatimonadota; class Gemmatimonadetes; order Gemmatimonadales; family GWC2-71-9; genus 13-1-40CM-70-15. The sequence continues at coordinate 66,182 of JBGOUQ010000009.1, forward strand.
CCATCCGCATCGGATCGCCCACGGCCGTGGCGGTGGCGAGCGACGGGGGGCTGAAGCTGAAGCTCACCGACGAGCCCCCGTTCACCGTGGTGATCTGCTGGCCATTAGCGCGATACAGCTGGACGACGAGTGGGGTCGTGTACCCGGAATAGATCGGCACGTGCTTCGTCTCGTCGACGCCGTTCTGGTCGAAGAGGCGAATCGAGGCCACATCCTCCGGCCGACCGGGACCAGGACCGGTGGCGGACTTGCAGGCGGTGACGGCGAGGAAGAAGCAGAGGGTGAGCGTGCGCGCCTCGTTGGACCCATGCCCCCAAGGGGAATCGAACCCCTGTTCCCACCTTGAAAGAGTGGTGTCCTGACCGTTAGACGATGGGGGCTCGTCCCCTTCGCATAGCGGTAACGGGATTCGAACCCGTGTTTGAGCCTTGAGAGGGCTCCGTCCTAGTCCCCTAGACGATACCGCCGTAGCCCGGCTCGCGGGCGCCGGGCGCAAAATATCACCATCCGTCCGCATCGGGCGCAACCCGTGTTGACCGCCGCGTCCGCCGACGTACCGTTAATCCGCTTCGCGCCGGACTGTCCGCCCCATCACGCCGCCCGGGAGTCGAGTGCTGTGAGCCGAGCACAGTGGAACGCGTGGACCGCGCGCCTGCTGCCCGAAGGACCGATCGTCGTCGGGCTGCTCGCGCTGCTGCACTGGGCGCCGAGCCGCACGCTCGCGGGCTTCGCCGACTTCTATCCACTCGGCGTGCTCGCCGCCGGGTTGTGGCTCGGCTGGCGCTTCCACCGCAGCCGCCTCGTGTTCGCCCTGCTGATCCTGGCGCTCGCCGACTGGGCGCTGCGCGCCTATCCGCCGCCCACCGCAAGCTCGGCGGCCGCCCATGTCGTCTTCCAGGCGACCGCGTTCCTCCTGCCCCTGAACCTCGCGGCGATCTCACTCGGCGCCGAGCGCGGGTTCCTCACGCCGGCAGGCCTCGAGCGGCTTGGCGCGATCCTGCTCCAGGTGGCGCTGGTCGCGGCGTTCGCGCGCCACGCCCCGCTCGACGCGCGCGCCGTGCTCGAGACGGCCCTCCTGCCCCGCACCGTGCTCGGCTGGACGCGGCTCGGCCAGCCGGCGGTGGCGGCGTTCCTGGCCTCGGGCGCCGCGCTCGCCCTCTTCCTCTTCTTCTCCCCGCCCGCGACGGGCCGCGCTTTCCTGTGGGCCGTCGCCCTCGCGTTCCTGGCGCTCTCATCCGCCCACGCGGGGGGAGACTCCGCGGCGGCGGTAACCCTCGCCACCGCCGGCCTGGTGCTCGTCACGGCGGTGGTCGAGGCGTCCTTCACCATGGCCTACGAAGACAGCCTCACCGGCCTGCCCGGCCGGCGCGCGCTCACCGAAGCGCTGCAGCGCCTGGGTGGAGGCGGCCGTTACACCGTGGCGATGGTGGACGTGGACCACTTCAAGAAGTTCAACGACGCCTACGGACACGACGTGGGCGACCAGGTGCTGCGGATGGTGGCGGCCCGCCTCGCCGCGATCGGCGCGGGCGGACGCGGTTTCCGCTATGGCGGCGAAGAGTTCGCGGTGCTGTTCCCCGGGAAGACCGCCGCCGAGTGCCTGCCGGCGCTGGAGGAGCTGCGGGAGGGCGTCGAGACGGCGCGGTTCACCATCCGCCGAGCACTGCGGTCGCGCAAAAAGCCGGATGCCCCCCCTCAGAAGTCGGGCAAGCGGCGCCGCCAGCTGCACGTCACGGTGAGCGTCGGCGTCGCCGATCGCGAGGCCGCCGGAGCGGCGCCCGACAAGGTGCTGCGGGCCGCCGACCGCGCGCTCTACCGCGCCAAGGACGGCGGCCGCAACCGCGTGCTGACCTGACCGGCTACGGCTTGCGAGTCCCCGCGACCTTGCCGCGCAGGATGTCGCCGTTGGCGTAGGTCGCCATGAACGTACCGGTCATTGTGTTGCCCTTGAAGTGTACCGTGGTGCGCGTCGTCACCATGACGCCCGGCCGCAACACGCTGGAGTAGGGTCCCGTTTCGGTGACGAGGCTATCACCACCCGACGTAAGGATGCGGGTCGCGAGGGGATCGCGGTTGGGGAACTTCAGCGTCCAGGTCTTTCCGTCGGCGCTCGCCGTGAGCGCGTACGTCGCGACCACACTGTCCTTGGGTCCGATCATGGTCCGGGCGTCCCAGGTGCCGGCGAGGTCGGACAATTTCATTCCCATGGCAGTGGGTCGTTGAGCCGCGGCGGGCACGGCGGCGGCCGCGAGGACCGCGGGGAGAAGCAGGAGACGGCGCATATGAAGCTCCTTTGTGAGTGGATGAAATGTGCCCCGCGTGACGGGACCTGGCAAACTTTTATGCGGTCTTCAGAGATCGAAATGGGGCGTTGCGGCCTGCAACGCGACCGATTCAGCGAACGGCGCGGGCCAGCGTGTCGTGGTGGGAGTCGATCAAGGTGCGCAGGTAGGGACCAATGGCGTCGGCGGACTCGTAGCCGGCCGCGCGCGCGGCGGAGTCCTGCCGGGCGGCCGGGATGTCGGCACTTTCGGCGTAGTGCTTGATGTCGCGGAACGTGCCGATCGTGATCACGTCCCAGGCGGCGCCGGCCACGCGTGTGAAGATCAGATCCTGCGGCCGGCCCAGCCAAGCCTCGTAGGCATTCTCCATCTCGCGCTCGCGCCGCAGATCGGCGAGCCGCCCGGGGAGCGCGAGGTGCATCTCGATGTGGTAGAACTCCCCACCGCCCAAGGCTTGCGATACTTGCGAGCGCGGCGGCCCCGCGACGAACACCTCTTCCCGCCACGCGACGCGCGCCGCCAGCTCGGCGTCGAACCGGGCGTCGGGGCGCGGCAGGCGGTCGCTCTCCATCGGAAACACCAGCAGCAGGTCCCACTGATCGCCCTGGCTGTGGCGCAGGATGAAGGGGCGCGCCTCGCCCGCGGCCGGGAGCCGCCGCTTGTAGAGGTCGATCACCTCGAGCAGCCGGCCGGGCGCCGCGCGCAGCAAGAGAATGCGATACAGGGAGCCGCTGTCGGTGGGTGGAGTGCCGACGAGCAACGCGGCGGCGAGGAGGAGGGGGGTTGTCATGGGCCGAAGACCACGTCCACGTGCACCTCGATCGCTTCGTGCATCTTGAGCACGCCAAGCATCTTGCTGAGCCCCCCGATGTGGTAGTCCTTGAGATTCACCGGAAAGTCACTGCGCAGGATGATGTCCCTGCCGCCCAAGATAACCGTTCCCGGGAGCGACACCTGGCGCGCGACGCCGTGGATCGTGAGACGACCCACAAGAATGACCGCGACGGTGTCACCGCGGGTCTCGCCGGGAGTGACCCCGGCAAGGTCGAAGCGCATCGTGGGATAGGTCTCGACCTCCATCGAGGAGCGGAGGTCGCGGTCGCGCTTGGAGTTGCCGGTGCCGAGGGTGGCGACGGTCGCTTCGACCCAACCCCGCACGCTCGCGAGGTCGGCGCCGCCCGTCATCGCGCCGCGGACCGAGTCGGTCGAGCCGACGAAATCACCCAGCGTGGCGTGGCCGTCGAAGCTGAGCGTGCCGCGGGTCACATGGGCGGCGGGGATGGGCCGCTGGGCCGAGCTTCGTGCCGCTGCCGCGGGCAACGCGAGGAGGACGGCGACCATCAGGCGCGCACACATGGGCCTGTGCTACACCGGTGGCGGACAAAGTTGCGGGCCGTGACGACGGATCGCCGCGTCGGCGCCAAGGTCGGTCAGGGAAGCGACTGTCCGACGACCCACTTCACGAGCCGGCCGGATGCGAAGGGTGTCTGGAGTTCGACCTGGTTGATCAGAGCGAGCGTCGTGCCTGGGACGGGGGAGGGCCGTTGCCGCATGAGCTCTTCGATCGTGGTGGGCTGGCTGATCTGAAAGATGTCCACGTGTTGCGGCTGAACGTTCAGCGCCGCGGGATCGGTCAGCCGCTGGAAGCTCTGCAACGTCCGCTCGGCCGTCGCCTGGTAGGCGGGCCAGCGCGCCTCGGGGGCGTACCCGACGATGCGGTACACCGCGCCGCCGTACTCCACGAACAGTACCGTGCCGCGGAGCGCACCGTTGTCGGTCGCCGCCGCGAAGGGCGCGCTGACCCCCGGGAGCCCGCCGCTCAGGCTCACGCGCGCGGAAGCGCCGCCCGTGATCCCCTGCTGCGACAGGAACGCACGGGCCGCCGCGTCGGCGCTCGGCTCCGTCGCCTGCGACAGCTCGACCACGGCATCCTTCTGCGGGCTGACGGCGACCACCGCCTGCGCCCCATTGTTCGTGGTCCAGCCCTCGGGAAACGTGAGCCGGAAGCGCAGCTCCGGGTGAGTGAACTGGCCGCCCGTAAAGTAGCCCTGGCGTGGATTGAGCCCGAACACCAGGCCGTCCAGCAGCCGTTCGTAGACGTCGCGGTTGACGCTCGTCCCGGAGAAATCCTGCGGCAGCGCCGCGATCTGTCCCGCGATCGCGGCGACGCGGTTCGCCGGGCTGGGGTGCGTCTCGAGCCACGTGGGGAGGCGGCCGCCGCCCTCGGCCGCGCTCAGCCGGTCGAGCATGCGGAACACCTCGGGCATCTGGCGGGGATCGTAGTTGGCGCGGCGCATGTAGCGCAGGCCGAGCTGGTCCGCCTGGCTTTCATCGTCGCGGGAGAACTTGAGGTACAGGATCCCGAGCGCCTGGTTCGCGGTGCCCGCGTATTTCGCGACCTGGGAGCTCGCCATGCTGCCGACCGCGAGACCCAGCCCGATGAGCTGCTGCTTGCTCATCTCGGCGGCCGTGTGCCGGGCCGTGACGTGGCCGATTTCGTGGCCGACCACGGAGGCCAGCTCCGCCTCGGAGGTGAGATGGGCGAGGAGTCCCCGCGTCACGTAGACGAACCCGCCGGGGAGTGCGAAGGCGTTGACCGCCGGGTCGTCCACGACCCGGAACGTCCAGGGGAGCGTGGGGCGCTCCGAGGTGGCGGCGAGCCGGGCGCCGAACTGCTGGATGTAGCGCTGCCAAACGGCATCGGGATACAGCCCGATGCTCGCGACGACCGCCGAATCGGCCTGCCGCCCCATCTGGATCTCCTGGGCCTCGCTGACCAGCATGAGCTGATTCCCGCCGGTAGCCGGGTTGACGGCGCAGCCGCTCGCGACGAGCAACGCGAGCAGAGTCAGCGATCCGGCGCTCCACGGCGGCATGGCTGAGGGTGTCACGGCCATCTATCGTCCGTTCCCGTTGGAAGACGCCGGCGACTGGACCCGCGCGGCGTGCCCCACCACCGCCAGCGGCTCGGTCACGGAGAACGCCGCATCGAGTCGGTCCAGCTCGCCTTCCAGCCGGCGATTGATCGAATCGCTCCGCCCCGGGGCGTCGCTCACGATCAGGATGTGCGTGGCGTGCCGCTCCAGCACGAGTCTCCCCGACCACGTGCGGGCGCCGCCGCGCGCCACCGCCGTTTCGTCCTTCAGGAGCGTGCGGATCGTGCCCAGCCGGCTCGATGGCTGCGGCGGCACGATCTCATACACGTATGCCCAAAGACTCCTCACAGCGAGCTCCTCACCCGGAGCATACAACTTGCCGGCGAGGGCGGCAGGCGAACATCCTCCGACCGGATGAAAAGGGGCTTAACGCGAACGAGCTAGCTACTTGGCTGGAGTAGGCTGGTGAGTCTGCGGCGCGGCGGCTTTGTGCGCGTGAGCGGCGATCTGGAGGCGGCTGTGCAAGGCAAGCTTCTCCAAAATGTTGTGCACGTGGCTCTTGACGGTGTAGGTGGCAATGTTGAGGCGCTGGGCGATTTCCTTGTTGCTCATGCCCTCGGCAATCAGGCTGGTAATCTCCCGCTCGCGCTTCGTCATTTGCACGGCTTCCAGCACGGCTGCGGTGCCGCGCGTGACCGCTTGATCCACAATGTGGGACAGCAGCGTGGTGGTTAAGGAGGGGGGAACCACATCCGCCCCCCCGGCGACCGAGCGAATGGTCCTGACGAAATCGTCGATGGTCGCATCTTTCACGATAAACCCGCTCGCCCCGGCTTTGATGAACGCAATGACGTCCTCCTGCGCCGGCAGCAGGTCCATCATGATGATCTTGGTCTCGGGAGCTTCTTTCCTGACGCTCTCCACCAGGCGGTGGCTGTCGTGATTCCCCAGGGCGGCGTCCACGAGCACGACGTGGGGCTTGGTCTCCCGGACTTGGAGCAGGCCGGCGCTCGCTCCTTCGGCGGCCGCGACGACCTTGAAGTCCGGCTGCGCGTCCAGCAGGGCGGCAAGCCCGTCGCGCACCAGCCGATTGTCTTCGATCACCGACACCAGGATTTTCTTCGCCATGCCACAGTCCGTGCTAGGGGAGCTGGGTTGGGCGCGATTCCCCCGTGGGGTACCGGGAAGTTAGCCCTCTCCCCGGAGTGAAGAAAGAACCCCACAACGCCATCCGTTGTGCGGCTCCTTCAGTTCCCTCAAACGGGAGCGTCGGCGCCGCTAGGCGCTGGCGCGGCCCCGCCGGAGCGCGTGGTAGGCGACCAGAACCACGATCGTGCCGACGGCGGAAACCAGAATGCTGTAGAGGTTGATTCCGGTGACGCCCGAGTGGCCGAACTGATTGAAGGCCCAGCCCCCCAGGACTGCCCCGATGACGCCGAGGAACAAGTCTCCAAGGACGCCTTGACCACGCTTGTTGACGATCACGCTGCCGATGAAGCCACCGATGATACCGACGACGATCCAGGCGAGAATGGGCATACGAAGCTCCTTGTGAGTCGAGGTTTACTTCGCGATCAGCAGGACCGCGATAATGACCAAGAGGACGAGCACCAGGGTGGTGACCCTGAAGATGTGGGTGTCACTGGAAGGGGGCACCGGCGCCGACGCGCTGCTGTCCGCGACGCTCGGCTGATAGCCCCGCCACTCGGGGCGGAGGCGCGGTCCGGGGAGGGGGGTGTTTGGGGTGCTCACCGGCGCCGCGCTGGCGCCGGCTTGTGGCGCGGGACCGGAGGCCTGGGCCGCCAGCGGCATCGCGGCAGCGACAAGTAGGACCGCGACCAGGGTCACTGCACCACGATCCGCAATACTCAGCCAACGCATCATGAGACCTCCCGGAGAGTGTCAGGCGAACCCCCGCAAATTGCTCGGGTGCGGTCCCTCCTACCATCGCTCAGCGGGATGAAAAACGACGTAGCACTTGTGGGCTGGCGTGTAGCTCCGCGGCAATTCGAATGGATTAGACCTTTGGGTGCAGGCGAAGGCGTCGGGACATACAGCCGGGCGGGTCATCGCAAGGAGTGAGAGCAGCGAAGCGGGAGGTACAAAACGCCCCCTCCCCTTGTCGCACCACACGGCATAAGCTGAACGAGGAGACTACCGTCACCTCAGGAGGATAATCCCATGCGGTGGACCACCACGCTCTCGATCCCCGTTCTCGCCCTGGCATGGTGGGCGACGGTCGCGTCTGCGCAGACGGTGACCGTGGTCAGTAACGTGAATCTCCGTCCCGACCCGTCCAGTGAATACGCGCCGATCCGACTGCTCAAACCTTCCGAGCCACCGCTGGCGCTGCTCGACCCAACGCCGGAGAGCGGCTACTACCACGTGAAGACGAGCGTTGGCGAAGAGGGCTACGTGTGGAGCCGCTACGTCCGGGTGACCGCCGCACCGGCGGCGCCGGCGGCGCCGACGCTGCAACCCGGTCCCGGCATCCCCGGCTCGGCGAGCATGGTCGGCTGCGGCGACGGGCTGTGGCAGCACGTGTACCATCCGTCGCGGCTGCTCGTCAAGCTGGACTGCATCACCGTGACGGGCACGATCGTGGATGCGACGGCGCACCAGTCGCACCATCAGGCGGATGGCGTTCGGCATGAAGGGGACGGCGACACGCACGGATGGCTTCAGGTGGATCCGCAGTTCGCCAACCTGATCAACGCGGGCAACACGTCGGACGAGGAAGGGAATCTCGTGTTCGAGCTCGTGTGCCACTATACGGTCACGCAGGCGGACGCGAAGCCCGCGTGCGCGGGATTCACGGACCATACCACGATTCCGCCGGCCGGCACGCACGTCGCGATCAGGGGGACATTCGTGCAGGAGAAGAATCACAAGAAGTGGAACGAGATCCATCCGGTCACGAGCATCAAGGTGCAATAGGACGGGAGCGCCGCTACGGCGACCACTCTGCGCCGACGATGAAACCGTAGTTGTGCTGCAGGTGGCCGCCGTATCGCTGGGTCGTGCACACCGGATTGTTGCCGAACAGATCCGTCTGGCAATACTGGAAATCCTGACGCGGCAGATTGCCGATGTCGTCTTCGATGCTGGCGACGAACGCGATGCGCCGGTACACCTCGTAGCGCAGCTCGAGGCTCGTGCTCGCGAGGGGAGCGGTGGCCAGCTTGTAGCGAAACAGCGCTCCAACGCCGAGGCGGATCATTGCCTGGCGCTGATAGCGCCGGCGAGCACCGAAGGCGTGCTCCCAGTTCGCGGTGAGCAACCCCCGCGCCTGCCGGCCGATTGCCTCGCCGGTGTTGCGGTTCTGGCTCTGCCGCACGTAGCGCAGGAGGAAGGCGTCGGACCGGTCAACCTGCCACCCCGCCGCAGCACCGAACGCCAGCGTGATCTGGAGTGGGTCGTCCGGGTTGAGCATCCCGGCCTCGAGTCGCAACAACGACCGGCCCGCCAGCTGCGCGGCCGCCCGTTCCGGTGCCCAGCCGAGGACCAGCAGACCGGCGATCGCCGCCGCGATCGCGATGGAGCGATCGAGCCGGAGCGGTCGTGTCACGGAAACACGCGCTTCCAGTGTGGCAGACCGTGTCCGATGACCCAGCCGATCAAGCCGCCCACTGCGGCGCCGGCGACGGCCCCGGCGCCGACGTTGCCGTGGCACGGCGCGTTGATGGCGCTGTACGGAGTGGAGGGTGGGACAGGACACAACCCGGATCGGACCCCCGCGATCACGCCGCCACTCAGTCCGCCGAGGGTCGCGCCGAACACTAAGCCGGCGAGCCCCGAGCCCCGGCGGACCCAGACTCGCTGCACCTCGGCGGCTGGCACGATGTAGGCCGGAGCGGCCTGACCGAGATACGAGCCGAGGATGATTCCTTGGGCGTCGCACCGGATGGCGGGACCCACCGTGCTACCGGCGAACCCGGTGCTCACGCGCACGAGTCCGCCCTGTTTTACGAGCTTGCACAGGCGGCCCGAATCGGCGAATGATGGGGAGGCGGTCTGGGGGGCAGCGGACGCGGGGCACACCGCGCCGAGAGCGACCATCAAAATCTGAACTCGACGCGGTAGCCTCATTGAACAGGCCCGGCAGGACTCGAACCTGCAACCCCCGGTTTTGGAGACCGGTGCTCTACCAATTGAGCTACGGACCTAGAATCGCCGAGACCGCCACCAACTACCCCTGACGCCTAGCCCCTCGACGTCCACTCGGCGTCTCGGCGTCCAGGCGTCTCGGCGTAAGGGGTGGCTGACGGGAATTGAACCCGCAACCTCCGGAGCCACAGTCCGGCGCTCTAACCGATTGAGCTACAGCCACCATGCGCCGCGGAAACCTAATCAGGCCAAAAGCTTCGGGCAATCTCGGCGGTGCGGATATCCACGGGCACCGGCACTCCGTCCAGCCGCGCCACCGGCACAACGCCCCGCACGGCGTTCGCCAGGACCAGACTCTTCCCGTCGAGCGCACCCCGAGCCCAGCGCCCTTCCTCCAGCCGCGCCAGCTCTCCCAGTCGCGCGCGCGCAATCCCGGGCAGCACGCCGAGTTCGAGCGCCGGCGTCCTCAGGCTCTCCCCGTCCCACCAGAACACACTCCACACCGTCCCCTCGGCCACCCAGCCCTCTCTGGTGAGCAGGAGCGCATCGTCGGCTTTCGCGCGATCGGCTTCGGCCGCCGCCGCCTCGAAGCACGCCCGCTCCGTCGTCTTGTGCGGGTAGGGCACGTGGCGCGCGGACGCCGTGAACACAGCCGGCGCGACGCTCTCCGGCACGTCCCGCACGGTCACCGCCGACTGGCCGTCCCGCACTTCCAAACGCAGCACCGCCTCCCCCATCTCCACGAACGGCGCCACCAGCGTATCGAGCTCGCGCGCGGGCGCCCGCCCGCCCTTCCCTTTCACTCTGGCCGGGAGACCGAGCGCCGCCAGCGAGCGCGCCAGCCGCGCCAGGTGACGCTCGAGCAGGGGGATGCCCCCCCGCCGCACACGCATCGTCTCGAACACGCCCACTTCCACATCGCTCATAGGACTGTAGTATACCGATGACTCGGAGGCGACACGTGAGCCCGTCCAATCGCTACGCCCATGTTCCACACGCCCGTGTTCGACGCTTCTGTTGGACGCTCTTGCCGCTTGTCTTCGCCTGTTCACACTCTCCTCCGCCCGACTTCGCTCCCGACCCCGCCCTCGTCGGCCGCATCGCGCGGATCGAGATGGACGCGCCCGCCCAGGTGTGCCCCGGGCAGCCGTTCCCGGTTACCTACACCGCCGTCCTGACCAGCGGCGAGCGGGTGCCGTTCGAGTACCGCTACGACAAGAAGCACCCGCCGCGACTGCACGTGATGTTCCTCGACCGCACCAGCCCCGACGCCACGCCGCTCGAGAGCGGCGCGTGGGCCCCGGAGCGCGATCCCTTGGCTACGGTCACCACGGGGTTCCATCTTGCGGCTGCGCTGCGCCAGAACCCGGCGCTCCAGGCGAAGGTCACGATCCCGCCGGACTATTCCTGCCTGCCGCACGCCTTCGCCTTTCAGGGATCGAACGGCGGCCGCGGCGGATTCGGCGGCGATGGCCCCGATGTGACGGTGCGGCTCGGCATCCTGCGTTCGCCGCACGTTGAGCGGCTGCTGGTCGCGGCGATCGAGGTCGGTGACGCGCCGCCGTTCTACACCCTGGCGGACGCCAACCTCGTTCCCCCGCGCGACTGGCTGATCATCGAGTCCCGGGGAGGACGCGGGGCTCGGGGAGATGAGGGGGCGAAGGGTGAGAGAGGCTCGGACGGCGCGCCCGGCTGCCCTGGCGGTGAGGGCTTCCAGGGCTCGCCGGGCAGACGGGGCGGCGACGGCGGGCTCGGCGGGCGCGGCGGGCGCATCACGATCATCGTCCCGACAGAAGTGCCCTTCCTTGCCGGACTGGTGGACGCCCGCACCCCAGGGGGCCCGGGCGGTGACGGCGGAGCGGGCGGCGGCGGTGGGGTAGGCGGCGCCGGTGGTCGCGGCCGCTCCCCCGACGGCAGGGAATGCACCGACGGCGGGAAGGGTCGCACCGGCCCCAAGGGCCCCGATGGAGAAGGAGGAAGGGGCGGGCGCGGTGGGACGCCACCGCAGGTGATCACGGTGTCCGCGCGGGACGTGTTTGGAACGCGGATTCCGCCGGGGCTGGCGGAGCTGCTGCGCTAGAGGATGCCGTCCACGTAGAAATCCAGCCGCCAGCCGCGCGGCGCACGCAGCGCCCGGGCCAGATCCACCCGCAGCAGGCCGTCGAGGAAGCTCGCGCCCAGGCCCGCGGACAGGAGCGCACGCCCTCGCGAGAATGACACCCCGGGGCCCGCCCAGCCGGCATCGGAGAAGAGCGCGAGCCGCGCGCCCGGAAACGCGTTGGCGACCTCGACCCGGCCCCGCCAGAACGTCGCACCCGCGGCGGCGAGGCCATCGTAGCCGCGCAGCGTCGCGGGACCCCCCAGGTAGAAGCGGCTCTGCGCCGGCACCGGGCCGCTCGACGTGCCGGCAGCGGCCTCCACGGCGCCTAACAAGTGTCCCGGCAGCGGACCCGCGGCCCGCAGCGTCAGCGCGATCCGCGCGAACGCGACCGTCCCCACCGCGGCGTCCATGCCGAGGTCGGCCCCGACCCTGAGACGGGCGGGGTCGTGGCCGCGCTCGCCGCGCAGCGTGAGCGCGGCGCCGACCTGGTCGACCCGCTGCGCGACGATGTTGTCGGGGAAGAGATGGGAGTCGTGCAGCAGGTGCGGGAAGCTCGCGTCGGTCTCCTTGCCGGCGCCCCACTGGTGCTCGGCATAGACGCGCCAGGTATAGGACTGGGCGGCGGTCGCGGCCGGCAGCACCAGCAGCTCCACGCCCGCGGCGCGGTAGTAGGCGCCGTCGTCGCGCCCCAGCAGCAGCGCGCCGAGCGAGTTCCCGAACCCAAGGGCCCGGGTAGTCGGGTTGGCCACGGCGAGCCGGCGGTAGCCGGCGAAGCGGTACTTGACGTCCGGCGTCTCGCGTCCGATGCCGAGCTCGGCGTTGGGTTCCAGGTCGGCGAGACCGATCCGGCCGGTGAGGTCCACGCCGAGGCGCCCGAAGTCGAAGGCGTAGCGCGCCCCCAGCGATAGAGCTTCCACGCGGTTGTAGCGCAGCAGTCCCGCCGCGCCGAACCCGAGCTTCAGGCTCGGCGGATGGGCCTGCCACGGCGTCTGGGGCAGCAGGCGCAGCTGCGCGGCGAGGTCGCGTGCTTCGCTCTCGGAGAGCACCGACTCACCTTCGCCAAGGATGGAGGGCGGGAGCTCCGGGCTGGTGAGTAGCGCGGTGGTATCGGCCGGCAGGATCACGGCGAACGCGTCCTGCGCATCGGCGGAGTCTGCCACCGCGGCCGAATCGGCCGTCGCGCTCGAGTCCCCCCCCCCTCCCGCGTGCGCCTTTCCGCGCCGGCCGATGGTGACGCGGACGCCGTGCCGGCGGTGACGAGGGGGCGAGCGCGGGACCATGGCGACCGCGGTAGGCGCGGCAGTGGTGTCCCCTTCCACTTCCATCTGCGAGTACTCGCGCTCGTAGCGGAGCGGCAGGCTGAGAAACGAGCCGGCGCTGGCGACGCCGTCGAACGCCAGGAGCCGCGGCAGCCACCAGCGATTCTGCCACAGCGCGTACTCCATCGTAATGAAGCGGACGTCGCCGCGGATCGGCTTCAAGAACCCGGGAATGTCGGCGTCGTGGTCCTCGGCCCCCACGTCGCGGTCGAAGTCGAAGGGCCGCGCCGGGCGGAACACCGCCCGCACCACTTCGTCGCTCCCCAGGTCGATCCAGAACGACCCGGTCATCAGCCGGAACTCGTCGCGCCGCGGAATGATGCGCAGCTCGACGAGGCGCACCGTGCGGCCGTCGGGAAGCCCGATCTCCGTCGTGTCACCCGACTGGTAGCGGTAGTGCGCCTCGGCGTCGCGGGCCAGCGGGTGGTAGACGAAGTCCGAATCGCTGCCGCCGAGACCGATCCGGTCGGCGGCGGGATCGAAAGCGAGGTCGGGCGCTTCGCTGCGCAGGTCCTCGGGGATCGTGGCTTTCGAGAAGATGATCGGGATCGCCTCGCGCGCGCCCAGCATGGTGATGGTGTCCGGGCCGTCGCGGTGCCAGGCGATCCGGCCGGCCATCTCGCGGCGGTAGAAGACGCGGTCGCGCCGCAGGGCGCGCAGGCCGAGGGAGATGCGCTCCTTCACGAGAGTGCGGTAGCCGGTGATGGCAGCGGTGGCGGCGGTGCGACGCTCGCGCGCCCGGCGCACGAGATCGCGCGCGCCGGGATCGAGATAGGCGGTGGCCGAATCGGTCGGCGTCTGCAGCGCCAGAAGCGCCAGGACGAGCAGCACGGCTGGTATACCCCGGAAGCCGGCGGAAGGAGGGGACGCGCCACTTACGCGGGGCTCATCCGTCAGGTTTCGTTATCGGACCAATGGCCGACCTCACCGCCCTCAGACTTCCCGCCTCCTATTGGCAGGCAAGCCGAGCCCCGCGCTACAGTCTGCTCTTCGCCCTGCCGCTGCTCGTCTTCTACCAGGTGCTGGCGGCACTCCAGCCGACGGGCCCGACAGGCCAGCTGCGCAACGGCGCCGACGTGATCCTGGAGCGCCTGTTCATCTGGCTGGCGGGGTGGCGCGGCCCGCTGGTGTTTCTCCTCGCCCTCACCGGACTGGGGCTATGGCTGATCGCGCGCGACCTGCGGCGCCACCCCGGGCTGCGGCCGGCGCTCTTCGCCGGGATGCTGGGGGAGTCGGTGCTGCTGGCGCTGCTGTTCGGGGGTGTCGTGGCGCGCGTTACCGCCGCGCTGCTGGGCGGGGCCCCGCCGCTGCTGCTCGGGCAGGTCGCCGGGCTCGGCTGGTGGTCGCGCCTGATGCTGTCGCTCGGCGCCGGACTGTACGAGGAGCTGCTGTTTCGGGTCGTGCTGGTCGCACTGCTCGCCTGGGGCGCGCAGGCGCTACTCGGCTGGCGAGCCAGATCGGCAGGGGTGTTTGCCACCTTGCTCGGCGCCGCCATCTTCTCCGCATTCCACTACGTTGGCCCCTATGGGGACCGGCTGACGGTCTATTCCTTTATGTTCCGGATGGTCGCCGGGATCTTCTTCAGCGCCCTGTATTTACTGCGCGGGTTCGGGATCACGGCGTGGACGCACGCACTGTACGATACGTTTCTCCTGGTCGTTTGACGTCACGCGCCCTATCGGAGATCGCCATGCCTCGGTTCGTCGTCTCTCGTTTCCTCGTCTTGGTGGTCGCCGCGGCCCTCGCCGCCGCGGCATGCCATAAGGCGCCGCCGCAGCTGAGCCGGGACCAGGAGGTGGCCACCTGCAGCGCCATGAGCGTGGACACCGCCGGTACCGCCGACTGCCTAGTCCGTCTGCACGGCTGGAAGCCCGACGAGGCGATGGTCGCCGCACGCGCCCGCCAGCACGTGTTGGACAGCACGCGCGCCTGGCAGGAAGACTCGGCATGGCGGACCGACATCGTCCAGCACCGCCGCGACGTCGCGCGCTGCAAGGGAAACGGCATGGCCCGGTGTCTCGCGCTCGCCGGGTGGTCGGATGCGCGGGCCAAGCGCACCGCGGACTCGTCCTGGGACAGCGACAAGTCGAAGCACGCGCGTCAGGTCGCCGATTGCGCGCGACGCAGCCGGGGCAATCCGGCCTCTTGCCTGATGCTCAGTTATCAGTGGGATCCCGACCGGGCCATGCCCGCCGCCGATACCGTGATGCGGGCGCGGATGGCGAGGCCCTACGTGCCGCCCGCCGCTCCCAGGCGGCGCCCGCGGCGCTAGGTCGGCTTGCGGTCCACCACGTACACGTTGCGCTGGGCGGTGGGGACCACGATGCAGTCGAGGATATTGACGTGCGGCGGGAGGTTCACGATGTAGGCGATCACGTCGGCCACGTCCGCGGCCGACAGGGGCGTAAACCCCTGATAGACGCCCTTCGCCCGCTCGCGGTCGCCGTGGAAACGGACCTCGGAGAACTCGGTCTCCACGTAGCCCGGGTCGACGCTGGAGACGCGAATCGCCGTCCCGGCGACGTCGAGGTTCATGCCCTCGCTCAGGGCCCGCACGCCGAACTTGGTCGCGTTGTAGACGTTTCCCATCGGGTAGGTCTGGTGTCCCGCGGTGCTGCCGAGGTTCACCACGTGCCCGCGACCCCGCGCGACCATGTGCGGCAGGATCGCCCGGGTCACGTTCAGCAGTCCCTTGATATTGGTGTCGATCATCCGATCCCAGTCGTCGGGATCCCCTTCCTGGAGGCGGCTCAGCCCGCTGGCCAGGCCCGCGCTGTTGATCAGGAGGTCGGGCACGGCGCCGGCGTCCACCAGGGCGGCGGCCGCGCGGTTCACCGCGGCGCGATCCCGGACGTCCACCACCGCCGGCCGCACGGTGACGCCGTGCGCGCGCTCGAGCTCGGCGGCCAGCGCGGTGAGGCGCTCGCCGCGACGCGCCCAGACGGCGAGGTGCGCGCCCTCCGCGGCCAAACGCCGCGCGCACGCCGCGCCGATGCCGGCGCTCGCCCCCGTGACGAGGGCGAGGCCGCCGGCGATCCGGCTCAATTGGCCTTTCCGGTTCCGAGCAGCCCGGCGATGTCTTTCTGGTACCAGACGCTGGTCGGATCGATCTTGGGCCACTTGCTCATGTCGTCCGGCGCGAAGATCCCGGCCATGTGAGCCATCGCACCCGGCAGCGTGTCGCTGGTCGGATTATCGTAGACGCCGACCACCCGATAGCGATGTCCCGCCCGGATGCGCAGGCCTTCCCCGCGGATCGCGAAGAGCTTCTGCTCGAGCCCCGTCAGCTTCCCCGTCGAGTCCCGCCGCGCGCGGATCGTGATCAGCACCTTGCCCGTCTCGGCGTCCTCGAGGCGCATCATGGAGCCGTAGTCGTGCATGTGGCCGCCGATGCCGAGAATGTGGCCGTTCAACGGCAGGGTGAACTCGAAGCTCTTCGTCGAGCGTCCCGGCGGCACGGGGAACTCGTTATGGCCGTCCTCGTCCATGTTGGTGTCCATGTAGATCGGGAGCACCGCCACGGGCCGCGGCTGCAGGTTGGTCGGGGTCCACTTGAAGATCAGCTTCCAATACACGCCGTCGATCGGCTTGTCGGTGGTATTGTGCCACATCACGTACACACCGAGCCCCTGCCCGCGGTACATCGGTACGCCGATCGATTTGGGCACGACGAGATCGCCCGCGTCCATCTCGGACGATACGCCCATGAGGCGCTCGGCCGCCGGGTAGAGGAGCTGGCGGCGCGCGAAGTTCACCATGATGAGGTGATGCAGCAGCCGGCGCGGCAGCGCGTGCCCCTCCGCATCGACCAGCTCCATCCGGTAGCCGCGGAACCAGCAGTCCATCGGCCACGTGAAGCGCTGGAGAATGATGCCTTCCATGTCGGCCATGTTCATATGCATCTGCATGGCCATCTGACTCATCTCCGGTGTCTCCGCCTCGAGATGGAACGGGCCGGCGGTGATGGTCAGCTCGTGACGGGAGGTGTCCACGCGGATCGCCAGCGGCACGGAATCGGCCTGGGCCGGCCCGGCGGACAAGGTGACCGGCGCGGCCACGAGGCCGGCCAGGAGGAGCGATCGCAGTCCCTGCATGTTCATCGCCAAGGCTCTTTGGAAGTTTGGTCGGGAAGAAAACTAAGCGAGTGACTCAGTCTTTGTATGGGTCGAATTCATCCGCCCCCGCCATCACGACGATCAGCGGGCGCAGAGTATGAAGGACCTCCACTGTGCCCTCTTGCGCGGCCAGCACATCGGGAAGGCGGCGGTACACGTGGGGGCTCTCCTCCAGCCCCCCGCCGCGCAAAATCACCCCTTTCTCCCCGACCCACGCAAGCATCATCTCGGGCGTGACCCGGCCGGGGGCCAGCACCCTGCCCCGGCGGTTGCGCTTACCCGCCGCCTGGGTACGGGACATCACCCGCCCCGCCCCGTGGATGGTCGAAAACATCGCCTCGCGCTGGGCCCGCGCGCGGACGGGGTAGCCGCCGCGATCGACCTCCACGCCGCGCACGATCACCGCGTCGTCTCCCATCGACCCCCCCACGAACCCACGCTGTCCCGGGAACGCCGGGGTCGCCCCTTTGCGGACGACCACCAGCTCCCGGCCGTCGTGCGACTCCTTCCAAGCGAAGTTGTGGTGGTTATGGACCAGCTCGACCTCGCGCGCGCCGAGCAGCGCCACGACCTTGCGCGCCACCCACTCCCGCCCGGCGTAGGCGTACCGGCCGGCGAGGGTCATGAGGGACCAGTAATCCTGGCCCAGCGGCGCGGTGAGGTCGAGCAGGATCTCGCGCTCGGGGACGCGTTCGCCCCAGGCGCGGCCCTGCCCCAGCGCGAGGAAGGCGGAGGCAACGGTGTGGCCGAAGCCGCGGCTCCCGAAGTGCACCCCGACCCAGAGCCGTCCCCCCCCCTCTTCGTCGGCGAAGATGTCGACGTAGTGGTTGCCGCTGCCGACGGTGCCGAGCTGGGCGCGGGCCTTCTCCCGCAGCGCCGGCCGCGCGGCCGCGGGCACGGCGTCCCACGCGGCGTCGGCGAACAGGGGGTGATCGACCGGTGCGTCGTCGGCGCGGTTCCTGCGTCCAATCCCGAAGCTCACGGTGGTGGCGATCTCGTCGGCGAGCGCGGCGAGCGTACGGCGTTGAGCCGCGACATCACCGGCTGCCAGGTCGCCGAGCGTCTTGTCGGTGCGAATCGCCGCGTTGCCGCAGGCAATGTCGAACCCCACCCCGACGACCGACACCCGGTTGGCGTAGGCCGCCACGCCGCCGATCGGCATCACGTAGCCCACGTGGCCGTCCGCCATCAGCGCCGCCCGCTCCGCCCGGGACGCGACGTCGCGCAGCTGTGTCAGGGTCTGCGGCTCGTGGGTTCCGAAGACTTTCGGCTCGATCATTTCCTCGGGATCCCTCCGTGGTGCGCCTTGCTGAGGCGACGCAACAACAGCCTTGATGGTGCGGGGCCGCCGGGAAGCGCGACGGACGTGGCACGGCGTTTGCAAAGTACTGAGGCCAGCGCAGGACATACCAGGGGGAGCGGGCAGTGAGCTGACCTGCTGCGGATTGTGTCCGCCTCGTCCCAAACGCCATGCGAGCGTGGGCCCCAGCGGTTTCGCCGCTCCCCCTGGAACCCTTCCGAACGCCTCGGACGACCCTTACCGGCTTGCCGAGGCGTTCGCGTTGTGACGCCTTCGTTCGACGCCTCTGTTCGACGCCTCCTCGTCCCTATCTCATATTCCCCGTATGCCCCAGTGAATACCGCCCCGGCTGCGGCCACACCGTCAATCCATGCGGTTCCCGGCCGACTGGGATACGGTGGGTGAGCGCTCCGGTCCGGGTGTCGAACACGTACACCTCGCTGTCGTAGCGGCCCGACAGCCAGAGCTCGGAGCCGTCGGCGCTGACGTTCCCCATGTCGGGGCTGCCGCCGCCCGGCAGGGTCCAGGTAGCCACGATCGCGCGGGTCGCCGGGTCGATGACCGACACGCTCCCCGGCCCGCGCCGCCCGCCGCCGATGGTGCTCCACCCCCGGTTCGAGACGTACAGCAGCCGGCCGTCACGGCTCGGGTAGATCCCGTGCGTTCCCTTCCCGGTTCTCAAGAACCCCACCCGCCGGAACGCGACGGGGTCGACTAAGTAGACGCCGCCGGCCTTCATGTCGGCCACGTAGAAAACGGCGCCGTCGGGCGCCGATCGGATGTCCTGCGGCATCGCCGCGCTGTCCAATCCCCCCGGGTCGAGCATCAGGTAGCCGACGATCTTGCGTCGGGCGACGTCGAGCTTCGCCAACTGGCCACTGAACTCACAGGTGGCGAGCGCCCACCGGCCGTCCGCCGTGAACTCCAGATGATCCACCCCGCGGCAGGCGATCGGTAGGGACTCGACGAGCGCCATCGAGTGCGCGTCACGGAAGTCGAGGCGGCGCAGCCGCTCGGCGACGACCACCGCGAATCGCCCGTCGGGTGTGAAATAGAGGTTGTACGGATCCGCGACGGGGACGGGCGCGCCGTCGTTGCCCGTGACGGGATCGATCGGGGTCAGGGTGTTGCCGAGGTTGTTCGCCACCCACAGCGTCCGCAGGTCCCAGGCGGGCACGACGTGCTGGGGCAGCTTCCCGGTGGCGAAGGTGCGGACGACTCGATAGGTCCGGGGGTCGATGACGGTGACGCTGTCGGACTTGGAATCGGGGACGTAGACGAGCGGCCGGGCGCGCCGCGCGACCGAGTCGAGCATGCCCGCCGCCGCATCGGCGTAGATGTTGCCCGGGTCACGCACCGGCGGCATGCCAGGGAGTGCGGCGCGAGAAGAGTCAACGATGGCGGAGGTCGTGGCCCGTTGGAGCGGGGGGGAGGGGCGATCGCCAGGGCGGCAGGCGAGCGCGAGCGCGACCGGCGCGATGCCAAGGACGAGTGGGCGCAGCACGCGGGAAATGTAACGCCCTCGTTCCCCCGCACGCGCGCGGCGGCCATATTTCGGCGACGGCGAATCCTCTCCACGCGGAGCGTACCGCGATGTCGACTGGTCCACCGAACGTCTGGATCCTGCGGATCGTACAGCCCGATGGGCGCGGGCCGGCCGCGGGGATCCCCGTCACCAGGCTGGACGACCAGGGCAACGCCGCGGGCTACTGGGTGAGCGACGCCGACGGCGTCGTCGCGCTGCCGGCCAGCGGCGAGGCGCGGGTGCGGCTGCGGATCGGGCTGCGCAGCGAAGCGCCGGTCGAGCTCGAGACCGCGGGCTTCGCCGCGGGCCCGCTCGAGCTCCCGGCCCCGAAGGACTTCCCCCTCGCCCTCGCCACGCGCGGCGAGCGCGCACCCGTGGCACGGGTGTCCGGGACCTCCAACGCCCTCGCCGAGCAGCCGGGCCAGGTGCTCCACTTCGCGCGGCTCCTGATGCTCGCGCCGCCGCCCGGCGACGGCGAGCGACCCGCTCTGGCCCCCCCCCCGCCCCCCCCCGCAAACGAGGCGGTCGTTTCGATCTCCGAGCCCGCCGCGACCGCCGACTTCTTCGACCTCGGCGACCGCTATCCGACCACGTTGCGCTACGGCGCACTCGTCGAGATCGAGCAGCACTGGCAGCCGATCGGCTACGCCTCCGGGGAGCTGCTCTACACCGCGACGCTGACGCCGGGGGACGAAACGCGCATCGTCGTGCTGGACGGGCGCTGGGGGGACGGCGACGAGATGCCACGGGACCGCCCACTCCAGACGCTGGCGCGCCAGATCGGCTCGGCGACCCTCGCCGACCTCGTCGCCAGCGGGGACGGTGCCGCACCCCTCGAGCCGCTCACCCTCATCGCCGACGCCGCGGGCGCAGCGGATGCCCTGGGGCGCGGCGCGACCGACACCGTGCATTACCTCAACGAGCGCGCGGGACGAGTCGCCGAGGGACTGCGGCGCGCCCCGCTGCGCGTGATCGAGACGCGCGGCGACGTCCCGGCCACCACCGCGGTCCGGGTGCTGCGGAACCCCAGGGACGACCGGCTGCTGCTGTACCACTTCTACGAGCCGCTGCAGCGCTACCGCGTGAGCGCGCGGGCGGCCCGTCTGCGGCCGACGGTGCTGATCCCGTTCCGGCTCCCCAACCTCGCCGTCCGCGGCATGGTGCGGCAGTTCGGCTCCCTCATCCGTCGCGCGCTACTCGACCGCACCCTGCTCCCGGAGCTCGACGGCCTGCTCGGCCTCGACTCGCGCGAGGCCAGCGAATGGGAGCGCGCGGGGGCCAGCCCGCCGATCTCAGAGCTGCGGGTGATCGTCGAGCCCAAGCCCGGCGCGCCCGCCCCGGAGCTGGGCCAGCTGTGGTGCTATCTGCGGGCTGACGACGCCCGCTACACGGTGCACTTCTTCCCCATCGGCACGGTCCGCGGGCCGCTGAAATCCGCGGCGGCCGCCGCACCCGCCAACCACTGGATCGGCGCGATCCGGCTCGCGGACTTTCACCAACGGCCGCTGCGCTACCCCGGTGAGCTGGCGCTCGAGAACGGGTCTCCCGCCACGCTGGTCTTCAAGGCGCTGCATCTGGAGGGTCGGCTCGGCGACAGCTGGCGCCGGTTGCTGAGTGTGGAGGGCATCGTCTTCCCGGCGCAGTCGCAGGTTCAGCTCGCGAGCCTGGCCGCGCTGGTGGGGGCGTCGGGTATGGGGGGCGGCCTCGCCTCGCGCGAGAGCCGCCTGCTCGGACACGTCGCGGCGCATCTGCCGTACTACGCCGCGGCCATCATCGCGGGCGGCGACCCCGGCGTGCGCTATCTCGCGTTGTCGAAGGTGCGCGATGCCCAGAACCGCCCGCTCGCCGACCTGATCGAGAACACCGTCGCGGGGGTGGTGGGCAACTACCTCGCCTTCCCCCTGCTGACCCCGGGCTACGCGCCTTCCGAGCTGCGTGGCGCGCTGGCCCAGCTCGCCGCGCGACCGGGGCGCGTCCCGGACGAAGTGGTCGTCACGTTCCCACTCCCTGGGGTGTGGCTGGGCGCTCAGGCCGGTCCAGTGATCGAGGGGCTCGCCGAGGCGGACGACCCGAGTGAGGAGCGGCGGGGAGGGACCGAGCGCCTCCGCGGAGGCGGCAGCGTGGGTCGCCGCATCACTCAGGCCTGACGGGCTTCGCTCCAGTCCAACAGCAGCTTGCCGACGTTGCGGTTCTCCCGCATGCGCTGGAACGCTTCGCCCGCGCGCTCGGGCGGGAACACGGCGTCCACCGTCACACGCAGCGCGCCGGTCGCGAACGCGGGGAGCAGCTCCTCGCGGAACCGCGCGACGAGGTCGGCCTTCTCCTCCCGGCTGCGCGAGCGCAGCGTCGAGCCGATGAGCCGCGCACGCTTCTTCATTAGGAGCGCCAAGTCGAGCTCCGCTTTCGATCCCGCCAGCGTGGAGATGAAGACCACCCGACCGCCCACGGCGAGCGCTTGCAGGTCAGGGCCGAGCGTGGCGCTGCCCACGGGATCGAGGACGACGTCCACGCATGCCGGGCCCCAGGCGCGCTCCAACTCGGCCGCCACGTTCCGGCCGTCGGAGAGCAGGGCCAGACTCGCGCCGGCGGCGGTGAGCGCGAGGAGCTTGGCGGGGGTGCGCGTCGTCGCCGCCACGCGTGCGCCTAGGTGCTTGGCCACCTGGATGGCGGCGAGCCCGACGCCCGAGGCGCCGGAGTGAATCAGCACGGAGTCCCGGGGGCGGAGTCCGGCTTCGACGACGAGATTCACGAACGCGGTGAGGAATGCCTCGGGGATCCCCGCGGCGGCGACCGGATCCACTCCCTTGGGGAGCGGAAAGAGCTGTTCCACCGGCACCGCCACGAGCTCGGCGTGCCCGCCTCCGGCCAAGAGCGCGCACACCCGCTCGCCGGTCGATGCGACGACGCCCGAGACCTCGAGGCCCAGCACGTCCGACTCGCCCGGCGGCGGCGGGTAGCGGCCCGCGATCTGGGAAAGGTCGGCGCGGTTCAGCCCGGAGGCGACGACGCGCACGAGAGCCTCGCCTGGCCGGGGGATCGGGGGCTCGGCATCCTGAAGGGATGCGGCGTACACGCCCTGGCGCTCGGTGACGCTGAGGTATTTCATGAGGGACGCGGGGGAGTATAGCCTCCGGCGCGCAGCGCGACCAATCGACCATGCGGAGGAAACCCACGTCCCGCCCGCGGCGTAGTGTTGTTGCGCCCTCCCCCCTTCACTCCCGGAGCTCGGATGTTCCCAGTCGCCGCCCGTCGCCTCGCCTTGATGCTCGTCGCGCTCGTCGCCGCGGCGCCGGTCCTGTCCGCTCAGGCGGCTCCGTCCCGCGGCTACCGCTATGTCCTGCGCATGGACGCCGAGCACGGCGATCACCTCGTCGCCACGGTGCGCGACGCGGGCGACCGCGCGCGCCTCGACTTCGACTCGCACGATCCGAACGACGACTCCTACCTGCTGCTGCTCCAGGGCGGGCGCCGCATCGTGTCCGTGCATCCGCGGGAGCGGGAGTTCTCGATCGTGAACGACACCACTCTCGAGCGGATCATCGGGAAAGCGCTGCACGCGGTGACGGACATCGGCCTGGTGCAGTTCCGGGTCAGCGATGTGGAGATCACGCCGGAGAGCCTGGGCACGGGCGACCAGGTCTTGGGACGTCCGACCCAACGCTACCGCCTGACCCAGGACTTCACGGTGATCATTCGGGCGCTCGGCATCGCGGGCGACGAAATCCACCAGACAGTCGTGACCGAGTATTGGGTGGACCCCACCGTGCCGCTGATGCGCAACCCGGTCCTCGAGATGCTGGCCGCGGTCGAGACGGCGCTGGCGCAGTCGAGCCGCGGGTTCACGCGCCGCAGCGCCGAAGCGCGCCACGCCCTGTTCGGCGGCTTCCCGCTCAAGATCGTCGTGACGAGCACGAGCTCCGGCGGGGACGAGGCCGGCCGCACCAAGACGCGCAGGCTCGAGGTGACGAGTCTGGAGCGCGCGAGCTTCGACCCCGCCCAGTTCGAGGTGCCCCCGGGGTTCCGGCGCCGCGCCGGCGACTTCTCCTTGCGGTTCTAGGCGGCGCCCAAGTCGGCCGTCGGGAGAAACCGCGGCGGCCGCCGCAGCTTCGTCGCCTGCTCGTAGGCGTAGGCCAGTCTGATCAGCGTACCCTCGCTCCACGCCCGCCCGAAGAAGGAGATCCCCACCGGCAGCCCGCTGGTGTAGCCCGCGGGCACCGTGATGTGGGGATAGCCCGCCACGGCCGCGGGCGTCGAATCGCTGCCGCCCCCTGAATCGCCGTTGACCAGGTCGATGAGTCCCGGCGGCGCGTTGGTGGGCGCGACGAGGGCGTCGAGCTGGTACTTCTCCATCACCGCGTCGATCCCCTCCGTGCGTGACAGCCGGCGGCATCGGGCGAGCGCGTCGATGTACGCCTGGTCGGTGAGCGGGCCCTTGGCCTGCGCCCGCTCGAAGATCTCCTGCCCGAAGTAGGGCAGCTCCGCTTCCTTATGGGCGCTGTTCCACGCGATCAGGTCCGTGAGCGTCTTCGCCGGGGCGCCCGGTCCGAGGTCGGCGAGGTAGGCGTTGAGGTCGGCCTTGAATTCGTACAGCAGCACGTCGAACTCGGCGTCGTCGAACTGGCCCACGGTCGCGATGTCGGCGGGATCGACGATGACCGCGCCGGCCTGCTTGAGCACCGCGATGGCCTGGTCCATCAGCGCGTCCACTTTGGCGCTGTAGCCGTACAGCTTGGTACGCGGCAGCCCCAGCCGCGCGCCCTTCAGGCCATTCGGGTCGAGGAATTTCGTGTAGTCGGCGAGGGCCTTGCCGGCGCTCGCGGCGGTGGCGTCGTCGCGCGGATCGGCGCCGGTCAGCGCGCCGAGCAGGATCGCGGCGTCGGCGACGCTCCGGGCCATCGGTCCGGCGGTGTCCTGGCTGTGCGCGATCGGGATGATACCCGCGCGGCTCACGAGCCCCAGGGTCGGCTTGATGCCCACGATGGAGCAGCAGGAGGACGGAGAGACGATCGATCCGTCGGTCTCGCTGCCGATCGCGGCGGCGCAGAAGTTGGCTGCCACTGATACGCCCGAGCCCGAGCTCGAGCCGGACGGATTGCGATCGAGGGCATACGGGCTGCGACACTGGCCGCCCCGGCCGCTCCAGCCGCTGGTCGAGTGGCTGGAGCGGAAGTTGGCCCACTCGCTGAGATTGGTCTTGCCGAGGAGGACGGCGCCGGCGTCGCGCAGCCGTTTCGCTACGGTCGCGTCGCGCGGCACCGTGGCACCGAGCAGCGCGCGCGAGCCCGCGGTGGTCGCCATCTTGTCGGCGGTGGCGATGTTGTCCTTGAGCAAGATCGGGATTCCGTGCAGCGGCCCACGCAGCTTTTTCGCCCGACGCTCGGCGTCGACCTGGTCGGCGGTTGCGCCGGCGTCGGGGTTGATCTCCAACACCGAGCGCACCTGGGGGTCGAGCGCCTCGATGCGCG
This sequence comes from Gemmatimonadota bacterium, assembly GCA_041477065.1. GTDB lineage: Bacteria > Gemmatimonadota > Gemmatimonadetes > Gemmatimonadales > GWC2-71-9 > 13-1-40CM-70-15. Next base: position 91,272 of record JBGOUQ010000009.1, read on the forward strand.
CGATATACAGCTCGGTGAGACCGCGCGCGGTCCACGTGCCCGCCTTCATTCCCTCTTGCAGCTGCGCGATTGTCGCCTCCTCCAAGCGGAACGCGAGTAGGGTGTGTGAGGGCGGAGGGGCCGCGGGCGCGGGCGACCGCGGGAAGAGGCCGGACAGTCCGGACAGCCCGGCGGCGGCGGCGGTGGACTCAAGAAACGTACGGCGGTCGATCATTTCTCCTCCTGGTGTTGGACATTCCGGGGGCGCAACCGCCCGATCACGACGGTGACGTTGTCGTGGCCGCCGCGCGCCAACGCCAGCGCGACCAGCCGCCGGCACGATTGTTCGGCCGACTGGATGGTGCGCAGCTCGGCGGCGATCTCATCCTCCGTGACGTGGCGCGTGAGCCCATCGGTACACAGCAGCATCACATCGTCCCACTTGTTGTCGAGGGCCCGCGTCTCGGGCACCGCCTCCGGGCCGCCGAGCGCGCTGGCCAGCACGCCCTTGTACGGCGACGCCTCGGCGTCCGCCGCGCTCACCGCACCGGAATCGAGCAGCGCCTGGAGAATCGTCTGGTCCTTGGACACCCGCTCCAGCGCACCGTCGCGCAGCCGGTAGCAGCGGCTGTCGCCGACCTGGACCAGATAAGCCCGCGGCCACAGCACCGCCACCATGGTGAGGGTCGTGGCCATGCCGTGGCCGCCATAGTGACGCGCCCCTTCGGTGCGCAACAGCTGGTGGCTTTGAGCGACCGAGGCGGTCAGCTCGGCGAGGAACACCTGCTCCTTGTCCGAGTCGAGGCGTCGGTACAGGTCGGTGAAATGCGTGACGTAGTGGGCGATGGTGCGCAGCGCGGTGCCGCTGGCGACGTCGCCGTCGGGGCGGCCGGCGACGCCGTCCGCGACGAGAAAGAGGAAGCCCCGAGACTCGCTCACCAGCGGCAAGGAGTCGGCCTGCGGCAGGCTCGTCAAATGCACGCGCAGCAGCTTGTGGAGGCTGCCGATGAGGAACTGGTCCTGATTCTCCGAGCGCACCTTCCCGCGGTCGGTGAGACCGAAGACGTCGATGTCGGCGGCGACCGGCCGCGAGGTGCGTGGTGGAAGTGGAGGGGGGGGGGGAACGGGGGCGGGCACGTCGGCGGGGGACGGCATAGGGCGCTAATGATGATGCCGCGCGCGCGGGACGGCCACTCGGACCTACACCCGCCGCAGCTTCCACCGCCCGCGCCGGAACAGCACCGCGCTGACGACGGCGAGCGCCGAGAACGCCGCGGTCACCGCGACGAACGCCCCACGCGGCCCCATGTCGAGAGGCCGGGCCAGCACCCACGCCAGCGGGATCTCCAGCACCCAGAAGCAGCAGAAGTTGATCACCGTAGGCGTGAAGGTGTCCCCCGCCCCGTTGAACGACTGCGTCAACACCATGCCGTAGGCGTAGAAGAGGAAGCCGTAGCTGACGATGCGCAGGCACGCCGCGGCGACGGGCGCGACCGCCGGGTCGACGGTGAACAGCGCCACGATCGGCTCGGCGAGCAGGACGAACGCCAGCCCCACCGCGCCGAGGAAGCACATGTTGTAGAACCCGGCGATCCAGACGGCGCGCTCCGCCCGCTCGGGCCTCCCAGCCCCCAAGCCCTGCCCCACCATCGTCGCCGCGGCATTGGAGAGCCCCCACGACGGCAGCAGTGCGAAGACGATGATCCGGATGCCGATCGTGTACCCCGCCACCGCCGCGGCGCCGAAGCTCGAGATGATCCGCACCAACCCGATCCAGCTGGCCGTGCCGATCAGCACCTGGACGGTGCCCGAGCCCGAGAGCCGGAGCAGGACCCGCATCACGGCGGGGCGGAGCTGGAGCTGGTCCAAGTGGATCACCACGCGGCCGTCGCGGCGCCACAGCCGGTAGAGCTGATACAGCACGCCCGTGCCGCGGCCGATGGTGGTCGCCACCGCCGCGCCCGTCACTCCGAGCTTCGGGAAGGGTCCGACGCCGAAGATCAGGCAAGGCCCGAGCAGGATGTTGATGCCGTTGGCCAGCCACAGCACCCGCATCGCGATGGCGGCGTCGCCCGCGCCGCGGAACATGGCGTTGATCAGGAACAGCAGGAGAATCGTCGCGCTGCCGCCGAGCATCACCCGGGTGTAGCCCGAGCCGATCGCGATCACGTCGGGCGAGGCGCCCATGACGCCGAGCAGCCGGGGGGCGAGCGCGGCGCCGAGCGCGCCGACCACCGCCGCCGCCATCAGGCCGAGGGCGATGCCTTGGACCGCCGCCTCAGCCGCGCCCGCGGCGTTCTTCTCCCCGATGCGCCGCGCCACCATCGCCATCACCCCGATGGACAGTCCCATGGCGGCCGTGTACACAAGCGCGAGCATCGACTCGGTGAGGCCCACCGTGGCGACGGCATTCGGGCCCAAGTGCGATACCCAAAACACGTCGGCAACGGCGAAGATCGACTCCATGACCATCTCCAAGATCATCGGAATGGCGAGGAGGATGATCGCCCGGCCGATCGGACCGGCGGTGTAATCGTGGTGCGAGCCCCGCAGGGCTTCGCGCACCGTGGCCAGGAAGTTCGGTTCCGCCTGCTCGGGCATATCCGTCATCCAAAGTTCGCGGTTCGTCAGGAAGCCAATCGCCCCACCCGTGCTCGGCACAGGTGGGGCGATCGGGACGACGAGCTGATCGGTCTGGAATCAGTCTCGCGTGTGCGGATGCGGCCGAGCCTGCCTGTGCCCTCCAATGTCCTGCGGCGTGCCGATGACAGGCGGCACGTCGCGGCGAGAGGTCGTAAAGGTCGGGCGCATCGGCAATTGGCTCACGTTGTGGTTGCTCCGCCACATGGCGGAAGGAAACGCTAAGGACCGGTCGCGACTCTGTCAACGCCGTCCTAGCCGACTTGCGATTCGTCGGACAGATTCATGTCATGCTCGCGCAGCCATCCGACCGTCGCGGCAATGATCGTCGCGCCGTCCCTGATCGCCGGTTCGTGGAGGACCGGCGGATCATCGACCGGCGCCAGTCGCTAGTGCCGGTGCAGGTGGAGCAACGGATGGGCATCGATCGCCGCCTGCTCAACGAGCGCCGCGCGAGCGAGGACCGGCGTTGGTGGATGGACCGACGGCTGGCGGGCGCGTCGCTCGGGATGCACCTGCGGACGGCCGTCGAGCTGCTCGAACGAGTGGCCGACTCGGGCCCGCTCGCCGACGAGCGCCGGCGCGATCTGGACGGGGCGATGTTCCGGCTCAAGTTCGCGTTGGATAGACTCGAGGAGGACCCGGACGCGAAGTCCTAGGCTGCAATCAGCCCCCTGCCGATCCACCCCCCGGGATTTGACTGCGTACCTGTAGAGCGAACGCAACACCTTGCAAACCGCCAGGGGGGGGCTGAGCAGGCGCGTGAGCGCACGCGGCTTGCAGTTGCACTTGAACTATCCCTAGCGGACCACAGGTTTAGGCCCTTTCCGTCGGACGGCGGCCAAATGAAGCCCGCGTTCCCGGTCTCCCCCGCCTTCCACAAGAGGGCGGTTGCCAGCGCTCTTGTCGTCGGCGCGAGCCTCTGGGCGTGCCAGGCGGGAGACCACCTATCCTCGAGCGCCAAAGCCCCGACGGTCGCGCTGAGTGCTAATCCCACCAGCGTAGCTAACGGTGGCTCCGCGATGCTCACCTGGAGCTCGACCGACGCCGCCGGCTGCGCCGCCTCCGGCGGCTGGAGTGGCGCCCAAGCCACCAGCGGGTCCGTCTCCACCGGCGCCTTGACTGCGTCCGCTTCGTTCACGCTGAGATGCACCGGGACCGGCGGCAACGCCGTCCAGACCGCCACGGTGACTGTAGTTCCCGCCCCGACGGTGACGTTGTCCGCGAGTCCGACCAGCATCGCCGTTGGGGGCATTGCAACCCTCACGTGGAGCTCGACCGACGCCACCAGCTGCACGGCAACCGGCGGCTGGAGCGGCACGAAGACGACGAGCGGCACCGCTTCAACTAGCCCCCTCTCGGCGACCTCCACCTTCACGCTGACCTGCACCGGCACCGGCGGGAGCGCCGATCAAACCGTGACCGTGACCGTCGTTCCCGCGCCCACGGTGACACTCACGGCCAATCCGACCAGCATTCCCAGTGGGGGCTCCTCGACCCTCACCTGGAGCTCGACCAACACGACCACCTGCACGGCGTCCGGCGGGTGGAGCGGCACCAAGCCGACCAGCGGCACGGCCTCGACCGGTACGGTGGCGGCCACCACCAACTTCACGCTGACGTGCACCGGAACCGGCGGCAGCGCCAATCAGACTGCGATCGTGACCGTCGCCGCCGCTCCCACGGTGACGTTGACGGCCACTCCGACCACCGTGCCGATCGGCGGGTCCTCGACGCTCACCTGGACCTCGACCAACGCGACCAGCTGCACCGCGTCGGGCGGCTGGAGCGGCGCGAAGACGACGAACGGTACCAGCTCGACCGGTGCGTTGCCGGTGACGACCACCTTCACCCTGATCTGCACTGGCACCGGGGGCAGCGCCAATCAAACCGCCACCGTGACGGTCGCCCCCGCGCCCACGGTGACCTTGACGGCCAACCCGAACAACGTGGGGATCGGCGGTTCCTCGACCCTCACCTGGAGCTCGACCAACGACACCAGCTGTACGGCGTCGGGCGGGTGGAGCGGCAGTCAGCCCACCAGCGGCAACACCTCGACCGGTGCGTTGACGGCGACCACCAGTTTTACGTTGACCTGCACGGGCTTGGGGGGATCCGCAAACCAAACCGCCACGGTGACGGTGAGCTCCGCCCCATCGGTGACGTTGACGGCCAATCCGACCAGCGTCGCCAGCGGCGGCGCTTCCACACTAACCTGGAGCTCGACCGACGCGACGACCTGCACCGCCTCCGGCGGTTGGAGCGGCAGCAAGACGACCAGCGGCAGCGCCTCGACGGGCGCGTTGACGGCAACCACCAGTTTCACGTTGACGTGCACCGGGGCAGGCGGCACCGGGAATCAAACCGCTTCCGTATCGGTGGTTCCCGTACCCACGGTGACGTTGACGGCCACCCCGGCCGGCATCGCCAGCGGCGGCACGTCGACCCTGACCTGGAGCTCGACGGACGCGACCAGCTGTACGGCGTCCGGAGGATGGAGCGGCCCGCAGGCCACGAGTGGCAGCGTCTCGACGGGTCCCGTGACGGCGACGACTGGCTTCACGCTAACCTGCACCGGCTTGGGGGGCAGCGCCGCTCAAACCGCCACTGTGACCGTGGTCCCCGCGCCCACAGTGACCCTGACGGCCAATCCGAACAACGTGCCGATCGGCGGCGCCTCGACACTCACCTGGAGCTCGACCAACGCCACCACCTGCACCGCCTCCGGCGGATGGAGCGGGAGCCAGGCCACGAGCGGAAGCACTTCGACTGGTTCGCTGGCGGCGACCACGAGCTTCACGTTGATCTGCACGGGCACCGGCGGCACGGGGAATCAGACCGTGACGGTCACGGTCAGCTCTGCCCCGTCGGTGACGATGACCGCCAATCCGTCGAGCGTCCCAAGCGGCGGCTCTTCGACCCTGACTTGGAGCTCGACCAATGCCACCAGCTGCGGGGCCTCGGGCGGGTGGAGCGGTGGCCAGGCCACGAGCGGCACGGCCTCGACCGGTGTCGTGACGGCGACCACGAGCTTCACCCTCACCTGTACCGGCCCGGGCGGGACTGGTGGTCAGACCGTGACCGTGACCGTCGTCCCCGCACCCACGGTGACCTTGACGGCCAATCCGACCAGTATCGCCAGCGGTGGCTTCTCGACGCTCGGCTGGAGCTCGACCGACGCTACCACCTGCACCGCCTCAAGCGGATGGACCGGCGCCAAGACGACCAGCGGCACGGCGTCGACCGGTGCGCTCACGGCGACCACCACCTTCACACTGAACTGTACCGGGATCGGCGGCAGCGGCGCGCAGAGCGTCACCGTCACCGTCGTCCCCGTGCCGACAGTGACGCTCACGGCGAACCCGACGAGCATCGCGAGTGGCGGCGTCTCGACCCTCACCTGGAGCTCGACCAACGCGACCACCTGTACCGCCTCAGGCGGGTGGAGCGGCACCAAGACGACCAGCGGCACCGGCTCGACCGGTGCGGTCGCGGCGACCACCAGCTTCACGCTGGCCTGCACCGGCACCGGCGGCACCGGCAATCAGACGGTCACGGTGACCGTCGTCCCCGTGCCGGCGGTGACGCTGACTGCTACCCCGGCCAGCATTGCGAGCGGCGGTTCCTCCACGCTCACCTGGAGCTCGACCGACGCGACTACGTGCACGGCGTCAGGCGGCTGGAGCGGCACCAAGACGACCAGCGGCACCGTCTCGACCGGCCCGCTCACGGCCACCACCAGCTTCACCCTGACCTGCACCGGGACCGGCGGCAGCGGCGCGCAGAGCGTCACCGTGACCGTCGTCCCCGCCCCCACGGTGACGCTGACGGCCACCCCGCCCAGCATCGCGAGCGGCGGCTCCTCGACCCTGACCTGGAGCTCGACCAACGCGACCAGTTGCACCGCGTCCGGCGGCTGGAGCGGCAGCCAGGCCACCAACGGCACAGCCTCGACTGGGGCCGTGGCGACGACCACCAGCTTCACGCTGACCTGCACCGGCACGGGCGGCACCGGAAATCAAACCGTCACCGTCACCGTCGTCCCCGCGCCCACAGTCACGCTGTCCGTCAATCCGACCAGCGTGTTCGTCGGCGGTGCGTCGACCCTGACCTGGAGCTCCACCAACGCGACCGCCTGCACCGCGTCGGGCGGCTGGAGCGGCAGCCAGGCCACGAGCGGCACCGCTCCGACGGGCGCGCTGACCTCCACGACGAGCTTCACCCTGACGTGCACCGGGACCGGCGGCAGCGGCGCGCAGACGACCACCGTAACCGTTATTCCCCCAGCAGCGGTGACGCTGACGGCCAACCCATCCGCTGTGCCGATCGGCGGCGCCTCGACGCTCACCTGGAGCTCGACCAACTCGACCAGCTGCACCGCGTCCGGAGGGTGGAGCGGCAGCCAGCCCACGAGCGGCAGCACCTCGACCGGCGCGTTGACGGCGACCAGCGACTTCACCCTGACCTGCACCGGCCCGGGCGGGACGGGAAATCAGACCGCCATCGTGACCGTCGTCCCCCCACCCACGGTGACGTTGACGGCTAATCCGCCCAGCGTTCCCAGTGGCGGCTCCTCGATCCTCACCTGGACCTCGACCGACGCCACCAGCTGTACGGCCTCCGGTGGATGGCTTGGAACGAGGTTGCCGAACGACAGCCGCTCGACCGGCGCGATGAACGAGACGACCAGTTTCACGCTGACGTGCACCGGGATCGGCGGCAGCGCGGCTCAAACCGTCACCGTGACCGTCGTCCCCACACCCACGGTGACGTTCGCAGCCAATCCGACCACCGTGGTGACCGGTAACGCCTCGACCCTCACCTGGAGCACGAGCAACGCGACCAGCTGCACCGCGTCCGGCGGGTGGACCGGCAGCCAGCTCACCAGCGGCAGCGTCTCGACCGGCCCGTTGACGGCGACCACCACCTTCACGTTGACCTGCGCCGGCGTAGGCGGCAGCGCCAATCAGACCGTCACCGTAACGGTCGTCCTCGCACCCACCGTGACGTTGACCGCCAATCCGATCAGCGTGCTGGTCGGTGGTGCGTCGACCCTGACCTGGAGCTCGGCCAATGTGACCAGTTGTACGGCGTCCGGCGGGTGGAGCGGCGCCCAGGCGACCAGCGGCAGCACCTCGACCGGTGCGTTGACGGCGACCACCGCCTTTACCCTGACTTGCACGGGCCCGGGCGGCAGCGTCGCTCAAACCGCCACCGTGACGGTCGTCCCCCCGCCGGCGGTGACGTTGACCGCCAATCCGACCAGCATTCCCAGTGGGGGCACTTCGACCCTCACCTGGAGCGCAACCAACGCGACGACGTGTACCGCCTCCGGCGGGTGGAGCGGCAGTCAGGGCACGAGCGGCAGCACCTCGACCCCTGCGTTGACGGCGACCACCAGCTTCACGCTGACGTGCACCGGCCCGGGCGGCACCGGAAATCAGACGGCGATTGTGACGGTCGTGCCGACACCCACGGTGACGTTAACGGCCACGCCGGCCAGCATCGCCAGCGGCGGCTCTTCAACCCTCACCTGGAGCTCGACCGACGCGACCACCTGCACGGCGTCCGGCGGCTGGAGCGGCGCCAAGACGACCAGCGGCACGGTCTCCACCGGCGCGCTCACGGCCACGACCAGCTTCACGCTGAGCTGTAGCGGCACGGGTGGCAGCGGGAGTCAGACCGTCACCGTGACCGTCGTCCCCGCACCCACCGTGACGTTGACGGCGACCCCGACCACCATCGCGCTCGGCGCTTCCGCGACCCTCACCTGGAGCTCGACCAACGCGACGAGCTGCACGGCGACTGGTGGCTGGACCGGCAGTCAGCCCACGAGCGGCGGCACCTCGACCGGTGCGTTGACGACCAACACCAGTTTCACCCTGACCTGCACCGGGGTTGGCGGCAGTGCCGCTCAGAGCGTCACCGTGACCGTCGTACCGGCGCCGACGGTGACGCTGACGGCGAGCCCGGCCAGCATCGCGAGCGGCGGCTCCTCGACCCTGACCTGGAGCTCGACCGACGCCACCAGCTGCACCGCCTCCGGCGGATGGAGCGGGACCAAGGCTACCAGCGGCACCGCCTCGACCGGCGCGGTTGCCGTGACCACGAGTTTCACCCTGATCTGCGCCGGTACGGGTGGCAGCGCGAGTCAAACCGCCACCGTGACCGTCGTCCCGGCGCCGACGGTGACGTTGTCGGCCAATCCGACCAGCATTCCCAGCGGCGGCTCCTCGACGCTCTCCTGGAGCTCGACCGACGCCACCAGCTGCACCGCCTCCGGCGGGTGGAGCGGCACCAAAGCGACCAGCGGCACCGCCTCGAGCGGCGCACTCACGGCCACGACCAGCTTCACGCTGACTTGCTCCGGCATCGGCGGCAGCGGCGCGCAAAGCGTCACCGTAACCGTCGTCCCCGTGCCGACGGTGACCCTGACGGCCACGCCGGCCAGCGTCGCCGCCGGCGGCACCTCCACCCTGACTTGGAGCTCGACCAACGCGACCGGCTGCACCGCCTCCGGCGGCTGGAGCGGCAGCAAGGCGACCAGCGGCACCGCCTCGACCGGTGTGGTGTCGGCGACCACCAGCTTCACGCTGACCTGCACCGGCACCGGCGGCACCGGAAATCAGAGCGTCACGGTGACCGTCGTCCCCGTACCGACCGTGACGCTGACAGCCTCCCCGACCAGCATCGCGAGCGGCAGCTCCTCGACCCTGACCTGGAGCTCGACCGACGCGACCACCTGTACGGCCTCCGGCGGCTGGACCGGCACCAAGGCGACGAGCGGCACCGCCTCGACCGGCGCGCTCACGGCCACGACCGGCTTCACGCTGACGTGCTCCGGGATCGGCGGCAGCGGCGCCCAGAGCGTTACCGTGACCGTCGTCCCAGTACCGACGGTGACGCTGACGGCGACCCCGACCGCCATCGCGATCGGCGGCGCCTCGACCCTGACCTGGAGCACGACCAACGCGACCAGCTGCACCGCGTCCGGCGGGTGGAGCGGCCCCCAGACGACCAACGGCACCACCTCGACCGGCGCGCTCACGACCACGACCAGCTTCACGCTGACCTGCACCGGCACCGGCGGCACCGGGAGTCAAACCGTCACCGTGACCGTCGTCCCCGCGCCCACGGTGACGTTGACCGCCAATCCGACCAGCGTGCTGAGCGGCGGTGCGTCGACCCTGACCTGGAGCTCGACCAACGCGACCAGCTGCACCGCGTCCGGCGGCTGGAGTGGCAGCCAGCCCACCAGCGGTACCACTACGACGGGAGCCCTCACCGCCACGACCAGCTACACCCTCACCTGCACCGGGACCGGCGGCAGCGGCGCGCAGACCACCACCGTGACGGTGATCCCCCTTCCCACGGTGACGCTCACGGCCAACCCGACCGAGGTACCGATCGGCGGCGCCTCGACTCTCACTTGGAGCTCGAGCAACGCCACCAGCTGCACCGCGTCCGGGGGCTGGAGTGGTACTCAAGCCACCAGCGGCACCGCTTCGACCGGCGCATTGACGGCCACCACGAGCTTTACCTTGACCTGCACCGGCGCGGGTGGCAGCGCCGCTCAAACCGCCACCGTTCCCGTCATTCCCCCGCCCACGGTGACGTTGACGGCCAATCCGACCAGCGTTCCCAGTCTGGGCTCCTCGACCCTCACCTGGACCTCGACCAACGCCACCAGTTGCACCGCCTCCGGCGGTTGGCTCGGCTCGAGACTGCCCAACGACAGCCGGTCGACGGGCCCGATGAACGAGACGACCAGCTTCACCCTGACGTGCACCGGGACGGGCGGTACCGGCAGTTCAACGGTCACCGTGATCGTCGTCCCAGTGCCCACGGTGACGTTGACGGCCAATCCGACCGGCGTCGCGATCGGCGGCTCCTCGACCCTGACCTGGAGCACGCTCAACGCAACCAGTTGCACCGCCTCCGGGGGATGGAGCGGCAGCCAGCCCACCAGCGGCAGCATTTCGACCGGTGCGTTGACGACCACCACCAGCTTCACCTTGTCCTGCACCGGGATCGGCGGCAGCGGCGCTCAGAGCGTCACCGTGACCGTCGTCCCCGCGCCCACGGTGACGCTGACCGCCAATCCGACCAGCGTGCTCGTCGGTGGTGCGTCGACCCTGACGTGGAGCTCGACCAACGCGACCTCGTGCACCGCGTCCGGGGGGTGGAGCGGCAGCCAGCCCACCAGCAGCAGCACTGCGACCGGCGCGTTGTCCACTACTACGAGCTACACCCTGACCTGCACGGGGATCGGTGGCAGCGCCGCGCAGACCGTCACCGTGACCGTGATCCCTCTTCCCACGGTGACGCTGACGGCCAACCCGACCGCGGTGGCGGTCAGCGGCGCCTCGACGCTCACCTGGAGCTCGACCAACGCCACCAGCTGCACCGCGTCCGGCGGCTGGAGCGGCACTCAAACCACCAGCGGCACCGCCTCGACCGGCGCGTTGACGACAACCACGAGCTTCACCCTGACCTGCACCGGCCCGGGCGGCAGCGCCGCGCAAACCGTCACCGTGCCTGTCATCCCCGCTCCCACGGTGACGTTGACGGCCAACCCGACCACGATCGTGACCGGTAACGCCTCGACCCTCACCTGGAGCTCGACCAACGCGACCAGCTGCACCGCCTCGGGCGGGTGGAGCGGCAGCCAGGCCACCAACGGCACCACCTCGACCGGCGTGCTCACCGCCACGACCAGCTTCACGCTGACCTGCACCGGCACGGGGGGCAGTGGGGCTCAGACGGCCACCGTGACCGTGACCCCCTGATATAGAGAGAAGCCCGGCACGCTCCCTGAACGTGCCGGGCTTCTCGTTGTTCGAGTGGGCCAGGAGCGTTTGAACTACCCGTCCAGGGCGCGCTGGCGCCGGCGAGGAGGTGAGATGCAGGCGAGTCTCCTCAACTCTTTGCCCCTGTGGGAGCCGACCGCGTGAAGCCGCCGCGCGCGTCGCGCCAGCGCTACCAGGAATTCGTCCAGGACTACAAGGCGCGGCGCCTGGACGAGGCGGTGGAAGCCGGCAAGGACGGTGCGCCGTCGGAGGTGCGGCAGGTCCGCCGCGGCAAGCGGCGGGAGTACCTGCGCGACTACCTGCGCTGGCTCTGGCCGCATCGCTACGCCGCCGCCGCGTTGCTCGGTCTCGCCCTGCTGATCGCGGGGCTCCAGCTGATCGAGCCGCTGTTCATGCGGTTCATCATCGACCGCGTGCTGCTCAATACGCAGCTGAATACTGCGTCCCGGCTGGTGCGCCTCCACCTGGCGGGCGCGGCGTTCCTGGGCGTGGTCATCGCCTCCAACCTGGCGGACGGGCTCAAGGACTATCGCCAGCGGCTCTTGAATGTGCGGGTGATGCTCTCGCTCCGCCGGTCGTTGTTCCAACGGCTGCTGCACCTGCCGCTGCCGAAGCTGTGGGAGATGAAAACCGGGGGCATCCTGTCCCGTCTGACGGGCGACGTGGAAACGACCACGGGACTGTTGCAGATGGCCATCGTGTCCCCCACCGTCTCGGCCATTCGTCTGATCATCGCCATGGTCGTGCTGCTGGTGCTCAACTGGCGGCTGGCGCTGACCGCCATGGCCATCATCCCCGGCGCCATGCTGATCAGCTTCGTCGCCGCCCGGCGCGTCCGGCCCATCTACCGGTCGATCCGGCAGGACGCGGAGCGGATCGACGGCCGGGTGGGCGAGACGTTTTCCGGGATCCGCGTGGTGCGGGCGTTCCGCCGCGAGCTGTGGGAGCTGTTCGATTACATGGCCGGCCGGCACACCGTGCTGCGCAAGGAGATGTTCGCGCAGCGCCGGGAGCTGCTCTTGTGGGGGTCCTGGGGGCTGCTGCAGGCGAGCGTCAACGTCGTGATCATCTGGTACGGCGGATTCATGAACGTCGTGGGCCGCGCCTCCATCGGCGACATCATGGCGTTCCAGTGGTACACCTTCCTTCTGATGGGCCCGGTGTGGCAGATCGTCAATTCCTTCTCCGAGCTGCAGCGCTCGCTCGCGGCGATGGAACGCGTGTTCGAGGTGCTGGCGATGGAGGGGGACAAGCCCGACCGGCCGGACGCGGGCGACGCGCCGCGCGTGGTGCGCGAGGTCCGCTTCGAGGAGGTCGAATTTGCCTACCGCGAGGGCCAACCGGTGGTCCGCGACTTCACCGTCGCCGTGCCCGGCGGATCAGTGGTCGCCCTGGTGGGGCGCAGCGGCGCCGGCAAGACAACGGTGACGGACCTGGTGGCGCGATTCCACGACCCCACCGGGGGGCGCATTCTGCTCAACGGGAGCGACATCCGGGACTTTCGCCTGCGCAGCTATCGCGACCTGCTGGCCATCGTGCAGCAAGACGTCTTCCTGTTCGACGGATCGGTGCGCGACAACATCGCCTACGGCCGCCACGATGCCACGGACGCCGAGGTCGAGGACGCCGCGCGGCGCGCCAATGCCCACGAGTTCATCGTCAGGCTGCCCGAGCGATATGAGACGTTCATCGGCGAGCGCGGCGTCAAGCTCTCGGGCGGCCAGCAGCAGCGCCTGGCCATCGCCCGGGCGATCGTGGCGGGCCCGCAGATCCTCATCCTCGACGAGGCCACCAGCAACCTGGACACCGAGAGCGAGCAGCTGATTCAGGCGTCGATGGCCGCGCTACTCGCGGGGCGCACCACCTTCGTGATCGCCCACCGCCTTTCCACCATCCGTCGCGCCGACCTGATCCTCTTGATGGAGGAGGGACGCGTCATCGAGCGGGGGACTCACGAGGAGCTGATGCGCGCCCGCGGTCTCTATCACGGCATGGTCCTGCGACAGATGGAATCGCACGGGCGACCGGCGGAAGAGCTGTGGAGCTGACGGCCTTCGCGGGCTAATTCGCCGCGGCGATCATGGCGCGAGAATTCGGTCGATGACGCCGAGCTCGTCGGCCGTGAAGGTCCGATTGGCGAGGGCGCCCACGGCGTCCTCGATCTGCGCCGGCCGGCTCGCCCCAATCAGCGCCGACGTAACTTCGGGATGGCGCAGCACCCAGGCGAGGGACATCTGGGCGAGCGTCTGACCGCGCGCGCGGGCGCAGTCGTTCAGGCGACGGACCTTCGCCAGCACCTCCTCCGTCACCTGCTTGCGGCTCAAGAAGCCGTGGGGCTTGGCGGCGCGCGAATCCCTAGGAATGCCCCGGAGGTAGCGGTCCGTCAGCAGCCCTTGGGCCAGCGGCGAGAACACGATGCACCCGATGCCTGCGTCCCGCAGCACCGGCAGCAAGCCGCCTTCGATGCCCCGGTTCAGCATGCTGTACTTCGGCTGGTGAATCAGGCAGGGCGTGCCGAGGTCCTTGAGGAGCTGCGCGGCTCGGCGCGTCTGCTCCGGTGAGTACGAGGAGATCCCGGCGTAGAGCGCTTTCCCGGCGCGTACGGCCTGGTCCAGGGCGCCCAGGGTTTCCACGAGCGGGGTGTCGGGGTCGGGCCGGTGGTGGTAGAAGATGTCGACGTACGCGAGCCCCATGCGCCGCAGGCTCTGGTCGAGGCTCGCCAGCAGGTATTTGCGCGAGCCCCAGTTGCCGTACGGGCCGGGCCACATCTCGTAGCCTGCCTTGGTCGAGACGATCAGCTCATCCCGGTGGGGAGCCAGATCGCGCCGCAGGATGCGGCCGAACGTCAGCTCCGCCGACCCCGGTGGGGGACCGTAGTTGTTGGCGAGATCGAAGTGCGTGATGCCGAGGTCGAAGGCGCGGAGCGCCATGGCGCGCGCCGTCGCGCGCCGATCACCGCTGCCGAAGTTGTGCCAGAGGCCCAGGGAGACGGCCGGGAGCGAGACGCCGCTCTGGCCGCAGCGCTGGTAGGACATACTGTCGTAACGAGTGGCCGACGAGCGATACGGCATGTAGATCGATCCAGTGGGCCCGGGTAGAGTTGAACTACCGACCTCACGCTTATCAGGCGTGCGCTCTAACCACCTGAGCTACGGGCCCTTCCGCCTCACTCCCAATCCCGTCGCGGCCCCTTCTTCGGCTTGAACTCGTCGTCTTCCCCATCGTCAAACTCGTCGTCCAGATCGTCGTAGTCGTCGAGGTCGTCGAGATCCTCCTCCTCCATCTCGTCCTCGTCCAGCTCGTCGTCGAAGTCCTCGTCGAGGTCCTTATCCTCTTCGAACTCCCCGAACTCTTCGTCGATGTCGTCGCCGCGACGCTTGAGCGACCAGTCCATCGACGTTGCCACGGCCAGCATCGTCACCCCCAGCTGAGGTTGGGATTGATGGGAACGAGCGCTTCGATGCTACGATTCGTCCGCCGCCCGCTTGTCGCTGCGCGCCTGCTTGCGACGGTCCGTGGCCCCCAGCATGCGCTTGCGCAGCCGGAGCGACGACGGCGTCACCTCGATCAATTCGTCATCCTCGATATACTCCAACGCCAGCTCCAACGTCACCTGCCGCGGCGGCTCCAGAATGATCATCTCGTCCGCGGCGGTCGTCCGCATGTTCGTCAGCTTCTTTTCCTTCGTCGCGTTCACGTCCATGTCGCCGGGCCGGGCACTCTCCCCCACGATCATCCCCTCGTACACCGGATCCCCCGGCTTGACGAACATCGTGCCGCGCTCCTGAAGATTGAAGAGCGCGAACGCCACCGCCACCCCCTCCCGGTCCGCCACGATCACCCCCCGGCTGCGGCCCGCCAACGGGCCCGCCCAGGCGCTGTAATCCAGAAACCGGTGATGCATGATTCCGTTTCCCCGGGTATCCGTCAAGAACTCCGACCGATAGCCCAGCAGGCCCCGGGCCGGGATCTTGAACCGCATCCGCACCGACCCCACCCCCGGATTGCGCATGTCCAGCAGCGTCGCCCGGCGGGGGCCCAGCTTCTCCATGACGACCCCCAGATACCCCTCCGGGCAGTCGATCATCAGCTCTTCGTAGGGCTCGAGCTGCTCCCCGTTCGGCCCCTCCCGCGGGATGATGCGCGGCCGGCTGACCTGGAACTCGTAGCCCTCCCGCCGCATGTTCTCCATCAGGATGCCGAGATGGAGCTCGCCGCGACCCGACACCGTGAAGGTGTAGGGGCTCTCCGTGTCTTCCACCCGCAGGGCGACGTTCCGTTCCAGTTCCTTATACAAACGCTCCCGCAGCTGCCGCCCGGTGACGAACTTCCCCTCTCGTCCGGCGAAGGGGGAGTTGTTGACCAGGAAGTCCACCGAGATCGTGGGCTCCTCCACCGCGATGCCCGCGAGGCGATCCAGATGGTCGGGCGCGGTGATCGTCTTGCCGATCTCCACCCCCGAGAGCCCCGCCATCGCCACGATTTCGCCCGCCGCCGCTTCGACCACCTCCGTGCGCTCCAGGCCTTCGAAGGCGAACAGCTTGACGACGCGCGCCTGCTCGAACGGCGCGTCGCCCAGGGGACCCGGCTCGCCCAACGGGAGCAGCGCCACCGTGTCGCCCACCCGTACCTTGCCGCGCTCGATCCGCCCGATCCCGATGCGCCCGAGGTAGTTCGAGTAGTCGAGCGTCGAGATCAGCATCTGGAACGGCCCGTCCGCGTTCGCTTCCGGCGGAGGGATGGTGTCCAGGATCGTCTGGAACAGCGGCTTCAGATCTGGCCCCGGCTGCTTCAGGTCGAATGTGGCCGTCCCTGCCCGGCTCGATGTATAGAGGAAGGGGCAGTTGAACTGCTCCGGGCTCGCCTCGAGGTCCAGGAACAGCTCCAGCACCTCGTCGTGCACCCGCAGCGGCTCGGCATCCTGGCGGTCGATCTTGTTCACCAGGACGATCGGCTTCAGGCCGAGGGCCAGCGCCTTCCCCGCCACGAAGCGCGTCTGCGGCATCGGCCCCTCGGCCGCGTCCACCAGCAGCAGGAAGCCGTTCACCATCCGCAAGATCCGCTCCACCTCGCCGCCGAAATCGGCGTGGCCCGGGGTGTCCACGATGTTGATCTTCGTGTCCCCCCAGCGCACCGACGTGTTCTTGGCAAGGATCGTGATCCCGCGCTCGCGCTCGAGTGGGTTGGAATCCATGACCCGCTCGGTGAGCTGCTGATTGGCGCGAAATACGCCCGACTGGCGGAGCATCTGGTCCACCAGGGTCGTCTTGCCGTGGTCGACGTGGGCGATGATGGCGATGTTGCGGATCTTCAAGGGATTGCGTCCTGACGGAGCCGTGAGTGAGGGGCGCAGTATAGAAAGGGGGTCGGGGAAAGGCAAGACTCGGGGGCGTGGGTGTGTGGGGATGTGGGACTCTCCCAGCATCAACGGGCCGCGCACCGCACCGTCGAGTCCCACATACCCGCTTCCCCACGGCCCCTTTAGTCGCAGATCTGACTCTTCTCCATCTGTACCGTGACGTGCGCGATCTTCAGGGCCTGCATCCGCTCCTGGACCTGCTCCAGGATGCGCTGGTTGGCGTCGGGGTCCTTCACCACGAGGTGGCCGCTCATGGCGACCACGCCGCTCGTCACCGTCCACACATGCAGGTCGTGCACCGATTCGACGCCCGGCACCGAAGCGATCCGGTCGTGCACGTCGGGCAGGGAGATGTGCGCCGGCGTGGCTTCGAGCAGGACGTCCACGCTTTCCTTCACCAGGCGCCAGGCGCCGTTCAGGATGAGCAGGCCGATGCCGACCGAGATGAGCGGATCGGCGAGCGTCCAGCCGGTGGCGAGGATGATGGCGCCGGCCGCGATCGCGCCCACCGAGCCGAGCGCATCGCTCAGGACGTGGAGGTAAGCGCCGCGCTGATTCAGGGAGTGCTCGTGGCCGTGGTGCAGGATTCGCATGCTCGCGAGGTTGGCGACGAGCCCGACACCGGCGACGCCGATCAGCAAGGTCGCGTGGACGGCGGGCGGCGCGCTGAGCCGGTGCCAGGCCTCGATGGCGATCCCGACCGCGATCGCGATGAGCATCGCGCCGTTGACGAGCGCCGCCAGGATTTCCAGGCGCAGCAACCCGAAGGAACGCTCCGGCGTCGCCGGGCGCTGCGCCACGCGCGCCACGAAGAGCGCGAGGCCGAGGGCGGCCGCGTCGGCCAGCATGTGGCCGGCGTCGGCGAGCAGGGCGAGGGAGTGGGAGAGCCATCCGCCGACCGCCTCGGCGACCATGACGGCGGCGGTGATGCCGAGCACCAGCGCCATGCGCCGCGCGCTCTCGCGCCGGGCGGGAGCGGTGTGGGAGCATTGGACGTCGATCGGGAGCGAAGCCATGACGGCGAAACATATCCAGCGGCTCCGCCGCTCGGCAACACGGTGCTTGAAGTCGGGTCGGCACACGCTAGGTTCCGTGGCCCATGACCCCCCCCACCCCGGAAATGGGATCCCTCGCCCTGCGCCTCGTCGCCGTCGTCGTATTGGTCGCGGCAAACGCGTTTTTCGTGGCCGCGGAGTTCGCGCTGGTCGCGGCGCGCCGCACGCGCATCGAAGCCCTGGTGCGGCAGGGCGACGCGAAGGCGAAGACGGTGCAGCGGGCGCTGCGCGATCTCTACCGCCAGCTGTCGGCGGCGCAGCTCGGCATCACGGTCGCATCGATCCTGCTCGGCTACGTGGCCGAAGACACCGTCGCCCACCTGTTCCGCGACTGGTTCGCGACCTTGCCGCCCGCGCTGAGCTTCCTCACACGCGGCGGCGTTGCCTCGTTCGTGGCGCTGGCAGTGATCACTTTTCTGCACGTGGTCTTCGGCGAGCAGGCGCCGAAGGCCTGGGCGATCACCCACCCGGAGCGCACCAGCCGCTGGATCGCGGCGCCGCTGATTCTGTTCTCGTGGATCACCCGTCCCGTCACCGACCTGCTCAACTGGAGCGCCAACCGCGTGGTGCGGCTGCTCGGCATCCGGACCGAATCCTCAGAGGTCGATCGCCTCCACTCCCCCGAGGAGCTCCGGATGCTCGTCGAGCAGGGTCGCAAGACCGGGACCCTCGGCGCCTCCGACGCCCGGATGCTCGAAGGCGTGTTCGAATTCAGCGAGAAGAAGGCGCGCGATGTGATGACGCCGCGCACGCAGATGGTGGCGTTGCCAGCCGAAGTGACGCTCGCGGAGGCGGCCGACCGGGTGGCGGCGGCGGGGCGGTCCCGCTACCCCGTCTACCGCGAGTCGCTCGACGACATCGTGGGCACCGTGCACGCCAAGGCGATCCTCGCCGGGCTGCGCTCTGCAACGGCCGGGACGGTCGAAGGCGTGATGCGGCCCGCGTTCTTCGTCCCCGGCACCCGCGAGGTCGAGGACGTGCTGGCGGACATGAAGCGCCAGAAGGTGCACCTCGCCATCGTGCTCGATGAGTTCGGCGGCACCGCCGGGCTCGTCACGATGGAGGACCTGCTCGAGGAGATCGTCGGCCAGATCTACGACGAGTACGACCGGCCGCCGGCCGCGAGCCCCGCCGCCCAAGTGGCTGGGAGTGCCGCTCCGGTGATCGCCGGGGCGACCGAGATCAAGGACGTGAACGACGCCTACGGGCTCGCGCTCGACGACAGCGACTACACCACCATCGGCGGGCTGTTGTTCGGCGCGCTGGGCCGGCTCCCCAAGGTCGGTGACCAGGTGACGCAGCCGGGAGCGGTCTTCGAGATCACGGAAATGGACGGCCGGCGCGTAGGAAAGGTGCGGGTGGTGCCTCGGCCCAAGGCCGTCTAGGGGTCAGCCCACCCTGGCGGGATTACGGTTCGCGAGCTGCACCGCCAGCTCAATCGCCGCCCGCATCGACGATGGGTCGGCCACCCCCTGGCCCGCGATGTCGAACGCCGTCCCGTGATCGGGGGACGTCCGCGGGAATGGTAGCCCCAGCGTCACGTTGACGCCCTTGCCGAACCCGGAGACTTTCACCGCCGTCATCCCGACGTCGTGATACGGCGTCAGCACCGCATCGAATTCGCCCCGCAGGGCGCGCACGAACACCGTGTCGGCGGGGAGCGGGCCGATGGCGCCGAGCTGCTCGACCGCGGGTTTCAAGACGGTCTCATCCTCGTCGCCGAACAGGCCGCCCTCGCCCGCGTGCGGGTTGAGCGCGCACACCGCGAGCCGCGGTGCGGGGATGCCCCACCACTCTTTCAGCGCCCGCTCGGTGAGCCGGCCGACGCGCACGACCCGCTCGGTGGTGACCTGCTGCGGCACTTCGCGCAGGGGGATGTGGGTCGTGACGAGGACCACGCGGAGCGTGGGCGTCGCCAGCATCATCGCGACCTCGGCGCCACCGACCAGCTGGGCGAGAAACTCCGTAACGCCGGGAAAGCGGTAGCCCGCGCGGTGCAGCGCCTGCTTGTGGACGGGGCCGGTAACGATGGCGTCCACCTCGCCGGCGCGGGCGAGCCAGACGGCACGCTCGATCGCGCGGGCGGCGAGCTTGCCCGCCTCCACCTCCCCCCTCCCCGTCCCCCATTCGCCGACTCCCAGCCGGCTCCGCGCCGGAATTCCCTGGAGCTGGTCGTCCGCTCCCACCAGGATGACATCCGCCGCGATCGGCCCGGCCGAGAGCGCGCGCGCCACGACCTCCGGCCCAATCCCGCGCGGGTCGCCGAGGGTGACCGCGAGGCGGGGCCGCGCGGCGTGGGGGGCGGCCGCGGCCACGGGACCGGTAGGCGGCTTAGAGACGGACGTCGACGTAGGTGAGACGCCGCAGCTGATCCACGTAGTGCTGGATCATCAGATTCTGGCTGAGGATATTGCGAATCTGGTCTTTCACTTCGTCGAACGCGAGCTCCCCTTCGGGCTGGCGGCGGGTCACGTCGACCACGGCGAACTTGGTATGCCGGCCCCCGCCGATCGGCAGGACCGGCTTCAGACCCAGCGTGGTGTCCCGGCTCAGGATCTGTCGGTAAGCGGCCGGGAGACTATCGGCCGTCACCGCCTCGGCGAGCTTCGGCTCGTTCTCATCCGTGTAGAGCCGCGCGAGCGAGTCGTAGGAGGAACCGCGGGCGAGCGCCGCACGGATCGAGTCGGCGAGCTGGTGCGCTTTGTCGATCTGCGCCGGAGTGATCTGGGGGGAGATGAGGATATGCCGCGCCAGGATCTCCGCCGGCTGCACGCGCTCGACCTGGATGATGTGAAAGCCGAAGTCGCTTTCGACCGGGTCGGAGATCTGCCCCGGCTTCATTTGAAATGCCGCGGTCTCGAACGGTTTCACCATGACGCCGCGCCGGAACCACCCCAGCTCGCCGCCCTGCTCGCGCGAGCCGCTGTCGTCTGAGAAGCGCTTGGCGGCGGCGGCGAAGTCGGCGCCGGCGCGCACGGCCACCAGCAGCGATTCGGCGGTCTGCTGCGCGCGCGCGCGCGCCACCGAATCCGGGCGGGGCAGCACCACGATCTGGCGGAACGACACAGTCGCCGGGCGTTTGGGCTGGGAGGCGCGCCGCTCCTCCCAGAACGCGCGCATCTGCGCCTCGGTCGGGTTGATCGGCTTGAGCTTGCCCTTCTGTTGCAGGCCCTGAATGAGCCGCTGGCGCAGGATCTGGCGCCGCTGCTCTTCGGAAAGGCGGCGCCGCCATTCCTCCACCGACGCGAATCCCGCCAGGTTGAGCTGCGCGCGCAGGATCGAGTCGTTCGGGTAGTTGCGCCGCACGTTCTGGACGGTCTGCTCGACCTGGTCTTCCACCTCCTGATCGGTGACGTGCACCGTGGTGTCCCGGTCGGCCTGCAGGATCAGGATTTCGTCCTGGATCATCTGGACCAGCAGCTGACGACGCGCCAAGGCGCGTCCGGCGGAGTCGGTCGGCAGGGGCTGCCCCTGCGCCTGCAGCTCCACGAGCCGCTCCTCCACCTGAGACTGGAGAATCGGCTTGGTCCCCACGATCGCCACGATGCGGTCGACGATCATGGTCTGACCGGCGGCCCCCGCCGGGCACGCGAGCAGCGCGGCCGCGAGGCCTACCGCGACGCCCAATGGGTGGGAGACGTGACGGCACGCGAGGGCGGTCATGCTACGGACGCCGCGGCGGGGCCCCGGGAACCGGCGCCGGGCCCGGAGCGGGCCGGACGCCCGGCGGGACGGGCTCATTGTTGGGCCGCGGCCCCGGGCGCAGCGAGTCCGCCTGGGTGCGCAGCTCGCGCGCCCGGTCGGCGGCCCGCACAATGCCGGCCTGGTTCAGCGACCACGGCTGGCCGGCGCGGAGGCGATCGGCGAGGAACGGCGGGATCGGGACGAAGTTGACGCGGGCCGCGACGATCCGGTCGAGATAGCCGTTGACGTGGGCCATCGCCAGCCGGGCCCGCGCTTCGGGGGTGGAGGTCGAGTCCTTGAACACCTGCGGCGTCAGCGCGAGCGCTCCCTGCAGCAGCCGCAGCGTCGAGTCGTGGGCGACGCGCAGGTTGGCCCAGTCGGAGTCGGTGAGCTGGACGCCGGCCGACTCGGCCTGGATCAGGAGGATGTTGCGCTCGGCCAGGGCGCGCAGCAGCTGGGTGATCTGGTCGTCGGTGGCGGTCGGGACCGCCTGACTCACCTGCGGATCGAGCGCGTGGATCCAGCGAATCAAGTCCTTGACCATGAAGCTCCCACCGCGGAAGGTCACGAGCGTGTGGCGATCCTTGCGCGCCGCATTGATCTCCTGCATGGCCTGTCGCACCGCCGCGCCCGCGCCGCTCGTGATCTTCACCTGACGCGAGCTGTCGAGGCTCGCCATGTAGGTCGAGTCGAGTCGGGCGCTCCGCGCGTCCTCGAGCCCGCTCGCGAAGTCGGTCCGGATTTCGGCGAGGGGGGGGCGCCGGATGATGTGGAACCCATAGGGGCTGCGAATCACGGCGCTCACCGCGCCGGGCGCGAGCGCCCACGCGGCGTCCTCGAACTGCGGCACGAACTGGCCGCGGCCGCCGGCGTTGAGCAATCCGCCCTTCTGCTTGGAGCCCGGGTCGTCGGAGAAGCGGGTGGCGAGGGCGGCGAAGTTGGCACCGCGGGCCGCGGTGATCTGACGCAACAGCCCCTTGGCCTTGGTCTCTTTCTGCTGCGCCACCGTGGGCGCGGCACTGGGGGGCACTTGCAGCAGGATGTGCTGGAACAGCCGCACGGCACCGAGCCGGTAGGCCGAGTCCACCTGTGCGGAGCTGAACTGGGCGCGGCTCGCGGTGAGGCGGTCGTGGAAATGCTCCCACTTGAGCTGTGAGACCAGCGGCCACATCGCCGCGGAGACGGTCGCGGTGTCGGACAGGTTCTCGCCCCGCGCGAAGGCCAGCGCGAGCAGCGTGTTGTCGACGTAGACGTCCGCCAGGCGGCCGACGTTCTCGGGCTGCAGCGGCATGCCTTTCACCTTCGCGGCCAGCTCTGCCAGTCGCTCGACGGTGAGGGCCTGCCCGGCGGCCGTCGCTGCCTCGATCGGGTGCGCCGAGAAGGCGTCGCGCAGCGCGCTGCATCCCACCATTGTGAGCACCATCGCCACCAAACCGACCCGACGCATCGCGTCTCCTATTCGCTGTGAGAGTCCTGCAGAACCGCCGTGAGCGCCCGTGCCAAACCGGGGCCGATCGCCTCGCCGCCGAGCCGGCGCAGGCGCAGCGAGAGCGGATGCGCTCGCCGCACGTCCGCCTCGAACTGCACCGCGTCGAGCGCGACGGTAAGACCGGCCAGGCGCGGATGGGCGTCGCGCCGAAACGTGAGCCGCGCCTCATCGCCCCTGACGAGGACCGTCTCCAGTCCCACGCGGGCGCCGAGCGCGCGGAGTTCGGCCACGAGGAGGAGGCGCTGGGCGTCGTCGGGCGGTGGCCCGAAACGATCGCGCAATTCCTCGCGCACCGCCTGAATCTCGCACGGTTGCTCGGCCCGCGCCAGCCGCCGATAGATATCCAGCTTCGCCTCGTCGTCGGGGACGTAATCGTCCGGCAGATGCGCCGGCAAGTCGAGGGTGACATCCGGTGGTGAACTTCTCTCCCGTCCCTCTTCCCCCGTCCCTTTCAACGCTCGGACTTCCTCCTCCAGCCACCGGAGGTACATGTCGAACCCCACCGCCTGCGCGTGGCCCGACTGCTCGGCGCCGAGCAGGTTGCCCGCCCCGCGCAGCTCGAGGTCCCGAAGGGCGATCCGGTATCCCGACCCCAAATCAGTATGATGCTCCAGCACCCGCAATCGTTCCTCGGCTTCGGCATCCACCAGATCCGGCACCAGGAGGTAACAGGACGCCCGTCGATGGCTGCGGCCCACCCGGCCCCGCAGCTGGTACAGCTGGGCCAGCCCGAGCTGGTCGGCCCGGTCGACGATCATGGTGTTGGCGTTCGGGACGTCCAGCCCCGACTCCACGATCATCGTCGAGACCAGCAGGTCCACCTCCCCGCGCACGAACCGCGACATCACGTCGTCCAGCTCCGTCTCCCGCAGCTGGCCGTGCGCCACCGCGACGCGGGCCCGCGGCGCCAGCCGCCGCACCCGCTCGGCGATCGTGGCGATCGTCTCGATCCGGTTGTGGACGAAATACACCTGCCCGCCCCGGTCGAGCTCCCGCGCCATCGCCTCCTCGATGAGCGCGTCATCCCACGGTTCGATGAACGTCAGCACCGGCGAGCGGTCCTTCGGCGCCGTCTCCAGCAGGGTGAGGTCTCGCAGCCCCGCCAGCGAGAGGTGCAGCGTGCGCGGGATCGGCGTCGCCGTGAGCGTGAGCACGTCCACCGAGAGCTTCAGCGCCTTGAGCCGCTCTTTGTGCCGCACGCCGAAGCGATGCTCCTCGTCCACCACGAGCAGGCCGAGGTCTTTGAAGATCACGTCGCGCGACAGCAGCCGGTGCGTGCCGATCACGATGTCCGTCTCCCCGCCGGCGAGCTTGGCCACCGACGCCACGGAGTCCTTCTCGCTCCGGAACCGCGACAGGACCTCGATGCGCACCGGGTAGTCCGCGAGCCGCTCCCGGAAGGTGCGCCCGTGCTGCTCGGCCAGAATGGTGGTCGGCACCAGGACCGCCGCCTGCTTCCCCGCCTGCACGGCCTTGAACGCGGCGCGCAGCGCCACCTCCGTCTTGCCGTACCCCACGTCCCCGACCAAGAGCCGATCCATCGGCCGCGGCAGCTCCATGTCGCGCTTCACCTCGGTCGTGGCGCGCCGTTGGTCCGGCGTGTCCTCGTACAGGAACGCGGACTCGAGCTCACGCTGCCACGGCGTGTCGGGCGGAAACGCGTATCCCGGCGCGAGTTGGCGGCGGGCGTACAGCTCCAGCAGCTCGCTCGCCATCTGGTGGATGGCGGCCCGCGCCTTGTCGCGCTGCCGCTGCCAGAGGGTGGCACCGAGCCGATGCAGCCGCGGGGGCGGCGCGTCGCCGTCGCCGGCCGCGCGATAGGGCTCGAGCTGGTCGATCCGGTAGAGCGGGACGTTGAGCCGATCTCCGCCCTCATATTCCAGCACCGCCACGTCCAGCGTTCCCTCGCCGACCGCGATCGTCTGGAGCCCGCGGAAAATGCCGATGCCGTGTTCGAGGTGCACCACGTAGCTGCCGAGGGTGAGCGTCCCCACCGCGGCACTGGGAGCGGCGGAGCGGTACCGGCGGGGCCGGCGCAGCCGGCGGGCGCGGCGGAAGATCTCGTGGTCCGTGAGCACGCGGAGGCGCGGCAGCACGAATCCGCCGTCCAGCGCGCCCACCGCGAGCGTCGCGCGGCCGTCTCCCAACAGCTCCTCGAGCCGCTCCAGCTGGCCCGCGTTGTCGCACAGAATGACGGTCGGCGGCTCCCCTGCCGTCACGCGGCGCAGCCGCTTTAGATCGCGGTCGATCGATTCCGGGGGTGCGATAGGGAACCGGACCTCGGCGCCGCTCGCTCCCTGCCCCCCGGGGGCGAGGCGCGCGAGCCGGGCAAGCCGGGCCCGCCATTCCCCCGGCGCGAGCAGCAATGCCTCGCGCGCCGGCGGCTCCTCGCCCAGCCGCCGGGCGACCTCGAGATGGTGGGCCGCGTCGCTCCAGGCACGCTCCACTTCCCGCTCCACCGCGGCCTCCTGGTCCACCAGGACCAGGGCGTCCGTCGGCAGGAGCTCCAGCAGGGAGGAAAACACAGGCCGGCCGGCCGCCGGTCCGCCCGTCTGGCCGGCGTTCACCGGCAGGATCGTGACGCGCTCGGTCTCCGCCCCCGAGCGCTGCGTGTCGAGGTCGAACGCCCGAAGCGACACGATCTCGTCGCCCCACCACTCGATGCGCGTGGGCGCGGCCATCCCGAACCCGTAGATGTCGAGGATCCCGCCACGCACGCTGAACTGCGCGACCTCAGTGACGGATGAGACCCGGTCGTAGCCCATTGCTCCGAGGCGCGAGACGGTTTCGCGCAGCGATGTCCCCTGCCCCTTGTGCAGAATGAGCCGCGCCCGCTCCAGGGCCGCGGGCACGCCCGTCCGCTCCGCGCTCGCGCGCGCCGTCGTTACCAGCACTCGCACGCGGGCCGACACCAGCGCTTCCAGTGTCTCGATGCGCTCGCCCGCGATCTCGAAGTGCGGCTCCTCGCCTCCCAGTCCCTCGCGCTGCGGATACAGCGCCCCCCCCCCCCCCCCCCCCCCCCCCCCCCCCCCCCCCCCCCCCCCCGGCGGCGCCCACAACATACACGA
>JBGOUQ010000010.1:0-114583 GCA_041477065.1 Gemmatimonadota bacterium
CCCCCCTCTAAGGCACCGGTGCCCAAGCCGCGCGTGCGCCACACCCCATAGCGCTCGTCTCGCAACAAGAGTCCCTCGCCATGGGCCAGCTGGACGTTCTGGTCCTGCAGCCGCCAGCGCAGCAGCACGGAGACCTTCCCGACTCCCTGACCGCGATCGCGGCGGACGGCGATGGCCGTAGAGAGCGTCAACCCGCGCGCTGCCGGCTCCGAATCCAGGCGCGACCACAGGGCCGCCGGGCCGGACCAGACGCCATCCGTGGGGACGGTCGGCGCGCCGGCGTCCGCCTGCGCGACCCAGACGCGGCCACCAGTGTCCGTCAGGATGACGGTCCACTGACGCACCGGGCCGGTCGCGTCTAAGTGCGACCCGCTCGAGGACTGGGCGGACGGCGCCACGATCTGGTCTGGTCCGCACGAGAGGACGCCGAGCAGGAGCAGACTCCAGCCCGGAAATGCGTGACGGCGTGGTTTGTTCATCGAGGGAACGGCGCCCCAGGGGATCGATTCGTACCCAAGGTCGCACCCGGTAGCCCGGAGCGTAAGACCGGGGGGGGGTGTATACTTTGACGCCCTGTGTCCTCACCCCTTCCGCCTCCCTCACCCTCCCCCCTGCTTCCCGCGGGCTGGTACGCGGGCTTAGCCGAGCTCCTCGTCTTGGTACGCGCGCATTGGAAGTCCGTCGCGCTCTTCGCCGCGGCCGGGGCGATCGTGGGGGGGATCACGGCGTTGCTGCTCCCTCCCGTCTATCGGTCGGGTGCCGTTTTTCAAGCCGAGACCAACAGCTTCACCCCGATTGGGGGACCGCTGGTCGGGATCGCGGCTCGGCAAGCCAACCCGCAGTTCTTCGGCGATCTGCTCACGACGGATGCGGTGCTGCGGCGTGTGGCGGAAGCCGAGCAGGTCGACATCCAGGAGCTGCGGCAAACGCTGAAGGTGGACGTGAATCTTCGCACCGGGGTTGTGCGCTTCACGCTGGGAGCCGGGACGCCGCAGCGCGCGAAGGCGCTGGCCGAGCGCAGTCTCGCGGCGCTCGGCGAGGTCTCGCTGGCGCTGCGGCAGGCGAGCGCGGATCCGCAGCGGGCCTTCATCGCGCAGCGCGCCGCGCGCGCCCGTGAGGAGCTGCGCGCGGCCGAGCAGGCTCTCCAGACGTTCGTTCGCGGCCGCACGGGCCGGAATCTCGCCGCCACACAGCTCGACGAAGCGCAGCTCAGAGGGGCGGTGGACGTAGCGCAGCAGGTGTACCTGCAGCTTCGCCTTCAGGAAGAGGGAGCCGCGGTGGAGGACGCTCGCAACACGCCGGTCATCAGCGTCATCGATCCGCCCGTGCTGCCGGCACGCCCGGATCGCCCCAGGCGGCGACTAGCGGTGCTGGTCGGCCTCCTCATCGGGCTGTCGGTGGCGCTCGTCCGACTGCTGTTGGAGGGAGAGCGCCGGCGCTTCACGGCCCCTCACTCCCGCAGCACCTGAGGTCGCGGCGAGGGCGAGCAGCGCGTACAGCGTGTACTGATTCGCCGTGTGGAGCGAGAGCTCCGTCGTGCCGGCGGTCAGGAAGAACATGGCGAGCAACGCCGCCCCGACTCCCAGCCCGGCGGCGGCCGGACGCCGGACGGCCCAGCGACACAGCAACGCTCCGTACACGACGTAGCAGAAGAGGCCGAGCAGGCCCCCTTCGAAGAAAAAGCGCACGAAGTCGTCGTGCGCGTTGAACGGAACGCCGCTGTTCTCGTTCACCACCGGATTCAACTGCGTCGTCATTCCCGCCCCGTGGCCCATGACGGGGTGCGCGAGCCCTAAGCGGATCAGGCCGGCCCAGTTGATCAGGCGCCAGGTGAAGGAATTCTCCGAGGCGCCCGCCAGCGCTCCCTGCACCGCCGCGCTCCCGAAGGACACGTCCGAGAATCGCTGTCGCACGAATCCGCCGGCCACTATCCAGCCGAGCAGCGCGAAGACCGCGACGACTGCGACGCTGCGCAGCACGGCCCGCTTCCCGAGCCGAACCTGCAACAGGAGCAGGGCGATCAGCCCGGTGGCCAGCACGAGGATCGCCGTGCGGCTGTAGGTCAGCGCGACGAGCAGCGACAAGCCGACCGCGACGGCCAAGCGCCACAAACGGTCCCGTCCCCGGCTGCGCGGAACCCCGGCCACGACGATCAGCACGAGCGTCGCGAGGAACTGTCCCATCGAGTTCGGATGCGAGAAGGTGCCCTGAATCCGGACGATGTCACCGGGCTCCAGAAATCCCGTCCCCGTCCGCAGCTGCCAGAGGGCCACGACGATGGGAGGGATCGCGCCGATGCTCAGCGCCAGCCACGCCTTCTTGGTGCGGGCAGGGTCGCCTTCCAGCCACCACCACAGGATGAAGAAGGCGGAGACGATGCTCCCGATGCGCGCGAGCTCCCGGATCCCCGCTCCGAGTCCCACGGCGCCGTAGAGCCGCCACCCAGCCAGAAAGAGGACTCCGTACGTCGCGGCAAGCCAGACGTGCGCCCGGAACAAAGATCGGTCCGGCCAGGCTCGCAGACCCTCGCGCCCGCGGCGGAACAGCAGGACGATGCCCAACAGCAGCATCCCACTGCCGAAGACGACCGCCGGCTCTCCCGTAAACGGCCCGGCGCCGAGCCGGCGCTCGCTGAACATGTCGAGCGACGGCCGCACGATCAGACTCGCCAGCGCGCCGACCTGCAATGCCGCTGCGGGCCAGCGCCAGGCGGCCGCCAGCAGCACCGCCCCCACGGCGCCGAAGGCGAGCGACGGGCGCGCCGCGGCCGCGACGCTCAGCACCGCGACGACGGCGATCCACGCGACCGCGGCGCTCGTCGCACGCCGCCCCGAGGTGATCGCCGCCACGGTCGTAGACATCGTGCCGTACGATGCTTCCCCCACGGCTCGGGGGCCAGTAGCTTGCGGGCCGATGTCCAACACTCCCCACGCGTCGCTGCGCGGGCGCCTCTGGTCCAACTCGGGAGCGCAGCTCGTGGGCGCGATCGTCGCCCGCCTCAGCCGGGCGGGAGCGATTCTCATCGCCGCCCGGGTGCTGGGACCTGAGGGCTTCGGCGGCATCGCGACCGGCCTGGCGGCCTACGAGATGCTGCGCGTCCTGGGCGAGCTGGGCCTCGACACCAGACTCATCCGACGCGTCGCCCGGCAACCGGAGGTCGCCGCCTTCGAGGGCCGCCGGACGATCGCGCTGAAGGCGGGCATCGCCGGCCTCCTGTCCGTCATCGCCCTGGCGATCACGGCCGCGCTCCTCGGCCGCGCCGCCACGCTGGTGCTGGCCGGCCTGTCCATCGGACTGTTTGGGCTGGCCGTCACCGGCTCCATCCAAGCGATCGCCACCGGACGGCTGGAGGCGCCGCGTTTACTCCCCTACCAGGTGATCGCGGGCGTCGTGTTCTTCGCAGGGGTCGCGGGGGCGACCACCATGTTCTGGCAGCCCCTCGCCACCGCCGTCGCGATCGGCGCCTGCGACTTGGTCGGGGGCTGGGTGCTGAGCCGGTACCGCCGCGCAGCACCCCCTCCCGTGGGCGGCAGCGCGGCGTGGTCCTGGCAGGACGCGCTGCGCGAGTCGTGGCCCGTGGGCGCCGTCAACGTCCTCGCCACCGCGTACGGCCGCCTCGGGATCGCGATCCTCGCGGTCTCGTGGGGAGCTTCGGCGGTGGCGCAGTACGGAGTGTCCTACCGCATCGTGGAAGTGTTCCTGCTCGCCGCCGGCGCCGTGGCGGCGTCGGCGTTCGCGGTCACCGCGCGGCTCGATGCCGAGGATCCGGGGGCCGCCCGTGACTTGCTCGATCACATTCTGGGGCGCGTCGCCGTGGTGACGTTGGCCGCCGCGGCGGCGGTGGCCTTGGGGGCCCGACTCCTGCCGGTCGGCCTGGGTCCGCGCTACGCCGGCGCAGTGTCCACCACCGAAGTCCTGGCGTTCGCGCTGCCGCCGATGTTCGTCAACGGTCTCCTGACCGCGTACCTTTACGGTCGCGGGCGGTTCGGCGTCGTCTTGCGGATCGCCGCCGGGAACATGTGCCTGAATGCCGCGCTCGTCGTGCTGCTCGTTCCCCGCACCGGCCCGCCCGGCGCGGCGCTCGCCGTGGTGACGACCGAGGCGGCGAACACCGCCTGGCAGAGTCGCGCCGCGGGACTCCCGGCCAAGTCGTGGACCTGGTGGATCGCGGCCGTGAGCCTCGCCGCCGGTGTCCTCACCTTTTTCTTCCGCGACCATGCGTACTGAAGCCTTGGACGACGTCATGCGGCGGGCGATCCCCTACGAGCGCGCCCGCGTGGTGCGCGAATACGCCAAGATCACCGCGATGCTGCGGGGGTCGGGGCGGGTGTTAGACCTCGGGTGCGGCTCGGGCACGCTGCTCGAAACCCTGCGACACGACGGCGTGGAAGCGCATGGAGTGGATGCATCCGTCACCGCCGTGCAGCAGTGCGAAGCCAGAGGCCTGCAGGCGACACGGGGAGATCTGCTCGAGTACTTGGGAGCGCAAGCAGCGGAAAGCTACGGCGGCCTCTTCGCCGGTCATGTGATCGAGCACTTGCCGCCGGAGCGCGCGCGCGAGCTATTCGCCGGCGCGCGGCGCGTGCTGCGGCCCGGAGGCCAGCTCGTCCTCCTCACTCCCAATCCGCGCAACCTCTACGTAGCGTGCGAAGGATTCTGGACCGACCCCACCCACATCCGGCCCTACCCTGCGCCGCTGCTCCGCACCCTCGCCCTCGACGCGGGCTTCTCCGAGCTGCGCATCCGGGGCTGGTGGGGAGGCATGACGCCGCGTCAGGTTGTGATTGGAGTCCTGCGGTGGGCCGTGACGCTCGGCCTGCACCATCCGGCCTCGACACTGCTGGCCGTCGCGCGCACCTAGTCACCCTCGCGACGGCAGCTGGAGCAAGTCGCGCGTCGCGGTGCCCACCCGGTCCCAGCTGATCGTCGTGGCAGAGCGCAGGGCGCCGACCGAGCACGCGCGCCACCGCGCCTCGTCGCCGGCCAGGAGCGACATCGCCGCGGCAAGCTCCGGCTCCTCCAGCCGATCGAGCACGATTCCTCCCTCGCCGAGGAAGCCGGACATCGGACTGCGCGCGGGCACGATCGCCGGCAGGCCGGCGAGCAGCGCCTCTGCCACCGGCAACCCCAACCCTTCATACGCCGACGGATAGACGAGCGCGACACACCCGGCGTACAGCCGGCCCAGCTCTGCATCCGAGCCGTGCTGGCGCAGACGTACGTCCCCGTTCAGGCCGAGTCGCGCGATTTCCGTTGCGATCTCCCGCGTCAGGTTCCGGGCAACCAGGTACAGCGGGTGCCGGCGACGGGTGGGCGCGGGGAGACGCGCGTAGGCACGCAGCAGCAGGCCCGTGTTTTTCCGGGGGTGGGCGCCCACCGCCAGGAATCCGCTCCGAGACTGGAACGGGGGGGGTGTCTCTTCCCGGGTGAGTTTCGACCCACCGGGCGGGAGCGTCACGACTCGTTTCTGCCGCCCCGGCAGCCACCGTTGTAGCTCGGTCTGGACGGAGCCTGAAATCGCCAACAACAGGTCGGCGCGCAGAATGGCGGGCACGTTGACGAGGAACCCTTTGACCAGGTCCTGGGCCTGCGTCCGCAGGGGGACCGCAAGGAAGGTCAGATCGTAGACGACCAGCGCGTAGCGCACCGACCGCGGTCCGGCGAACGGTACGCTGTTCGCCAGTCCGAGGAACATGGCGTCGCGTCGTGCGCGGAGCGCCGCGGCCCCGCGGCGCTGCATCCAGAGCTCGGCCGACCCAGAGCCCGTTCCTTCGATCCAGGTGATCGGTCCGGACAGTCGCTCGCGTAGCGCGGGCGGCACCGGCGCATGGCTCAGCAGCACCCAGTCCGCGTCCGCACACGCCGTCAGGCACCGCAGCAGCTCGAACGCGTAGCGGCCGATCCCCCCCAGCGGATAGCCGAGCATGCGCGCGTCGACGACCACGGTCCGGCGCTCCGTCATAACGCTCCGCGTAGCCAGGTCTCGAGCACGTAGAGGGCGAGAAGTTGGCGGTCGCGCGGCTTCCCCTCGTCGCGTGCGGCCGTGACGATCGCGCGCACCCCATCACCCGCGAGAAACGCGGGGGTGCGCGCCCCCGGGCCGAGCAGGAACGCTTCGGCCTCCGTCCGCAGCCACGGGCCGAACCAGCGCCGTAGCGGCGTCGTGAAGCCCAGTTTCCGTCCCGTCCGGGCCCTCCACCCGACCAGCCGCGACCGTAACGCCGGCGGCAGCAGCGGTGTGACGGCCTGCCGGTACAACCACTTCCGCTCGCCGAATCGGGAAACCTTGTAGCGACTTGGCATCGCCTCGAGCAGCGCCAGGAACTCGAGGTCGAGAAACGGCACGCGCAGCTCGACCGAGGACGCCATCGACATGTGGTCGGCGACGATGAGGAGGTCGTCGGCGAGGGACAGCCGCCCATCCACGCGGAGCAGTGCGTTGAGGGTGTCTCCAGTCGTTTCCCCGTCGAGCAACCGTCGGACCGGCGCGACGAGCTCGTCGGGACTCTGTGCGCCGGCCGTCAGGCTCGCAGCCTCCTGCGGGCCGAAGACCGCGAGGATCTCGGCGAATCGAGCGGCTTGATCGCTCGCCCGCGCGATCCGCCGCATCCGGTCGACGCGATCACTCGCCGCGATGCCGCTGGGAAGCGCTCCCAGCAGCGGTCCTGCCGCCCGGGCCAGACGCCACGCCCGCTCGGCAAAGTGGCGCGGGTACCCGCCCAGCGGCTCGTCGGCGCCCTGGCCGCTCAGCACCACCTTGCGCGACCCCTTGATACGACGGCACAGCAGCCCGACCAGCAGCACGCCCGCATTGGCGATCGGCTCGCCCAGCGCCTGGATGCTCGCCGGCCATGCAGCGAGAAACTCGCGCTCGGGCACGATCACCTCGTCCAGCGGCACGTCCAGCGCTGCCGCCGCCGCCCGCGCCTCGTCGAGCTCGACGCTCTCAGGATCGTCGGCGAGGCCCACCGCGAATGCCTGGGGGCGGTCCCCCCCCCCGTTCGCTTCGCGCATCAATCGAGTGACCACCGTGGAGTCGACGCCACCCGAGAGCAGCGTGCCCAGCGGCACATCGGACATCAGCTGCCGGTGGACCGCGCCGGCCAGTCCTTCACGGATCGCCTCGGCCCACTGCGCGCGGCCGCGCGGCACCGCCGTGGGTCGGAACACCGGGGTGAACGGGGCGAAGCGCGGATCCTGCGTCGCGGCGGTGAACGGCAGGTGACAGGAGTGCCCGGGAGGCACCTTCCAAGCATTCGCGTAGAAGGTGCCCGGTGAGGGAACGAAGCGGTACACCAGGTACTCGGCGAACGCGCCCCGCCGCAGGTCGCGACCGAGCAGGCCGGTCGCACGCGCGGCGGCGAGCTCGCTGCAAAACCACCACACGCCGTCGCTGTGGCCCAGATAGAGCGGTTTGACGCCGGCCGGATCGCGCACCAGCCAGAGGCCGGCACGCCCGCCGCTCGCCGCGGCCGCACGACGATCGACCAGGGCGAACGCGTAGATCCCGTTCAGTCGGCCGAACAGCCCCGGTCCCCACGCTTCCCAGCCGTGCACCAGAACTTCGGTGTCGGCCTGGGTGGCGAAGCGGTGCCCGGCCGCGGTCAGCTCGCGCCGCAGATCGAGGTGATTGTAGATCTCGCCGTTGAAGGTGACCCAGACGCTGCCATCCTCGTTGCCCATCGGCTGATCGCCGGTCGCGAGATCGACGATGCTCAGACGGCGATGGCCGAGGACCACCGACGCGCGCTCCGGGACGTCGCGGCGCGCGATGCGCCGGTCGGGAGAGGGCTGCTCGCTCCAGAACCACTCGCCGTCGGGACCGCGGTGCGCCAGCGCCGCGGTTAGGCGTGCCGCGATCGTCGGCACGGAGGGGCGCGGATCGGCCGCGAGCGCCCCGGCCACGCCACACATGATCAGCCCTCTCCGTTGCGGCCGCGGACCACGGCGCGGAAGACTTCCACCATCCGGGCCGCGATCGCGGGACTCGAGAAGGCTTCGAGGAACGGCCGGGGATCGACGGACCGTCGCTCGCGCAGCACGCGTCCGATCGCCGCCGCCAGCGCCGGCGGCGTGGCGTCCGCGATGGCACTCTCCGGGGAGAGCGGCACCCAGCGGCGCACGTCACCGACGTCGGTCGTCACGACCGGCAATCCGGACAACAGCGCTTCCTTGACCACGTTCGGCGACCCTTCCCAGGCCGACGTCAGGAGGCAACAGTCCGCGGCGCGGTAATACTCCGGCATGTCCGCGTGCGGCACGCGCGACACGACCCGCAGAATCGCATCCGGCAGCTCGCGTTGCACCAGCGCCATCGCCGCCTCCGCGAGCTCGAGTCGCTTGCGGCGTTCGCTCGGCGTGTTGGGGAAGATGACCAGGCGCTCCTCGAGCGGCAGGCCGAGCCGTCGTCGCGCCGCAGCCCGGTCCCCAGGATGGAAGCGCTTCGGGTCGACACCATAGGGCAACACGAGCGCTCGCCGCCGCAGGCCGGCACCCCACAGTTTCGCCCGCATCTCGTCGCTTTGGACGCACACCGCGCTCGCGCGGCGCGACGCCCATTGGGAGAAAAACACGTCAATGCGGCTCTTGAGCGTCACCCCGCCGCGGCCGTTGGGCGTGCCGAGTACGTCGTCGCCCGCGAGCGACAGGACGAGGGGAGCCGGCTGCCAGATCGCCACCCAGCCCGTGGTGCCGTAGACGGCGTACACGACATCCGCCCGGAACTCGCGCACCGCGCGGCGCAGCGGCGCGATGGCGGCGGCGTATCGGCGGG
The DNA here is from genome assembly GCA_041477065.1 of Gemmatimonadota bacterium. Lineage (GTDB taxonomy): Bacteria > Gemmatimonadota > Gemmatimonadetes > Gemmatimonadales > GWC2-71-9 > 13-1-40CM-70-15. The sequence goes on from JBGOUQ010000010.1 coordinate 8,774, forward strand.
CACGGCGCTCCCCGCGTAGCTCAAAAACGTCTACCGGGAGGCCGAGCTCGCGGAGGGCCTCCACCTGCGCTTGCACGAATGCGCCGCGGGCCGGATCGCCCGCGGACGGGTACATGTTCGTGGCCACGAGTACGCGCGGCGGGTCTGCGATCATCCGAGCCTCAAGTTACCGAATCGCTTAGCTTGTGCCCATGGCTGGCGCGCCCCCCCCTCGCCCGATCGAGATCGCCCACCTCGCCTACGCCAGCTTCCCTGCCGACACACGCGTCAAGCGCGAGGCGCTGGCCACGCTCGGCACCGGCCGTCGCGTGGCCGTGATCGCGCTGCAAACGGGCTCTCAGCCGGCCGAGGAGCGGGTGGATGAATTGACGGTGCTGCGGCTGCCGGGTCGCAAGTCCCGCGGGGGGCCGCTCGCCTACCTCGCGGAGTACGCCGGGTTCACCTGGCGGTGTCGGCGGCTGCTCACGAGTGATCCGCGGCTCGCCGCCGTTCGCGTGGTCCACGTGCACACGCTCCCCGACTTCCTGGTGTGGGCGGCGGGCCCGGCGCAGCGGCGTGGGGCGCGGGTGGTCCTCGATCTGCATGAGATCTTTCCCGAGTTCGTCGCCGCCAAGTACCCCGGCGTCGCGGGGCGCCTCGGCGCGGCGCTCGCCCGCCGCATCGAGCGCTGGGCGCGGCGCCGGGCCGACCTCACCGTCACGGTCAACGCACCCATCGACGCATTGCTCGCCGCACGCGGCATCGGTCGCGCCGAGCGGCGGATCGTCGTGCACAACTCCGCGGACCCGGATGACTTCGGCTTGCCCCGCCCGCCCGCCGCGCGGCCCTCGCGATCTCCGTTGCGGTTGATCTATCACGGTACGTTGACGCCCCTCTATGGGCTCGATGTGGCGATCCGCGGCGTGGCGCAGGCGATCGAGCGGGGCGTGGACGTCCACCTCACGGTGCTGGGCGACGGTCCCCAGCGTGACGAGCTGGGGCGGTTGGCGCGGGAGCTGCGGGCCGAGGCGAGCGTTTCATTCGAGCCGAGGATCGCCCAGCCCGACCTGCCGGCGCGGATCGCCGGCTGCGATGCCGGTCTCGTTCCCACCCGGCTCGACGGGATGACGCGCTACTCGCTCTCGAACAAGATCCTCGAATGCGTGCATCTCGGTCTGCCGGTGCTGGCCGCCCGGCTACCGAGCTATGCACACTACCTCGGCGAGGACGCCGCCTGGTACTGGACCCCGAACGATGCGGCCGACCTCGCGCGCGCCATCGGGGCCTTCGCCGCCGCGGCGCCGGCGGAACGGCTCGCCCGCGCCAGGCGCGCCCAAGCGGGGCTCACCGCCATCGCCTGGCCCCTCGAGCGAGACCGGCTGCAGGCTGCCTACCGAGATCTCTTGGCGTCGGGCTAAAACGTCCGCGCCACGATGGTCGCGATCCGCGCGGCTGCGTGGCCGTCCCCGTACGCCTCGCGGTCCCAGCCCCCGGCTCCCTCGCCCGCTCCTCCTGCAATTACCGCTGCGACGACCGCCGGCAGCTGCGACGCTTGCTGCGGCGCCACCAGTCGATTCGCGCCGCGCTCTACGGTCTCGACCCACTCCGTTTCCTGGCGGACGGTGACGCACGGAACACCGAGCCAGTACGCTTCCCGCTGAATGCCGCCCGAGTCGGTGACGACCGCGCTGGCCTGCTTCACCAGGGCGATACTCTCGAGGTACCCGACGGGCGCGGTCAGCCGCACGCGGCCGTTGGCGGCATAGCCGAGCCGTTCCAACGCCGCCGTGGTCCGAGGGTGCGCTGGGAACAAACAGGGCAACGCCGCCGCGGCGAGGCCGTCCATCACGCCACGTAACCGGGCGGGGTCGTCCACTAGCTCCGCCCGGTGCAGCGTGACCAACACGAAGCGGCGGCCCCAGGCCGGATCGTACCCCGCCACGCTCTCCGGCGGCGGGGCCTGGCTCAGTGCGCGCCGCAGCACGTCGCGCGCGACGTCCCCGACCGCCTCCACCATGGCGTCCGGATACTGACGCCGCAGTTTCGCCGCGACGCGCTCACAAGGTGGGAACAGCACCTCGGCCACCGCGTCCACCGCGCGGCGGTTGATCTCCTCGGCCATCAGCCGGTCGGCGGCGTACAGTCCCGCCTCGACGTGCGCCACCGGCACGCGGAGCTTCGCGGCAGCCAAGGCGCAGGCGAGCGTCGAGTTGGTATCGCCGATCACGATGGCGGCGCGCGGCCGGTTCGCGGTGATCCAGTCCTCGCACGCCGTCAGCGTGGCGGCGGTCTGGCGCGCGTGCGAGCCCGAGCCGACGCCGAGGTACGCATCCGGCGGTCGCACGCCCAGCTGGTCGTAGTGCACCTGGTGGAGCGCGTAGTCGTAGTGCTGGCCCGTGTCGACCGCCACGACAGGGCCGACCGTCGCCAGCGCCTCCCGCAACACACTCGCCTTGATGACCTGGGGGCGGGTGCCGAAGAACAACGCGACGGCGTCGCTCACCGGTAGAAGCGTCGGATGGCGCTCGCGACCCGCTCGACCTGCGCGGCGGTCAGCTCCGGGAACATCGGCAGGCTGAGCAGCGCGTCCGCGGCCCGCTCCGTGATCGGAAAGGCGCCCTTCCGCAATCCCATCGCCTGATAGGCCTTCTGGAGGTGCAGCGGCAGCGGATAGTGGAGCCCGGTGCCGATCTTCTCGCGGGTCAGGTGCGCCTGCAGCGCGTCGCGCCGCTCGGCGCGGATCACGAAGAGGTGATACACATGCCGGGCGTAGGACGCCTCGGCCGGAAGCCGGATCTCGGAGACGTCCGCCAGCGCCTCCCGATACCACGCGGCCACGCGGCGACGGCCCTCGATCCAGGACGGCAGGTGCCGCAGCTTGATGCGCAGGAACGCGGCTTGAATGGCGTCGAGACGGCCGTTGTACCCCTCCGTGTCGTGATAGTACTTCTTCGCCTGGCCATGTTCGCGCAGCTTCCGCACGACCTCCAGGCGGGCGGCGTCGTTGCCGACCGTCGCCCCCGCCTCCCCGCAGGCGCCCAGGTTCTTGCCCGGATAGAAACTGAACCCCGCAAGCGTGGCGAGCGACCCGGCGGGCCGCCCCTTGTAGGCCGCGCCGTGCGCCTGGGCCGCGTCTTCGATCACCCACAGCCCTCGCTTCGCGGCGATGGCGAGGATCGGATCCATGTCCGCCGGCTGGCCGTACAGGTGCACGGGAACGATGCCCACCGTGCGCGGCGTGAGGGCCGCCTCGAGCGCGACAGGGTCGAGCGTCATCGTCTCATCGTCCACGTCCGCGAACCGGATCGTACCACCGGCCTGCGTGATCGCTTCGGTCGTGGCGATGAACGTATTCGGCACGGTGACGATCTCGTCTCCCGGCTTCGGGGCCATCGCCAGGTAGGCGAACCGCAAGGCGTCCGTCCCGTTGCTCAAGCCGACCGCCTCCGCGGTGCCGACGAAGCTCGCGAACTCGCGCTCGAAGGCGGCGACCTCCGGGCCGCCGACGAACGCCGCGGCGCGCAGCGCGCCACGAAAGGCGGCGACGAGCTCCGCTTCGAGGGCGTGGTGCTGGGAGACGAGGTCGAGGAACGGGACGGCGGTATCGGCGGTGGCCGCCGTCCGGGAGCTGGCCATCGCCGATCCTATCGGAGCAGTCTGGCGGGGTTGCCCACGACGACCGCGCCGTCGGGGACGTCCTTCGTGACCACCGCCCCGGCCCCGACGATCGCCCGCACGCCGATCGTGACGCCCGGCAGGATCACGGCTCCCGTGCCGATGGCCGCGCGATGCTTGACGAGCGTGCGCTCCAGCCGCCAGTCGGCGGCCCCTTTGGGCGAGCCGTCTTCATTCACCGCGGCGGGCCAGCGGTCGTTCAGGAAGTTCACGTTGTGGCCGACGAACACTTCGTCCTCGATCGTCACGCCTTCACAGATGAACGTGTGGCTCTGGATCTTGCAGCGCGCGCCGATCGTCACGCCCTTCTGAATCTCCACGAAGGTGCCGACCTGGGAGTCGTCCCCGATCGTACACCCGTACAGGTTGACGAACGCGTAGATGCGGACGTTCTTGCCCAACCGCACGTCGGGCGCGATCCGCCGCGTCAACGCGTCGCGGTCGGCCGGCGTGGCCGCGGTCATACGGCGGCCGCGCCCAGCGGCAGGATCACGCCGCCCTGCTCGATGGAGCGTTGCGCCGCCTCGAGGATCCGGACCACCCGCCAGCCGGCCCGGCCGTCCGCCACCAGCGGTTCTTCGCCGCGGATCGCCTTGATCACGTTGTCCGCCTCGACCGCGAGGGCTTCGCGGGTGTCGAGCTGCGGTGCATGCATGTCCCCGGAGCGATAGGAGATGAGGAGCTGGTATTCGTTCTCCGGCGACGGGTGCGGCGCGACGGTGAACCCCTTGTCGTAGATCTTGAGCTTCTCGCTCGGCTCCACGTCGTCGTAGATCATCATCCGCTTGGACCCGCCCACGATCGTGCGTCGCACCTTGGCCGGCGCGAGCCAGTTGACGTGTACGTGGCCGATGAGCGAGCCCTCGTAGCGCACGATCACGTACGCGATGTTCTCGGTGGGACTCCCGCCGTGCGAGGCGCCGGTCGCGGACACCGTCACCGGCTCCTGGCCGATCAGGTGATCCATGATCGACACGTCGTGGGGCGCGAGGTCCCAAATGACGTTCACGTCGGTCTGGATCAGGCCCAGGTTGATGCGGACCGAGTCGAAGTAGTACAGCTCACCGATCTCTCCCGCGTCGATGAGCTGCTTCATCCGCCGCACCGCCCCGGTGAACACGAATGTGTGGTCCACGGCGAGCCGCACGCCCTGGCGCTCGGCCAGCGCACACAATTCCTCGGCTTGATCCGCCCGAGTCGTGAGCGGCTTCATCACGAGCACGTGCTTCCCCGCGCGGAGCGCCGCCTGGGCGAGCTCGAAGTGGCTGAACGACGGAGTCGCGATCACCACCAGGTCCACGTCCGCCGACGCGAGCAGCTCGGACGCCCGGTCGGTCACCACGGGAATGCGGTACTCGGCCGCCACGCGCGTGGCCCGCTCGAACCGCGAATCACAGACTGCCTGCACCTGGCTGCGCGGGTGCCGCGCGAAGTTGCGGACGAGGTTCGGCCCCCAATAGCCGCACCCCACGACCCCGACCCGGACGACCTTGCCCGTCATGACGCTCCTTGTCGCTGTGTGCGCCGACGCCGCCTAGGCGGCGCGGCCCGAGTTGAACAGAACGACGGGAACGGTCTTCAGCAAGATCAACATGTCGAGCCCCAGCGACCAACGGCGCACGTATTCGACATCGAGCTCACACATCTGCCGGTAACTCAGCCGATTGCGCCCCGACACCTGCCACAACCCGGTGATCCCGGGCCTCACCTGTAGCCGGTCGAATTGCCAGTGATCGTAGGCCTCGAACTCATACGGCAACGGCGGGCGGGGGCCCACGAGACTCATTTCTCCCCGTACGACGTTGAAGAGCTGCGGCAGCTCGTCCAGCGACGTGCGGCGCAGCCACCGGCCCACCCGCGTCACTCGCTCGTCGTCCACCAGCTTGTACACCCGTGCCACTCCCCCCTCCCCTCCACTCCCCTCCTGTTCGCGCCCCTCGCCAGCGTCCGCTTGCAGCCGCCCGACGAAATCCCGGTGCGCCGCGTCGGAAGCGCCGTGTCGCATCGTCCGGAACTTCAGCACGCGAAACCGCCTGCCCCCCGTCCCGATCCGCTCTTGTCCGAAGATCACCGGGCCCGGCGAGTCGAGCCGGATCGCCGCGGCGAGGAGCAGCATCACCGGCGCCGCCACCACGAGTCCCGCCATCGCTCCGGCGAGATCCACGGCGCGCTTGATCAGGAGTTGTCGCCCCTTGAGGGCCGGTGTGGTGATCTCGAACAACGCTTGCCCGCGCTGCCACACCACCGAGGCGTTCACCCCGGCCATCTCCAGCGAGCGCGGGACGACCAGCAGCCGGCACCCCGCGGTGAGGGTGGTTTCCACGAGCCGGGCCATCCACACGTCGCCCAGCTGGCCGCACACCACCACCGTGTCGGCGTGCGCGGCGTGCAGCAAAGAGGGAAGCTCGGCGATCGGCCCCAACGCGTCCGGCGCCGGAGGGCTCGCCACGTCGATGAAGCCCGCGGTCCGGGACTCCGCGCCGGCGGCGAACGCATCGCTGGCCATCGCTTCCCGGCACGCGGCTTCCGCCCCGACGAACAGCGTGCGCGCCGCTTCCCGCCTGGGCGGCCACAGCCGGGCCATCAGTGCCCCCGTCGCCAACCGCTCCCCGACCAGGCCGATCCACACCAGGGCGGTCGTCACGGCGTACTGCAACAAGGCAAGGTCGACGCCGCGCGTCCACAGCGCGGCCCACATCGGCATCGCCGTCGCGAGGGCGCAGGCGGCGAACAAGCGGCGGGGGGCCCGGGGACGGTCGCCCGGCCCGTAGCTGTCCGTGACGACCAGGCCGATCACGAGCGCCGCGCCGAATTGCCAGCCGTTCAGAATGCCGCGCGCCAGCACCACCTGCAGCACGTGCGCGACGCCTGCCCCGAGCGCCTCGCCGTCGCGCAGCGCCCGCACGAACGCCCGCATCGCGAGGAAGGAGACCAGGTCGCTGCCGAGCAATCCGCCGACCCGCACCGCCTCCCGCGCCACATGGCGACGGAGGTTGGATCGCGCCTGCCGTTGTAGCCCGAGGCGCACCGGGACTGGCGTATCATGGTGCACCTCCGTGGCCGACCCCCCCCCTCCCCTCCCCCCCCCGGAGGGCGTCTGCGAATGACGCGCGGTCACGGCTTGCTCCCCAGCTCGACCTCGATCCCGTCGCGCCGGAGTCGTCCCAGAAGCTTCGCTTCCACTCGCACCAGCACCTCCACGACGCCGTCGGTCTGCACCTGCCCCATCACCTCGGCGTCTCGATACAGCTGCGCGAGCAGCTTCCCGTCTCCCACGGGGACACGGATCTTGGCGATGGGACGCAGCGCCTGTGCCGAGGTCCGCAGCACGGCCCGGAGCCCCTCGACTCCTCCTGCATCCCCTGCGCGAGCGACAGACTGGGGAATGCTCGACGTCAGCACGGCGTGGGGGTATCGCTCGCGGACTCGCGCGAGAAACGCCTCCGGTTCGGGAAGCAGATCGGCTTTGTTGAACACGTGGATCACCCGCTTGCGCTCCTCACCGTGGGCTCCATACAGCCCCAGATCGACGAGCACGCCTTCGACCACCTCCGCCTGCTCCTCCCACGCAGGATGCGCCGCGTCGATCACGTGCAGCAGCAGATCCGACTCCCGCGCCTCCTCCAAGGTTGCCCGGAACGAGGCGACGAGGTGGTGGGGCAGCTTGCGGATGAACCCGACGGTGTCGTGCAGGCGGACGTGGTAATGCTCCCCGACGTCCACCTCGCGCGTGAGGATGTCGAGCGTCGCGAAGAGCCGGTCCTCGACGAAGACGTCGGCTCCCGCCGCCCCGGAGAGGGCGCGCAGCACGCTCGATTTGCCGGCGTTCGTGTAGCCGACGAGCGCCGCACTCGGGAGGTCCCGCCGTCCCAAGCGCAGGTTGGCACGGTGGTCGGCCACCGCTTCGAGCCGGCGTCGCAGGACGGAGATCTTCCGGCGAATCGCCCGGCGGTCCGTCTCGAGCTGCGTTTCGCCGGGGCCTCGCAGTCCGATGCCGCCGCGGATACGCGAAAGGTGCGTCCACATGCGCATCAGCCGGGGCAGCAAGTACTCGAGCTGGGCGAGCTCCACCTGGAGCCTGGCCTCGTGGCTGCGCGCCCGGGTCGCGAAGATGTCCAGGATGACCTCCGTCCGGTCCATCACGCGGATGCCGAGCGCCTGCTCGAGCTTGACGCCTTGTACGGGGGAAAGGCCTTCGTCGAACAGCAGCAGCGTGGCCCCGGCGGCCGCGAGGACGCCCTTCAGCTCTTCGACTTTTCCTTGGCCGATGTAGTAGGTCGGCGTCGGGGCCTCGACCCGCTGGAGGGCCCGGCCGATGACGTCGGCGCCGGCGGTGTCGGCTAAGCGGGCCAGCTCGTCGAGGTGCTCTTCGGCGCGCAGGGCATCGTCGGATCCCTTGCGCGGCGCGCCCATCATGAAGGCGCGCTCGACCGGGGGCTGGATGTCGATCAGCGGACGGATGGCCCGACGCTCCCCGTGGCGCCCGTTTCCCACAACCGGGCGACGATCCGCTCCGCCGCGTGCCCGTCCCAGCGCTCGATCTGCGGCGGCGGGTGACGCCGTCCCCCTGTGCCGTTCCGGGCCGCCGCCACCAAGGCGTCCCGGGTCGACGCCACCAGTCGGTTGGTCCCCTGCGTCACGGTGATGGGGCGCTCGGTGTTGGGCCGCACCGTGAGGCATGGCACGCCGAGAAACGTCGTTTCCTCCTGCACGCCACCGGAATCGGTGACCACGAGACCCGCCGACTCGGTGAGGTCCAGCATCGCGAGGTAGGGCACCGGGTCGAGCAACTTCACCCCGGCCAGGCGGCGGGCCGGATCTCCGCCGCCGTCCGCCAGGCGCGCCCGTGAGCGCGGGTGAATCGGGAAGACGACGGGCCGCTCCCGCGCGATCGCCGCGAGCCCCTCGCACAGCCCGCCGAACACCGCCGGGTCGTCGACGTTGGAGGGCCGATGCAGCGTCACGAGCACGAATTCGCCTTCCGGAAGTCCCAGTCGCCCGGCGGTGTGCAGCGCGCGAGCCCTGGCGCGCACGTGCACCAGCGTATCGATCATCACGTTGCCGACGAAGGCGATGCGATCGGCCGGCACCCCCTCACCCCGGAGAATCGCCACCGCGTCCCGCGAGGGAGAGAGCAGCAGATCCGACAGGTGGTCGGTGACCACCCGGTTGTGCTCCTCGGGCATGGTGCGGTCGTAGCTGCGCAGCCCCGCTTCCACATGCGCGACGCGCGCGCCGAGCTTCACCGCCACCAGGGCGGCGGCGACGGTCGAGTTCACGTCCCCGTACACCAGCACCCAGTCGGGGCGCAGCTCGGCGCACACCGGCTCGAAGCGCTCCATGACGCCGGCCGTCTGCTGGGCATGACTCCCGGAGCCCACGCCCAGGTTGTAGCGAGGTGCGGGGATCTCGAGGTCCGTGAAGAAGCTGTCCGACATGAGCGCGTCGTAGTGTTGGCCGGTGTGGACGACGACGTGCTCCGCACCGCTGCGCGCGGCCAGTGCGCGGGCGACGGGGGCGAGCTTGACGAAGTTGGGGCGGGCGCCGACGACGGAGACGATGCGCAAGGGGGCGGGAGCGGTGGCGAGGCCCGCCAGGGCCTAGTGGGTCAGCCGGGTCAGACCGTAGATCGCTGCCGGAATCGTGATCACGAGGCTCACCACGCGCACCAACGTTTCCAGGTTGGTATGGCCCGCGCGCGGGACCACCACCTGGTCGCCCGCCCGGAGGTTGAGCTGATCGAGGGTGCGACCTTCCGTGATCGCCTGCTGCAAGGCCGGACCTTCCCAGATGTGCCGCCCGTCGCGTTCGATCCGGATTTCGGTCAGCTTCGCGTCCCGCGTCGGCCCTTCGGCTTGCATGAGCGCCGCGGTGAGCGGAATCTCCGTCGGCACCGTGTAGAAGCCCGGACGTACCACCTCGCCGAGAATCGATAGTGGCATCAGCGAGCGCGCGTGCACCACGGGATCGCGCAGGAAGCGGGCGAGTACCGTCGTCAGGTGGGATTCCAGCTCGGCCCGGAGCACGCCTTGGAGCGGGACCGGCCCGACGGTTGGGAGCGTCAGGATGCGCCCCGCCTGGACGGTGAAGCTATCCGTCAGCTCCCTCTCCCCTTCAACGACCATGACCAGGCGGTCGCCGACCTGGAAATCCCCCTCGGCGAGACGGGTCCGGATCAGGGAGGCCTCGCCGACGGCCTGCGCTCGAATACGCCCGCTGTAGGCGGGGGAGCTGGCGGCGAGATCGAGTCGCCCGAGGAGGTCCTGCAACCCCTGCCGGTTCGCCAGGATGCGACCCGGGTCCGACTCGACCAACTGCTGGGCCGCGCTGCGGGCGGCCGGAATCAGCAGTCCCAGGAGGAGCACGGTGGCGAGGCGGGGGCGGTGCATGCGTGTCCGCAACTTAACGTGCCGCCCTACCACTCGCTACTCTACCGTCACGCTCTTGGCGAGATTGCGCGGCCGGTCCACATCGCACCCGCGCAGCACGGCGATGTGGTAGGCCAGGAGCTGCAAGGGAATCGCGGAGATGATCGGCGACAGCAGCGGTGTGGTCACCGGGATCTGCAGCTGGTGATCGACCAGTCCGCTCAGGTCCCCGTTCCCCTCGCTGGTCACGGCGATGATCCGTCCGCCCCGCGCCTTCACTTCCTGCATGTTGGACAGGACCTTCTGGTACACGTGATCGTGCGGCGCGACGAACACCACCGGCATGTTCTCGTCGATGAGCGCGATCGGCCCATGTTTCATTTCCGCCGCCGGATAGCCCTCGGCGTGGATGTAGCTGATCTCCTTCAGCTTCAGCGCCCCCTCGAGCGCGACCGGGAAGTTGACCCCGCGGCCCAGGTAGAGCGCGTTGCGCTCGGCGGCATAGTGCTGGGCGAGCCGTTTCACCTGCGGCTCGAGCTCGAGCGCCCGGGCGACCACCTTGGGCAGCTGGGCCAGCTGGCACACCAGCTCCCGGCCCGCCTCCTCGGAGAGGTCCCGCTGGCGACCGAGGTATAGGCCGAACAGCAGGAGCGCCACGATCTGCGAGCTGAACGCTTTGGTCGAGGCGACGCCGATTTCCGGTCCGGCGTGCAGGTAGATCCCCCCGTCCGACTCGCGGGCGATCGTGCTGCCCACCACGTTCACGATACCGAGCACGCGCGAGCCGGCGGCGCGAGCCGTGCGCATCGCCTCCAGCGTGTCCGCGGTCTCCCCGGACTGGGAGATCGCGATCGTCAGCGTCCCCGGCAGCTGCAGCTGCGGCCGATACCGGTACTCCGAGGCGTACTCGACTTCCACGGGGACGTGCGCCAGCTCCTCGATCACGTGCCGGCCGACCAGCCCGGCGTGCCAGGACGTCCCGCAGGCCACGATCACGATGCGCCGGACCTGCTGGCAGGCCGCCGGATCGAGGTTCAGCCCGTTGAGGCGCGCCGTACCCTCGTCGAACAACAGACGCCCCCGCAGCGTGCTGTGCACCGTCTCCGGCTGCTGGCTGATCTCCTTGAGCATGAAGTGCGGGTAGCCGCCGAGCTCGATCGCCTCGAGGTCCCAGGCGATGTCGTCTACGGCGCGCAGCTGCACGTGCGAGTCCGAGTCGAGCACATGGTATTCCGTCGGCGTCAGCACGGCGATGTCGCCGTCGTCGAGATAGACCACCGAGCGGGTGTGCTGCAGGATCGCCGACGCGTCCGACGCGACGAAGAACTCGTCCTCGCCGATCCCCAGCAGCACGGGCGACCCACGGCGCGCCGCCACGATCTTGCCGGGCTCGTCGCTCGAGATCACCGCGAGCCCGTACGTCCCCTCCACGTGCCCCAGCGCCGCGATCACGCGCTCCTCGAGAAGGGCGCCCGGGGCGTCTTCGATGAGATGCGCCAGTGTCTCGGTGTCGGTCTCTGTCCGGAACGTGTGCCCATCGCGCACCAACCGGGCGCGCAGCGCGTCGGCGTTCTCGATGATGCCATTGTGCACCAGGGCGATCCGGCCGCTGCAATCGATGTGTGGATGGGCGTTCGTCGTGGTGGGCCCGCCGTGCGTGGCCCAGCGGGTGTGTGCGATGCCGCTCGTCCCCTGCACCGGCTGCTCGAACATGAGGTCCCGCAGCCCCTTCACACGACCCGCGAGCTTGCGCGTCACGACGCCGACGCCGTTCTGGATCGCGACCCCGGCCGAATCGTATCCCCGATACTCCAAACGCCCCAACCCCTCCAGCAGAATGGGCGTCGCGTCGCGCTTGCCTACGTACCCGACGATGCCGCACATGGTCAGTACCCCTCGGCCCGGCCGGCTAGCACAGGGCGACCCTCGGATGCCAGCCCAAATCGGGCGAGCGCCTCGAGTTTGCGCAGCAGTGCCTCGGTCGGATCAGGCGGCGAGACCGGCTGTCCGCATCGCTTGCATACGAGCGCGTCGAGTCGATCAAGCCCGATCTCAGCGGTGCGAGGAGGGGGTTCGCCATTCGAGCGGGGTTCCGCCTCCGGACGACAATGGGTGCAGAGCATCGTGAGAATCCTCCCAGGGATACTGGCCCGTCTGATTCGCTCGAGCTCGGGCCGCTGCCCAGAAAGGGCTTACAAGTTGGGGGCCATCCGGACATCGCCCTTCAGGGATGATGCTAACGCCATGTCACTGAGATAGTTGCGCGGTCAGACGAAGAAAAACGCTGATTCATGAAGCACGGCAGGGGTTGCGCCATCGCTGCAATTGAGCCTGCCTCCTGTGGTTAGCGCGCATCGGCGACTACGATGCGCGTTCAGGGTCAAAGTATTAACTTGTTGCTCGTCAACGGCTTGACTGATGGGTCATCGGCGCACGAGTTCTGCAATTGAAACGGCGAGCGCGGCGGTCCCTGCACCGCGCGTGGACCCAAGGAATCGAGGATTCGCGGTGCCTCGTAACATGCCTACCGGCCGTCCCCCGCTCGCGCTTATCGCGAACGACCAGGAATGGTCGATGCGCTCCATCGAGAGTATCCTGGGGCCGAGCGGCTATGCGGTTCTGCGGGCGTATAACGGCAAGGAACTACTCGAGCGTGCGCGCAGCGCACAACCGGATGTGATCATTCTGGACAGCCGACTGCCGGACACGGACGGCATCGAAGTGTGCCGCCGCCTGCGCGATCTCGTCTCTCCGAGCACTCCCATCCTGGTGACGTCCTCCTCTCCGCCATCCAAGCCCCAGCGTCTCGCCGCGCTCCAAGCGGGGGCGTGGGGATGCCTCGGGCACCCGATCGACGCCGAAGAGTTGCGCCTCCAGCTGGACGCCTTCGTCCGTGCCAAGCTCGACGCCGATCATGCGCGAGACGAGGGATTGCTGGATCCGGACACCGGCTTGTACAACATGCGGGGTCTCGCGCGCCGGGCACGGGAAATCGGTGCCGAGGCGTTCCGCCGCCGCAATGCGCTGGCCTGCGTGGTGTTTGGGGTGGATCTGGCTGCTGAGGGCGAGACCGGCGACACCGCCGCTCTGGCGGCCGCGATCGCGCGCGTCGCAGAAGGGCTGCGCGCCGCCGGCCGGGCCTCGGATGTGATCGGCCGTCTCGGACGTGCGGAATTCGCGATCATCGCGCCGGGGACGAGCGCCAGCGACGCAGTGCGACTTGCTGAGCGGTTGGCGCAAGCCGTGGAAGGCAACGGAAAACCCGGCGCGGAACCACAGGGGTTCCGGCTGCGCGCCGGCTACGACGGCGTCGCCGATCTGCACGAGGCGCCGGTCGAGCCGGTCGATTTGTTGGTGCACGCGACGGCGGCACTGCGGCAGTCGCGCGCCAATGGCGATGGGGCGCGGTTCCGTCGCTACGAGGTGACGCCGGCCGCGAATTAGTCTTGGGTCGAGCGGTGGATCTGCTTCCCTCCCCCCCCCCCCGCCCCGGCGGGCTCGGCTTCTTCCCCCACGTCGTATCCAGCGATGTACCCGTAGTACCGGTAAGCCCCTTCGGCCTTCACATCGTTCAGCACCGCCCCGAGGATTCGCACCGGCAGCCGATCCAGCATTTCGAGCTTGGCGCGGGCCAGCTCGCGGTCGGTGGTCCCCGTCCGCATGACGAGCAGGAGGTTGCCCGTCATGGTCGCCAGCAGGAACGGATCAACCGCGGCCCCGAGGGGGGCGGTGTCGACCAGAACGACGTTGTAGGTCGACCGGACGTGCGCGATCAGCTCCATCATCCGTGGCGAGCCGAGCAACTCAGGAGCGGTGTGCTTGCGCGAGCCGCCACCGATGAAGGACAGTTGCGGGTAAGCCGTATGCTGCACGATCGCGTCCTGCTCGGCTGCCCCTGACAAGAAGTCCGTAAGCCCGGGCTTGCGGCTGACGTTGAGCAAGCGGTGCAGCGCTCCGCGACGCAGGTCCCCATCCACCAGCAAGGTCTGGAACCCCGCATCGGCGAATGCGATGGCGAGGTTCGCGCTCAAGAAGGACTTGCCGTCGCCGGGACCCGGGCTCGAGATCGTCACGAGCATCGGACCGGCGGCCCCGTACCCATGGGTCAAGTTCATGCGGATCGTGCGCAGGGACTCCACCACGTGGGCCGTGTCCACACTGGGTTTGCCGTTCCGCTTGCCGTTGATGTGTGGAAGCGCACCCAGAATCGGGAGGCCCAGGTCGTGCGTGACCTGGTCGGGGTAGCGGAATCGTGTGTCGACTCGATCGAGCACGATCGCGCCGAGAATCCCCAGGCCAAGTCCACCGAGCAAGCCGATCAGGAGCAGGCGCGTGGCGGTGTCCTTCACCGGCTGCTGCGGCGCGACGGCGGCATCGAAGATCCGGAGGTCCGCAATGCTGCTCGCCGCCGCGAGCCGCGCTTCTTCGTAGCGCGACTGCAACGTGGTGTAGAGATTGTCGGCGATCGCCACCTCGCGTTGCAGCCGCATCTCCTCGATGGAACGCGACGGGATGGCGCGCAGGTCCTGACTCGCCGAGGTGACCCGGTCGTCGAGCACCCGCTCGCGCGTGGAGATCTCGCCGATCAATGTCCGCGCCAGCATCGGAATGGTCTGGCGCTGCAGCGAATCCACCTGTGCCGAGGTGCGCTGCACCAGCGGATGCGCGTCGGCGTACTTATAGCGCAGCGCGCGCAGCTCTGCTTGCTTCGCCGTGAGGTCATCGAGCGCCCGCTTGAGATTCGGCGATTGCTGCACGGCGGACACGATCGCGAGCCCGTCGACGGACAGCCCGGAGTCCGGCACCTGGGCGAGCACGCGCTGGATCGCCTCGCGATCACGCCGCAGCTGCTCGCGCTCGACCTTCATCTCGAAGTAGCTGTTGATGACCGGGCTCGTGGTCTGCGTCAGGCCGGGCGCGACCGGGGTCGCCCGTTCCGAGGGGAGGGTGATCGTCTGGACTCGGAATGTCTCCAAGGCATTCTCGGCCTGGTGCAAGTTGCGTCCGGCCGAAGTCAACTGGTCGTTGAGGATGCTGGTGAGCTCGGTAAGCTTGGCACGCTTGAGCTCGGCAGCCACTTCCACTTCCCGCTGCGTCACCGCGTTCACGATGGCTGCGATGCGCTCCGGCACGGTCCCGAGCAGTTCGACCCGCATGAAGTTGCCGTTGTCGTCAATCTTCACCTTGAGGTTGTCGGCCAGCCCCTTTGCCGCCGAGCGTGGGGTGAACACGTCGAAATCGATCGTGCGTCCGGGACTCAAGGCGCTGGCCGGTGGCAGCCAATGCAAGCCAAGCTCCAGACCCACCGAATCGCCAACCGTCCCCCGCTGCACCACCACTCCGTTGTCGGTCGTCAGGACAAATCCGTGGCCGTCCGCGTCCATGGTCAGCCGATAGTGCCCAGGGCGGAAACGGTCCGCCAAGATCAGATTGGCCAGCGCCGTCGAGTCTTCGGCGTTTCCCGGCTGCAGGTAGAGCCGCATGTTCCGCACGACCTGATCGAGCACCACGTAGGAGTGCAGCATGTCCACCCAGCCCGCCGCCTCCATCACCTGCTCGGGACGGATCGGACCGCGCGGGTTGTTGGAGCCACCCTCGATCCAGATCGTCGCCTGCGTCAGATACTGGGGTTTCATCATTCGCGTCGCCGCGACTCCTCCAGCGAGTCCGAGCGCCGTCACCAAGACCACCCAATACCGGTAGCGCCGCACGGCCGCCCAGTAGCGCCGCCAGTCCGTGCCGGGCTCCTCGCCTCCATAGCCCCCCCCCTGTGGCAGGTATGGCACAGGGGCAGTCGGCTGACTCGAAACAACCGGGAGATTGGTGGGAGGCGGCTGACTGGGACGACCGGGCATGGGACTCCGATGCGCTCCGTAGCAAGATTTCTCTGGACGAGCCTTTAACTAATATAAAGTCACGCAAGGCCGATACCGCGGCTCCGGGCTGGCGCGACGCTGCATAATACGCCACATTGTTGCATCGTAGCAACATGCCGGTTTGAGCCAGGAAGAGCCGTTGCGGCGACACCACGTCGCTCTCGACATACACCGCGACGAGGATCATATCGGCAGATCGGAGCTCCCGAGGCCCGGAACGTGCTCCATCCCAGGGGGCCGTCGGGTCATCGTCTGACCCAAAGCTCGCCGTCCCACGCCCAACGTAGGGGGGAGGCCATCTCCGTGCGGAACCTTGGGTCCCCAGACCGCAGTCGCTCCCAAGCAGAGCCGTCCACACGGCCGGATGAGGTGTCGAGCCTCCTCAGTGTGGGGCCGGAGGACCGGGCGAGTCTGCGGATCCTCGTCGTGGACGATGAGCGGACGCTCCGCGAGAGCTGCGCTACCGTCCTCGAGCACGAGGGCTACAATGTCACCGTCTGCGGCCGAGGAGACGAGGCGATCGAGAAGCTGAAACGCCAGAGCTTCGACATCATCCTCGTCGATCTCTATATGTCCCCGATCACCGGCATCGACGTGCTCCAGGCGTCGATCGCCGCCAACGCCGAGACGATCGTCATCGTGATTACCGGCAACCCAAGCGTCGCCTCGAGCGTCGAGGCGCTACGCGCGGGCGCCTGGGACTACCTGCCGAAACCGTTCTCGGCGACGCATCTGCAGATCCTGATCGGCCGCGCGGCGCACGCGGTGAAGGTGTCGCGCGAAACGCACCAGCAGCAGGCGGAGCTGGAGCGCCAGCACGGCAACAGTGAGAAGATCACCGTCCTCGGCATCTCCCCCTCGTTCCGCCGGGCGATCGAGCTGGCGCGCAAGGTGGCGGCCACAGACGCCTCGGTGTTCCTCACCGGCGAGAGCGGGACGGGCAAGGAGCTGTTCGCCCAGTTCATCCACCACCACAGTCGCCGGAGCAGCCGGCCACTCGTCGCCGTGAACTGCGCGGCGCTGCCGGAGGGCCTGCTCGAGTCCGAGATGTTCGGTCACGTCAAGGGGTCCTTCACCGGAGCCCTTCGCGACAAGCCCGGTCTCCTCGAGATGGCCAACGGCGGCACGTTCTTCCTGGACGAGCTGCTCGAGATGCCCAAGCCGATCCAGGCGAAACTGCTGCGAGTCATCCAGGACGGCGTCGTGCGCCGGGTCGGCAGCGAGCACACCGACGCTGTGGTCAACGTGCGGTTCATCGCGGCGACCAACCGCGACCCGGCCGAGAGCGTGCAGAACGGTATGCTGCGCGAGGACCTCTACTACCGCCTGTGGGTGGTGCCCATCCATATTCCACCGCTGCGGGATCGTCAGCAGGACATTCCGGTCCTGGCCAACTACTTCATGCAGCAGTACTGGAGCCGGCATCGGGGCAACGGTGCAGCGCCGCCGCGCTTGTCGGACTCAGCGATGCGGGCCCTCAAGCAGCACCCGTGGCGGGGGAACGTGCGCGAGATGCAAAACGTGCTCGAGCACACCATGGTCATGGTAGAGCCGGACGCCGATATCCAGCCGGAGAATATCCCATTTCTCGGGGAGTCACCGGTCATGGCCGGATCGGCCAAAGCAGCCGATCCCGTCTTCCCGGTCCCGGCCCAGTTCGGAGACGAGAGTTACCACGCCGCCAGAGATCGGCTGATCGCCGAGTTCGAGCGGCGCTATCTGACCTGGTTGGTGACACAAGCCGGAGGCAACATGTCCCGCGCGGCCCGGATTGCCGGCGTCGATCGCACGACGCTCTACCGGCTGATGGAACGTCACGGTCTGCAACGCGAGACTGTGACCGTACCGGACGAATGACGGAGCCGGCGGTCGGCTCTGTGGACGACGCTGAGGCCTTCGCCGGGATCGGCGCCGCGCCGCTGCAAGACGCCGCCCGCCGGATCGTCGCGTCGTGGGGGACCGACCACGGGGAAGCGATCGACCGGCGCGAAATGCTGGAAGTGCTCACCGAGCTGGCGACCGCGGTGGACGAACGGCGCCAAGGGGTGACGCGCGCTGTCCCTCCCCGCTCGGCGACCGCCCTGGGGCGTCACATGCTCGATCGCCTGCGCGCGGAGGTCGTTCACGCCTGGGCTGATCCCGGGCGCGACATCGCCCCCGCGACGGCACTCGAGCTCCTGCAAAGCATCGAAACCGTGCGCGAGGCGATCGAGCCCGTCGCGTCGCGGCTGGCCGCCTCCCGCCTCTCGGGCCCGGACGGGCCCGAGCTGCTCGTCGAAGTGGCGCATGACCTCCGCTCGCCGCTCACGTCGATCCTCTTCCTCGCCGAAACGCTGCAACGGGGACAGAGCGGCGGCGTAAACGACCTGCAACGTCGGCAGCTGGGGCTGATCTACGGGGCGGCCCTGGGCTTGTCGTCGCTGTCGAGTGACCTGATCGAGCTGGTGCGCGGCGGCGATCGCCTGGCGGAGCAGGAGCAAGCCCCGTTCTCCATCACCGAGATGTTCGAGTCGGTGCGGGACATCGTGCGGCCGATCGCCGAGGAAAAGCACCTGACCATCCGCGTCCTGCCACCCACCACCGACCACCGGCGCGGCCACCACTTGGCCCTCAGCCGCGTGTTGCTCAACCTCACGACCAACGCCCTCAAGTTCACCGAGGAGGGATTCGTGGAGCTGGTCGGCAAGTCGACCGACCGCTACCGCGTGGAATTCTCGGTCCGCGACACCGGCAAGGGGATCAACCCCGAGTTCCTGGGCACCCTGTACCAACCGTTCCGGCGCACCGGCGGGAAGCGGCGGTTCTACCTCTCCGGCACGGGACTGGGGCTGGCCATTTGCCGGCGGTTGGTCGAGGCGATGGGCTCCGAGCTGAAGGTCGAGAGTCGCCCCGATTGGGGCACGCGGTTCTATTTCGAGATCACCCTTCCGCCCGCCACGCAATTCTGAAACAGCGAGGGAGCACTGTAGCAGCTTCCCAACAATAGGGGCCGCCCTGCTACACGAGGGACGCGACGCCGATCAAGGTGGCTAGTGGAAGGCATTGCCCCGCTTGACGTTACGGTACGCGACTTCTCCCAGACTTTGTGCACGAGCCTTGCTCTAGGATCGCGCATGTCGCCCACGCGTTCGGCCGCTCAGCACGTCCCGTCACCAAACCTTGGGACGTCCGGCCGCCCGACCGACCGCCGAGTCATCCGGACCAAGGTGCGCCGTCCCCCGACGACGCTGTTCTTCAGCCCGGACGCCGAACGCCCACGCCGCCTGCTGAACGTCGCCGTCGCCTTCGTCGGCCTGACGCTCACTCTCCCGGTGATGTTCGTGATCGCGGCGCTGATCAAGCTCACCTCGCGCGGCCCGGTCTTCTACGCGCAGACCCGCGTCGGCCTCGACCGCCGAGATCCCAAGGTCGCGTCACTGAACCACAGCCGTTCTCAGGACCTGGGGGGGCAGCCATTCAGGATCTACAAGTTCCGGACGATGGCCACCGCAGCGGGGAATACCGACGCCCAGGTCTGGGCCGCGCCGGAAGATCCGCGCGTGACCCTCGTCGGCCGGTTCCTTCGAAAGTACCGGTTGGACGAGCTGCCCCAACTGTGGAACGTCCTCCGCAGCGACATGAACGTCGTCGGCCCTCGGCCGGAGCAGCCGCGGATCTTCGTCGAGCTCCGCGGTCAGATCGACGGCTACCAGGGGCGGCAGCGCGTGCGGCCGGGTATCACCGGCTGGGCCCAGATCAACCAGCACTACGACAGCTGCCTCGACGATGTGCGGCGGAAGGTGTCCTACGACTTGGAGTATATCGCCCGGCAATCGGTCGCCGAGGATTTCCGTATCATGATGCGAACCCTGCCGGTCATGCTGTTCAAGCGCGGAGCCTGGTAGCGCGGCGCGGATCCTCTCCCTCAGCGCCCGTCGGACTCCGCGTCTCCGCCCGTTGCGTCGGTCACTCCTTCCGGCGCAACGGGCGGTTATCTTAGGCGTCACTGGATGACCATCCCCCTCCCGCTTCGCGACCGTGCCCGCTGGACGCCGGCACTACTGACTATGCTGGCCTTCGGACTGCTGTTCGCCAAGCCGTTTGTCGGGCTTGCCCACGATTGGTGGTCGGACCCCGAAGCGGGTCACGGTCTCCTGCTTTTCCCGGTCGCCGTGTTCCTGATCTGGCGTCGAGGGTGGCGGCCTGATGCCCAGCCCCAGCCGACGCTGGGCTTGGTCCTCCTCGCCGGAGCGGTGTTGCTGCGGTACCTCTCAGGCCTCGCCGCCGAGCTGTACACCATGCGGATGTCGATGGTGATGGCCGCCTGCGCACTGGTCGTGTTCGCCGGCGGGCTTCGACAGCTGCGCGCCTGGTGGCTTCCCGTTACGCTCGTGGGGCTTTCCGTCCCCCTGCCCGCCGTCGTGCTCGGCACGCTCGCCCTCCCCCTACAGTTCAAGGCGTCACAGCTCGGCGCCTGGCTGCTGGGAGCCCGGCACGTGCCGGTGCAGCTCGCGGGCAACGTCATTCTCCTGCCCGGCCGCTCCCTGTTCGTGACCGAGGCGTGCAGCGGACTGCGCTCCCTGACTGCCCTGCTGTCGCTCGGTGTGCTCACCGGGGGGCTGTGGCTCGCGGGCACCTGGCCCCGCGTCATCCTCGTCGCCGCGGCGATCCCCGTGGCCATGGTGCTCAACGGGGTGCGCGTGTTCTTGACCGGCTTCCTCGTGTACTACGTCAGCCCAACGTGGGCCGACGGCTTCATGCATTACAGCGAAGGCTGGGTGATCTTCGTCGTCGCCTTCGGCGTACTCGGCGCCCTCACCTGGGTGCTGCATCGGTTCGAGCACCGTGGACGGACGAGCGGAGGCGGCACCTGACCCCGACGCTGCGGTGGTCTCCCGGGATCCTGCTCGTCGCGGGGTCGGCCATGACGCTTGGGCTGGGTGGCCAGCGGCGTCCGGCCCTGCACGCGCCGTTCTCGGCCGTCGTGCCCGATACCCTCGCGGGCTACACCGGTCGAGACGTCACGCTCGGTGAGGCCGAGCGCCAGGTGGCCGGCGTGACCAGCTACTTGCTGCGGCAGTTCACTCCCGCCAAGAGCGACACGGCACAGGCGCCCTGGTTCTCCGTCTACGTGGGGTACTACGACCAGCAGCTCCAAGGCCGGACAATCCACTCACCGAAGAACTGCCTCCCCGGCTCCGGCTGGGAGCCCCTGACATCGGCGCCAACCACGATTATGACGCTCCGCGGACCCGTCACCGTGAACCGCTACCTCCTGCAGAACAAGACCGAGCGCGTCCTCGTCCTGTACTGGTACCAAGGGCGGGGTCGCGTCGCCTGGAATGAGTACGCGGTGAAGTGGGATCTGCTGCGCGACGCGGCCCTGCGCCGCCGCAGCGACGAGGCGCTGGTGCGGGTGATCGTTCCGGTGACGCACGACGAGGCCCAGGCGTTCGCCCTCGCGCAGCAGGTTGCGCGCGCGGTGGTCCCCGCCCTGTTCACCGCCCTACCGAACTAGCCGGCCGGCGGGCGTCGAGTCGGCTCCCAGATCGGGTTGAGATCGCCACGTACGGCGTTGAGACAGGCGTGCAGGGCCGCCACGTTACCGGTCACGAAATAGGCTGGGAACGCGAGGAGACGTGGCAGCCGCCAGCGGTCCGGCCAGAGCCAGCCAATCCCCGCGGCGAGCACCCCTACAGCGCCGCTGAGGAGCAGCCACCGAGCCCAGGGCGCCTGCACCGCCAAGACCGCCAACGCACCCACCGCGAGCAGCCCGGCCCAGGGGAGTAGCCACCGGCACACCTTGTGGCTGAAGAGCTCCCAGGCGAAGAGCCCGTAGCGGAGAGGATTCAGCAGCATACGCTTGTAGAACAAGGTTTCCATCCCGCGCGTGATGGTGCGCACCTTGCGCCGGTATTCCTTGCGCAACGACGCGAATCGGGGAACGAAGCACACCGCTTCGTCCACCGACACGGACCGGTGTCCGTGCTCTCGCGCGATCAGGGGGGCGGCGAAGTCCCGGCTCAGCGCCTCCGGCACCAGGTACTGGTGGAGGTCCGCGCGGATGGCGTAGAAGCAGCCCGACGCCCCGACGATCCCGTCCACGGCCGTTTCCAGCCGGCGCACCAACATCTCATAGCCCACGTAGTCGGACTCGCCCTGATTCGCCTCGTCCGCGGCGCGTGTGACACTGACATCGCGGCCGGAGGCCACCCCGACCGTCGGATCCCCGAAGGGGCGGATCAGGTGTTTCAACGAGCCCGACGGGACGCCGATCGACGCGTCGCTGTTCACCACGATATCGCCGCGCAGAAAGGGCAGCGCCGCGTTTTCAGCCGCCGTCTTTCCCCCCCGTTGGGGCAGCCGCACCAGCTCCACGCCACGGCCGGCAAACTCCGCCACGACTGCGTCGGTCCGATCAGTGGAGGCGTCGGAGACCACCACGATCTGACGGCGGTCGCCGGGATAATCGCCTGCCAGCACCTCCTCGAGCTTGCTTCGGATGACGGATTCCTCGTTGTACACCGGGATGGTGATGCTCACGAGAGGCCAGACCGACGGGTCTGCCGGCGCGGGACGCGGCGGACGCGCCAGCGCCAGGAGCTTGAGCAGCACCGGGTATCCGAGGTAGGTATACACTCCCAGGGCGGCCGCGCCGACCAAACTGGCATGGGCAGCGCTCACGCCCGCCTCCTCGAAGCGGTGGCAGCCTCGTAGACGGCTTCGTAGCGCTCCAGCCAGGGGGCGATCGCGAACTCCCGCTTGAGCCGTTCCCGAGCCGCCTCGACGCGCCGCTGGGTCGCCGTGGGATCGGCGAGCACGCTACCGATCGCTTGTGCCAGGGCGGCAGAGTCGTTGGGCGCGGCGAGCACGGCTTCGGCCGGCGAGATCACATCGGGTACCCCCCCCACCGATGTCGCGACAACGGGCACCCCAGCGCCCATCGCCTCGAGCAGCACGATTGGCGTGCCCTCCGTTCGGGAGCTCAGCACCAGGACGTCGAACGCGCGATACAGCCGCGCCACATCGGGGACGAGGCCGTGCCAACGTACCCGATCAGCGACACCCAGATTTCGACTCTGGGCTCGCAGCACGCCCTCCAAGGGCCCCTCCCCGACCAGCGAGAGGCGAATCGCGGCATCCGGCAATCTGGCCAGCCCCTCGATCATGATGTCGGGCCCCTTCTCGGCGCTGAGCCGCCCGATCCAGCCGATCACCTGCTCGTCGGATGTGATGCCGAGCGCCGCGCGGGCGGGAGCCCGCTCGAGATACTCGCGCTCGCCGCTCCAAGCGTTGCGAACCAGATGCAGACGGCCCGGCAGCAGGCCGCTCAGTCGGAGCCGTTCGACGAGCGGCGTCGAGACGGCGACGACGGCGTCGAACCTCCGGTAGGCGCGAACTTGAAGCCACTCGTAGAAGCGGTTCTTCCAGTCGCCGCCCGTGAACCCGTGGACGGTCGTGACGATGGCCGCTCCCCCACGTCGTGCGACGGGCGCGTCGAGGATGTCGGGGCGATAGCCGTGCGTGTGCACCACCGTGGGCTGCAGCTCTTGGCAGAGGGTGGTGATGGCGGCGCGCTCACGCACGTAGGCCCGACCGGGCAATTGAAGGGCGTGCACTTTCACGCCGCCCGCTCGGAGCTCACTGACGAGAGCAGGCTCAGGCCCGGCGCTGTTGAGGACCAGCGCAGCATGGACGGCGTGTCCACGCCCAACGAGCCCGGCAGTGAGCGTTAGGACGACTCGCTCGAGGCCGCCGAACCGCGCCGGAGCGACAACATGCAGGATCGTCAGCCATCCTCCTGGTGGTTGTGCTGGCGGGATAGCAGGAGCCATGCCGCAGGGGCGATGTTGCGTTCTCGCAACATGGGTGCGAGAGGAGGTATGCCCCTGTATAGTTGGGACAAGTTAACTTGCGGCGCGTTAGAACGTTAGCATGCTGCCCGCCGTAGTCCGTGTCTTGCATTGGGCGCCAGCCAGAGGAGATTGGGCTCCACGGGCCGGCGATGGGGGACGATGACAGCATCCGAAGAAACGGTGATCGCGGCGGGTCGGGGAGGACAGCGGTATCTCCAGGATCTCTGGCGGTATCGCGAGCTGTTTCTGTTCCTGGCCTGGCGCGATCTGCTGGTGCGCTACAAACAGACGGTGGTGGGGATTGGATGGTCGGTCATCCGGCCGTGTCTTACGATGCTCATCCTCACCGTGGTCTTCGGGAGGTTCGGGAGCATGCCGTCGGGCGGTGTCCCCTACCCGCTCCTGGTGCTCTGCGGCCTGCTTCCGTGGCAGTTTTTCGCTACCGCCTTGTCCGATAGCGGCAACAGCCTCGTGTCAAACTCCGGGCTCATTTCCAAGGTCTATTTCCCCCGCCTCATCATCCCGGCCGGCGGCCTCATCACCGGCCTGGTCGATTTCCTGATCTCTCTGGCGCTTCTGGTCGCGTTGATGATCTGGTATCACTGGGTGCCGCCCGCAACCATCGCGTTGACGCCCTTGTTCGTGCTGCTCGCCATGGCGGCGTCGTTCGGGGCGGGCGCATGGGCCGCGGCCCTGACGGTCAGGTACCGGGATTTTCGCGTCATCGTGCCGTTCGTGGTCCAGTTTGGGCTGTACCTCTCGCCGGTTGGCTTCGTGAGCAGCGTCGTGCCGGAGCGCTACCGTCTGCTCTATTCCCTGAATCCCATGGTGGGTGTCATCGATGGCTTTCGCTGGTGCATTCTGGGTGGCCAGCACACTCTCGCCTGGCAGAGCCTGGTCTTCTCGCTGGTGGGGGCGTTGTGTCTTCTCCTTACAGGCGTCTGGTACTTCCGCGGAGCCGAGCGGACCTTTGCCGATGTCATTTGAGCGCGGGCATGCCTGACACCGTGATTGATGTCGCACACCTCGGCAAGCAGTACGTCATCGACCATCAGCGTGCGAAGGGCGATGACCTGCGGCATGCCATCGAAGCGGCGGTGCGGGCCCCGTTCCGGTGGCTGCGCTCACCCCGCGGGCCGGCCCGGAGACAGAAGGAAGAATTCTGGGCGCTCCGCGACGTTTCCTTCTCCGTCAAGCAGGGCGAGGCCGTCGGGATTATCGGGAGGAACGGCGCTGGCAAGTCCACATTGCTGAAGCTGCTCAGCCGTATCACGGAGCCAACGACCGGACGCATTCGGTATCGCGGCCGGGTCGCCAGCTTGCTGGAGGTCGGCACCGGCTTTCACCCGGAGCTGACGGGACGTGAGAACATCTTCCTGAATGCAGCAATCCTCGGGATGCGGCGGAGCGACATTGCGCGTCGGTTCGATGAAATCGTCGCGTTCTCGGAGGTCGAGCGGTTCCTCGACACTCCGGTGAAGCGCTATTCCAGCGGCATGTACGTGCGTCTCGCCTTCGGCGTGGCGGCGCACTTGGAACCGGACATTTTACTTGTCGATGAGGTGCTGGCGGTCGGTGACGCGGCCTTTCAGAAAAAATGCCTCGGCAAGATGGGAACTGTGGTGCAGGAAGGGCGCACGGTGCTCTTCGTTAGCCACAACATGGCCGCGATTACCGCCTTGTGCAGCCGGGCCTTGCTGATCGAGGGCGGTCGTCTGGAGGAATCGGGGGCCCCACCCTCGGTGATCGAGGAGTACCTGTCCAGGACCCGCGTCCATATCGGCATGCCCGTCTCCGAGCGTGAAGATCGAAAGGGTGACGGGCGTCTGCGATTCACTAACGTATCGGTCTTGAACAACCGGATGGAGGTGGTCGACACGGTCACCTCCGGCCAGGATATCTCGATTGCGCTGGACTATGACATTCGCGATTGTGAGGCGCTCCACAATGCCGTGGTGCAGATCAAGTTCTCCGGCATCCTTGGCCAGCCGTTGTTTGCATGTCTGTCGCGCGCCTCCCACGATGGCGTGCTGGTGCTGGTTCCGGGCGCCCGCATTCAATGCACGATTCCGCGCCTGCCCCTGTTGCCGGGGATCTACACCTACAGCATCTGGTGCACGGTGAGCGACACCTTGGAAGACCTCGTGTTGGAGGCCGGCAAGCTGTCCGTCGTGGAAGGCGACTATTTCGGCACGGGGAAATTGCCACCGCATCAGGTCGGCGATTTTCTCGTTGCGCACACCTGGTCGGTCGAGCGAAAGGCGCTATGACTCGCGGTGGGATCTTTCGTGAGCGAGCCGTGGATCCCGCGACGCCGTGTATCATTGCGGCGGAAGTGGCTCAGGCGCATGACGGAAGCCTCGGCACGGCCCATGCCTACATCGACGCCATCGCCGCCGCCGGGGCCGACGCGGTCAAGTTTCAGACCCACATCGCGGCAGCCGAGTCGACGCCGGCGGAGCCATGGCGAGTCAAGTTCAGCCAGCAGGATGCCACGAGGTACGAGTATTGGAAGCGGATGGAGTTCACGGAGGAGCAGTGGCATGGCCTGAAGAAGCACGCCGACGAGCGAGGCCTGAAGTTCCTCAGCTCCCCCTTTTCGCTGGAGGCGGTGGAGCTGCTGACCCGCGTCGGCGTCGCCGCGTGGAAAGTCGCCTCGGGAGAGGTGAGCAACGTCCCGATGTTCGAACGTATCCTGGCAACCAAGCTGCCGGTGGTCCTGTCCAGCGGGATGAGCCCACTCGGCGAGTTGGATGCGGCTGTCGAACGCGTCCAGGCCCGGGGAGTCCCGCTCACCGTGTTGCAGTGCACCTCCTCCTATCCCTGTCCGCCGGAGAAGGTCGGCCTGAACCTCATCCCGTTGTTCCGCGATCGCTATCGGTGCGCGGTGGGGTTGTCGGATCACTCCGGCACGATTTACCCGGGCTTGGCGGCCGCCGCGTTGGGCATCTCGTTCCTGGAACTCCACGTCACGCTGAGTCGTGAGGGGTTCGGCCCCGACGTGCCCGCCTCGGTGACCACGACCGAGCTGCGCCAGCTCGTGGACGGCGTCCGCTTCATCGAACGGATGAACGCCCATCCGGTCGACAAGGACGCGCTCGTGCGTGAGATGCAGCCCCTGCGCGATCTCTTCACCAAGAGCGTCGTCGCACGGCGGGACTTGCCGGCGGGGACGGTGCTGCGGGAGGAGGATCTCACCGTGAAGAAGCCGGGCACGGGGATCCCAGCCGCCGACTTGCCACGTGTAGTCGGCCACACGTTGCGCCAATCCGTCCGCGCGGATCAGGTCCTCCAGCCGACCGATCTCCTTTCGGGCGGCCCTCATGAGTAGCGCACGCCGGAGGATCTGCGTGGTCCTGGTGGACCGAGCCAATTACGGGCGACTCAAGCCCGTGATGCAGGCGATCCAGGACCATCCGGCGCTCGATCTGCAGGTGGTCGCCGCCGGGACGATGGTGCTGGAGCGCTTCCATCAACCGGTCGATGTGGTCCGCGCCGACGGCTTTGACGTCAGCGGCGAGGTGTACTTGGAGCTGGAGGGCTCGACCCCGGGGACCATGGCGAAATCGGTCGGTTTCGGGGTCGTGGAGTTCGCCAGCGAGTTTCAGCGCCTGAAACCGGACATCGTATTGCTCATCGGCGACCGCTACGAGGTGCTCGCGGCGGCCATCGCCGCCGCGTACATGAATGTCTGTATCGCACACGTCCAGGGCGGCGAGGTGTCCGGCTCCATCGACGAAAGCGCCCGGCACGCAATCAGCAAATTCGCCCACTTCCACTTCCCGAGCACCAAGCGCTCGGCGGCCTATCTGAGGCGCATGGGCGAGGATCCGGCGAACATTCTGAGCGTGGGCTGCCCGAGCAGCGACATCGCGCGCCAGCTCGACCGCACGATCGCGCCGGACGTGATCAACCGGTCAGGCAGCGGGGCGCGGATCGACCTGTCGCAGCCCTTCATCGTCGTCGTGTTCCATCCCACCACGACCGAATACGGTGACGAGCGCAAGGAGATGGAAGAACTGCTGCAAGCATTGGATGCAGTCCGTACCCAGACCATCTTGCTCTGGCCAAACATCGATGCCGGTGCCGATCACATCAGCAAGGCCGTCCGCATCTTCCGCGAGCACCGGCAGCCGGCCTGGCTGCGGATTCTGACCAATCTGGATCCCGAGGCCTACTTGAAAGTCCTGGCCGGCGCGAGCTGCGCCGTGGGTAACTCGAGCAGTTTCGTGCGCGATGCTAGCTATTTCGGTACGCCGGTGGTGCTGGTCGGCAAGAGACAGGAAGGGAGAGAGGTGGAGCAGCACGTCATGCCGGTCGAGCCGATCGCCGCTCAGATCAGCGCGGCCGTCGATGCCCAGATGGCGCACGGGCGGTACGGTCCCAGTACGCTGTACGGAGATGGCCACGTGTCCCCAAAGATCGCCGAAGCCCTCGCTCGGCTGACGCCCTATGTCCAGAAGCGCCTGCACTACATCCATGATGGCGAATAGACCCGTGCATAACGGCTCCTCCGCAAAGTACTGATCCTCATGACTCACAGCGACCGGACAAAGGCGGCTCGCATTCTGAACATTGAGCCCCTGGGCTATTCCCCCGTCGCCCGCTCGCTGCTGACGCAGAAGGCTGAAGTGGTCGAGAAAGCAGTGTCACGCGAGGAGCTCCTGAAGGTGCTGCATGACTACGACGTCCTTATCGTTCGCTTGGCTCATCAGATCGATCGGGACGTCATCGAGGCAGGCCCGCGCCTCAAGGCCATCGTGACGGCGACGACCGGCCTCGACCACATCGATGTCGAGTGCGCCCGACTCCATGGCATTGCTGTGCTGAGCCTCCAGGGAGAAACTCGGTTTCTGCGCGAGGTGAGCGCCACGGCCGAGCATGCTTGGGCGCTGTTGCTTGGGTTACAGCGGTGGATCGTTCCCGCCGCGACGGCCGTACGTCATGGCGAGTGGAACCGTGATTGCTTCCGTGGACATGAGCTCAAGGGCCAACGTCTCGGCATCGTTGGCCTAGGGCGCATCGGCACGAAAGTAGCCCGATACGGACAGGCCTTTGAGATGGATGTGGCTGCGTATGATCCACATGCCGATGACTGGCTCGCAGGGGTGGAACGAAAGTCAACACTTGCGGATCTGCTTCAACACAGCGACGTGCTCACCTTGCACGTGCCTCTGAATTCCGAAACGAAGGAGATGATGGGTGAAAGGGAGTTCGCCCTGTTACCTCAGGGTTCGGTCCTGATCAACACATCTCGCGGCGAATTGGTGGATGAGGTGGCACTGGTAGAATCGTTGGAGGACAGGCACCTTGCTGGTGCCGCACTGGACGTGATCCGGCAGGAAAGAGATGGAGGCAGACGTGCGGAAAGTCTCTTGTTGGCCTACGCCAGCGTACATGACAATCTCCTGATCACCCCTCACATCGGCGGAGCAACCCACGAGTCCATGGCCAAGACGGAAGTCTTCATGGCCGAGAAGCTCACAAGATTCCTGACAGAGCACAATCTCTAGTGATTGCTGGAGTCGGGCATTTCCACGACTTGTCAGACAATAGCCCACTTAGGGAATAGGTGATGACCACGCCTGACGGTCTGGAGATCCGGGAGAAGATACTCGCCGTCATCCCTGCCCGAGGGGGCTCCAAGGGGGTGCCACGGAAGAACATTCGTCTCCTTGGCGGCAAGCCACTCATCGCCTACACCATTGAAACGGCTCTGGCCGCCCGGCACGTGCTGCACCGAGTCATCGTCAGCACCGATGATGAGGAGATCGCTACCGTCGCCCTGAAGTATGGTGCCGAGGTCCCGTTCCGCCGCCCGCCGGAACTGTCGGGCGATGAGGTCCCAACCCTCCCAGTCCTGCAGCACGCGGTCGCTTTCGTAGAGAAAGCGGATCACATCACATTGGATTGGGTGCTTGTGCTTCAGCCCACAGCCCCCTTCCGAACCGTTGAAGACATCGAAGCTTCGATCGCCCTGGCTCAGCGGGGTGGCTGCGACTCGGTCCAGAGCGTCGTGCGCGTGTTCTCGGCTCATCCCATACTCATGAAGCGGATTGAAGACAACCGTCTCCTCCCCTACTGTCTTGAAGAGCAGGAAGGCACACGACGGCAGGACTATCAGCCGCCAGCCTACATGCGGAACGGCGCGATCTACCTGATGCGGCGGCAGACACTCATGGAGCACTCATCGCTCTGGGGTGCGGTTATCCGGCCCTACCTCATGCCTCAGGGGCGGTCCGTGAACATTGACAGTGAACTCGAGTTGAAGCTCGCCGATATTCTCGTGCAGGAGCGTTCGCAACGAACTGGCGATTGACCCGCGGCCTGGTGTTGCAGGGATGCAACGCCGGTCCCGTGCTCAGGTATGCCAAGGTGAGCTAACGCGTTCCATAGCAGGCGTTTATGGGTGACCACCTGGAGGATGGTCGATAGCCCACGTCTTGCACTTGGACGCGCTCGCGGCCCTAGCCCCGGCCGGCAAGGGGAGGGCGTCTGACTACCGCAGCCGTGGAGCCTGTGACCCATTGGAATACTCGCCGATGCTGACCGCGCTGAGACGCACGAAGACGTATCAACGTCTCAACCATTGGCGCCTGCTCGTGGCCGACTCGGAGTACCGTTCGCGCGACCGCGAAGCCCGGGCCAGGTTCCAGCAATTCTGCTACGAGCATGGGGGCCTAGGGCTGCGACAGGATTTTCGGTCAGGAAATGGCAAACGGAAGACCGCCCTGGTCGTGCGGAACATCAGCCTGCCTTATGCGAGGATCGAGGCCCTCGTGATGAAGGCCTTACAGATGGCCGGGTTCGACACGGTGGTGGTCGGGAAACGCCAATACGACTTTCTGCGCTACGACTGGCTGGCCGGGAACAAGACGGGGTTCAACCTGTCGGACTTCGGCACGGAGGGCGATCCGGTCTGGGTGGAGCAGCAGCTCGCCCGGCTGGAGGGGCTGGACGCCTGGATGGCGCTGGAATACCAGGGAGTTCACGTCGGCCGGTTTGTGATTGCGTCGGCACTGCGTGGCCTGCGGGTCGGGCAGCTCGACTTCGCCGCTCCCCGCGTGCGCGCGAAACTGCGAGCGACGCTGCTATCGAGCGTCCGCGACACGCTGGCGGCCGGACGGCTGTTGGCGGCCGTGAAGCCGGACTGCACGCTTTTCCTCGACCGGGGCTACACCGGGCAAGGCGAGATCTATGACTTGGCGATCCGCGCCGGGATTGAGACCCTGATCTGGAATCTGGGCTATAGGAGCAATCGCATGGTGTTCAAGCGGTGCCATGCTGGTAACCGGCGCGACCATCCCCTCACTCCCTCACCCGAATCGTGGCAACGGATCTGCTCCATTCCCTGGAAGCCGGAGTATGGTCGCCAGGTACGGGAGGAACTGTTCCGGTGTTACGAAGCCCAAGATTGGTTCAGCAATGTGGGCACGCAATTCGACAAGAAGATTTTGTCGCAAGAGACGACCCGGCAGCGGCTTGGGCTCTCCTCCGACAGGAAGGTGGCCGTCATTTTTCCTCATATCCTCTGGGACGGGTCGTTCTTTTTTGGAGAGGACCTGTTTGAGGATTACACGCAGTGGTTGGTCGAGACAATTCGGGCGGCGGCGGCCAATCCGCGGCTGCAATGGGTGGTCAAGCTCCACCCGGCTCACCTCGTGAAAGCCAGGCAAGGAGGTGATCGTGGGAAGCCGTCCGAGCTCGACGCGATCGAGGGCGCATTCGGCACCCTGCCCGCTCACGTAACGCTCGTCTATCCCGATACCGAGCTCAGCACGTACTCCCTCTTCGAGATCGCCGACTACGCCGTGACCGTGCGCGGCACGGTCGGCTTCGAGTCGGCGCTATTCGGCATCCCCGTCGTCACCGCCGGAACGGGTCGCTACGATCGCCGGGGCTTCACGCTCGACTCGTCCACGATTCAGGAGTACCTCCAGAAATTGGCGACGCTGGAGTCCTTTCCCCGGCTGTCGCCGGCACAGCTCGAGCTCGCAGAGCGATATGCGTATGGGGTGTTTTTCTGCCGTCCCCTCACCTTGTCGAGCGTGTCGCTCGACTACGCGCGAGACGGGGTCGCGACCCCGCAGCTCACGGTTCATTGCCAAACGCGCGAACAGTGGCTGGCCGCCCCGGATTTGCGGGCACTGGTCGCCTGGATCGCCGATGGCAAGGCTGAAGACATGCTGGTATTGCCGTCGTGAAGGAGTGAACGATGACCATGCCCGAGGACGGTCGGTTTCGGTACGATCAGGCGCAGTACGAGGCAGTGACCTGTAACCTCTGCGGCGGGACGGGCAGCGAGATCATCGCCCGGCGCGACCGCAACGGCCTGGACGTGCACGCCGTGATCTGCACTCACTGCGGGTTGATATATCTGTCGCCGCGGATGACGCCGGAATGGTACGGCCGGTACTACGCTCAGGAGTATCGGCGGCAAATCGCGGCTTTTCACCGGGCTACCCCACGCCCGCACCGTGACTGCGGGGACTTGTTCGTGCGGCAACAGCACCACGGTGAAGCCCTGGTCGGCTATCTCCGCTCCTGTGAGGCCCCCGACCCACGATCGATCCTCGAAATCGGATCGAGCGCGGGGGGGGTCTTGCATGCGCTGGGCGTGGCCTACGACGCCACCGTCCTCGGCGTGGAGCCGACGCCCAGCGAGGCGGAATTCGCCGCTCGGCATGGAGTCCCCACCGAGGTCGGCCTGTTCGAGGAATTCGGGCTGAAGGCTGATCGCCGCTTCGACCTGGTGCTCTGTACCCAAACGTTCAATCACCTGCTCGATCCGCGCGGTGTGGCCCGGCGGATTGCCCAATTGCTTACCCCCAACGGGGTGTTTCTGCTGGAATGCCAGGATTTCTTTCAGCTGTGCCGCGCTTGGGGCGGCGATCGAAGCAAGGCTGTACAAATCGATCATACCCACATGTTCACGCCCGAGACATTGACGGCCCTGGTCGACCAGAGCGGCCTTCAGGTCCTGGCGGGCAGTGTCGAGAATGACGAGAACCGGCCTGCCTTCGAGCGGCGCCGGCGGCTACGGGCCTCACTTCCCAGCCTGCACGTCAGACTCCTGGCGCGCCGCTCGGATGCGCCCGCGCCGCCGGTTCCGCATCACTATCCCCGCGTCCGCTCACGCCTGGACTCCTTGCACCCAAAGCCTGTCCGGACTTGGATCCGGCGAGCATGGGAGCGGCAGATGTCACGGCTCGACCGGCTCCGCGAAGCGTAGGCATCCGGGCTGCCGGTTGATGACCGCCACTGAGACGATTCCGCACGCGCTGGGACTTCGGGCCGGGGACCTGGTGGAGGTCCGGTCCGAGCAGGAGATCCTGAGCACGCTCGACTCGAATGGCCGGCTGGATCGCCTGCCGTTCATGCCCGAGATGTTGCA
Source organism: Gemmatimonadota bacterium (assembly GCA_041477065.1). Lineage (GTDB taxonomy): Bacteria > Gemmatimonadota > Gemmatimonadetes > Gemmatimonadales > GWC2-71-9 > 13-1-40CM-70-15. The sequence goes on from JBGOUQ010000010.1 coordinate 41,901, forward strand.
GTTCTGTGGCAGGCGGGTTCGCGTGTTCCGCCGGGCAGACAAGACATGTGACACAATCGGAAAGCCTGTGTCGCGGCGTATGACCAATGCCGTCCACCTCGAGGCCCTGCGGTGCGACGGAAGCAACCATGGGGGGTGTCAGGCCGGGTGCCTGCTGTTCTGGAAAGAGGCGTGGCTGAAGCCGGTGCCGAACGGGACAGACGGGGCGCGGCCCTCGACCGGCCCGAGCGTCGCGGCGGGATTGACTCGTGAAGCGCTCGCCGCCACGACGATACGCCACGATCCGAGCCCGGAGCTGGATGGCGCCTTCGTGTGCCAGGCGACGGAGCTGCCGCGCGCCACGACGCCGCTCACCTGGTGGGACCCCCGGCAATACCTGCGGGAGCTGTTCTCTGGGAACGTGTCTCTGTGGACGTGGATCCGCGTGCTGGCCATCGCTTTGTTCAACGCCATCCAGCGACGGCGTGGCGGCCGACTGTACCCACACGCCACCGAGGGAATGCTGCAACAGACGCCCAATCGACCCCTGGACCTGCAGCCCGGGGATCGCGCGCGCATCCGATCCCGTGACGAGATCCTTGCCACGCTGGACTCGAGGCAGCGGAACCGCGGGCTGTGGTTCGACATGGAGATGGTGCCCTACTGCGGCGGCGAGTACCGCGTGCTGCGGCGCGTGGAGCAGATCATCAACGAGCGCACCGGCCGGATGATACGTCTGCCGGGCGAGTGCCTCATTCTCGAGGATGTGGTGTGTTCAGGGTGTTACAGCCGGGAGCGATTGTTCTGCCCGCGTAGCATCTATCCGTTCTGGCGAGAAGTCTGGCTGGAGCGAGCGAAGTGAGCGGCATGCCCAGCGACCGTGCCGGGGGACGGCGGCCGTGACCCCGCCGCTCGTCAGCATCTTGACGCCCTTTCACAACACGGCGGACTATCTGCCCGCCTGCATCGAGAGCGTGCTGGCGCAGACATATTCCCAGTGGGAGTACGTGCTGGTCGACAACAGCAGCACGGATGAATCCGGTGACATCGCCCGGGCGTACGCGGCGCGCGATCCCCGCCTGCGGGTGCTCCGCACGCCGAGCCATCTGTCCCAGATGGCCAACTACAATTTCGCCCTGCGCGCGATGTCCGAGCGTGCCGTCTATTCCAAGATCGTCCAGGCCGACGACTGGATCTCCCCACCGTGCGTCGAGCTGATGGTGGGCGTCGCCGAGCGCCATCCCCGCGTCGGCATCGTCAGCTCGTATCACTTGATGGGGCGAGAGGTCTTGGGCGACGGGCTCCTGGGCGGGCAGGAGGTGTTTCCAGGACGGGACGTCAGCCGGGCCCAGCTGCTGGAGGGCCGGTTCTTCCTTGGGTCCAACACGTCGGTCCTATATCGGGCAAGTATCGTGCGGGCCCGTGATCCGTTCTACGACGTGGAGGCACTCCACGCCGACACGGAGGTCGGCTATCAAATCCTGCAGAGCTGGGACTTTGGCTTTGTCCACCAGGTGTTGACGTTCCTGCGCGTCGAGGACGACTCCATCTCGGGACGCGTGCGCGACTTCAATCCGAATCTCCTGGACAAGCTGATCGTGCTCCGTAAGTACGGACCCGCTGTCCTCTCGCCCACCGAATTCGCGACGACGTGGGCCGAAGTGTCCGGTCGATACTGGCGCTACCTCGGAAAGCGGGCGCTGCGGCGGCGCCCGGCGGCGTTTTGGGACTACCACTCCCGCGGCCTCGCAACCATCGGTGAGCGGCTCAGCACCACCCGCCTCGTGCGCTATGGCGCGGCGGCGGTGATCGACATGCTGCTCCACCCGAAAGAGACGCTGGCCGACTTGCGGCGGCTGACCGCGCCATGAGCGTGCCACTACTCCCCGACGTAGGCATCCTCGGTCTCGTCCCCGAGCGTTGGGGGGGTCCGTGGATGCCGCGCCATCACGTCATGACGCGGCTCGCCCGCTACTTTCACGTCGTGTGGATGGACCCGGCCCGGGAGTGGCGCAAGTCGTGGCGCGCCGAGCAGGGGACCGCCGCCTTTCCAGCCGCGTCAGGCTTCCACCACTACCAGCCGCCCAGCTGGCTGCCGCGCGTGTACCGCCCACTCTTCTTGGCGGAGGCGACGGCCCGGGCCCGCGTGCGCCAAGCGGCCGCCACGCTCGCCGCCCGCGGGTGCCGCCGCCTCGTGCTCTACGTGTGGCGCCCCGAGCTGGGTGATACCCTCGACTACATGCCGCACGACCTGAGCTGCTATCACATCGACGACGAGTACAGTTTCTCGGATGCCGAGCTGCCGATCGACCCCACGGAAGCGGCCCTGCTCGCCCGCGCCGACCAGGTGATCATCCATTCCCCGGCCCTGTTGGAGAAGAAGGGGACCCGCGACCACCGCACAGCATTCGTCCCCAACGGCGTGGACTATGCCGCGTACGCCCTGGAGCGGCCGGAGCCTGACGACTTGCGGGTCATCCCCCATCCACGGATCGGCTACGTCGGCTTGATCAAACAGCAGCTGGATTTTGTCCTGCTGCACGCGCTGGCGGAGCGCCATCCCGCGTGGCACTTCGTGTTCGTGGGCCCGGATTGGTCGCTCGGCGACCAGGCAGCGCTGCGCGCCAGTCTCGCCCAACGGTCGAACGTCACCTTTCTGGGTGGTAGACCGGTGGAGGCGCTTCCGGCCTACACCCAGCACCTGGACGTCTGCCTGATGTGCTATCAGGTCAATGACTACACCAAGTTCATCTATCCGTTGAAGTTGCACGAGTATCTCGCAGCCGGCCGCCCCGTGGTGGGGGCTCCCATCCGGACGCTGCGTGACTTCGCGCACGTCCTCGAGATCGCTGAGACGCCCACCGAATGGTCGGCGGCGATCGCCCGGAGCCTCGCACCGGCGGCGTCCACGCCCGAGCGGATCGCGGCGCGGCGGGCGGCGGCCCGCCCCCACGACTGGGACCGGCTCGTCGCGACGATCGCCCGGCTCCTGGCCGACAAGCTGGGGCCGCCGTACGCGGCGCGGCTCGCCGCCTCCGACAGTTTCGAGCCCGCGCGGGCCGTCCCATGCCCCGTCTGAATGGCGGCGCCCGCCGCAAGCGCGGCGCGAACCGCCAGCGAGCCATGCTGACGGTCCTGTTCGCCACACACAACCGTGTCGCCCTGCTCTCCGACGTGCTGGCAGCCTACGAACGGCTCGAGCCGCCCCCAGGCGGATGGCGGTTGGTCGTGGTGGATAACGCGAGCACCGATCGGACCAGAGACCTCCTCACCGCCCGCGCCACGCGTCTGCCGCTCACCTGCCTGTACGAAGCAACGCCGGGGAAGAACGCCGCCCTGAACACGGGGTTGGCCGCGGTGGCGGGGGATCTGGTCGTCTTCACCGACGACGACGCGTTCCCGCGGCCCGACTGGCTGGTCCGCCTACGGGCCGCCGCCGACGAGCATCCGTCCTTCACAATCTTCGGCGGGGTTGTGCTGCCCCGGTGGGAAGTGCCGCCGCCCGCTTGGATTCTCGACTGGGTGCCGTGGGGTCGCGTATTCACCCTGACGGATCCGAACGTCAGGGAAGGCCCCACTCCCCCCTACAACATCTTCGGCCCGAACATGGCGATCCGGGCGGAGATCTTCGCGGCGGGCCAGCGATTCGATGCGACGATCGGACCGCGCGGTTCGGAATACGCGATGGGGAGTGAAACCGAGCTGGTGCGGCGCCTGCTGCGACAGGGCCATACCGCGTGGCACACGCGCGGGGCCGTGGTCGGGCACTTCATCCGGGCCTCGCAGATGCAGCGCTCCTGGATTCTCCGGCGGGCGATTCGCTTCGGCCGAGGCCAGTACCGTCTGGAACGGGCGGAGCACGGGGAGCAGGCCCTCCCCCCGATGTGGGGGGGGGTGCCCCGGTACTTGTTCCGCGAGATGCTGGAGCACGCACTGTCCGCTATGACAGGCACGATCGAGCTCAATGCGAAGAAGGTGTTCCAGGCACGCTGGGACTTCAACTATGCCCGCGGGAAGGCGCTGGAGGCCCGCGCTCTGTACCGGGAGCTCGTCTCCGCCTCCGCGCCCGTCATCAAAGTGGCCGCTCCATGAGCGGCGCTGGGACTGGGGTCAACCCATGTGCGGGATAGCCGGCATCGTCGGCTGGGGCATCGGTGAGGGTCCCGGGATCGAGGTGGGCGCCATGCTCGCCACGCTCGCACAGCGCGGGCCGGATGAGCGGGGCCATCTCACTTTCCCCAACTGCATCCTGGCGCACACACGGCTCTCGATCCTCGATCTCTCCACGGGGGGTCAGCCGATGCACGACCGCGAAGCGAATGTCGCGATCACCTTCAACGGCGAGATCTACAACTTCCGCGAGCTGCGGCGAGAGCTGGAAGCGCAGGGTCATGTCTTTCTCACCCGTTCCGACACCGAGGTGATCCTCAAGGCGTATCATCAGTACGGCGCGGCGTGCGTCGAGCGGCTCGACGGCATGTTCGCCTTTGGTCTCTGGGATGAGGCCACCAATAGCCTGCTCCTGGCGCGGGATCGTTTCGGAAAAAAGCCTCTCTACTACGCGTTCGACGACGGCGGCGCGCTGATATTCGCATCGGAGCTGAAGACACTCTTCGCGTCGGGCCGCCTGCGCGGCACGATCGATTACGAAGCGCTCGACAGCTACCTCCGTCTGCTCTACGTGCCACCGGATCGCACCATCTACCGCAACGTGCACGTCGTTCGGCCGGCGGAGTTGCTCGTGTTCGCATCCGGGCAGGTGAGCACCCGGCAGTACTGGACATTGCGCCAGGAACCCCTGCGAATCCCGTACGATGAGGCCAAGGAGGAGGTACGCCGCTTGCTGGGGGACGCGGTGCGCAAACGGATGGTGGCGGATGTCGAGATCGGAGCCCTCTTGAGCGGCGGAGTCGACTCCACCATCGTCACCCACTTCGCCCAACAGTACGCCTCACGGCCGGTCAAGACGTTCTCTGTGGGGTACGGTGACTTCATCAACGAACTGCCGCATTCGCAGGCCGCTGCCGACAGGATCGGCACGGACCATCACGTGCTGCAGGTCGGCGGTCCGGCGCTGGGGGACGAGCTCCTGAAGGTCGCTGCGTACTTCGACGAGCCGCACGCCGACAGCTCCAACGTCGCTCAGGGCCTGGTGTCGGCGCTGGCGCGCACCAAGGTCAAGGTGGCGTTGTGCGGGGATGGCGGGGATGAGGTGTTCTTGGGGTACGAGTGGTACTGGCGGCACTGGCAGATGGGGCGCCGCGAGCGCCTGAAGCAGGCCCTTCTATCGAATCCGTTCCGCGACTACGTTCGCGCGATTCAGGCGTTCCGCCCGGAGCACCGGAGGCTGCTGTGGAACGGCAACCTTCCCGCCGCCGCCGAGCTCGTGCCCGACACGGTGCGGCGGTCCCGGCTGCGGCCCGTTCAAGCCATCAACCGGTTCGACTTGAGCGTGTACCTGCCCGGCCAGCTCCTCGTCAAGGCGGACCGGGCCGGCATGATGCACTCGCTCGAGGTGCGTTCCCCGTTGCTGGACACGCAACTCGCGGAATTCGTCGTCAACCTCCCGACGGAATACAAGACGGATCGGCGCGCGGGGAAGATCATCCTGAAGGATCTCTTGCGGGAAGTCATGCCGTCCGAATTCGTCGACCGACCGAAGCAGGGGTTCGGCGCCCCGGTCACCGACTGGCTGCGCTCGATCTGCCGCCCCCTGGTCCGGGACCTGCTCGGCAGCTCCAACGCAAGTGTGTACGGCTGCCTCAACCGCGACTACATCCGTCGCATGATCGAGCGATTCTACGCCGGTCAGGACACGTCGGACTATCGCCGAATCTGGGCTCTCCTCTGTCTCGAGTTGTGGTTCAATACCCACCGGCACGCGCAGACCGCGTGAGCGCGACCGCACGTGCCGCTGCTCGAGCGCCGCTAGAGCTCCGCCACCAGCTTCCGCCCGTAGAACGCCTCCGCCAGGCCCTTCGGAGCGCCTGATTCGACGCCGCGCAGCCGCAGCAACGCCTGGAAGGTATCGGCGGAAAACCAGCGTTTGGAGCGCTGCGAGGCGAACGCCGTGCGCAAATGCCGGATCTTGGTGCGCGCAACCGCCGCGGAGAGCGGCACGAAGAGATTCGGTGTGCCGAGATCCCCGTCGTACTTCGGCACCTCGTATTCGAGAATCAGGTGGCTCCGGAACGTGTTCCACGTCAGGTCGGAGATCACGCGATGGTCCTGGTGGCGGTCGTCCCGGGTGTGGGTGAACACGAGGTCCGGCGAGACCGCGCGTTTCAGCGCCTCAAACGCCTCCTTGATCTGACCGCCGACATAGGGAAAGAAACCGTCGCGGAATGCGTGCACCACGATCTCGCGCCGCCGCGCGCGCACCAGGAACAGGCCGGCGCTCTTCCGAGCCTCACGCTCGCGGCCTCCTCCCCCACCGCTGAACACGACCCAGTGACAGTCCACGGCCCGACGGGCCGCGAGAAGGGAGAGCATCGTGCCGCCACAGCCGATTTCGATATCGTCGGCATGGGCGCCCAGGCACAGGACCTGGAGCCTGCCGCGGCGGCTCGGCTCCAGCGCCATCGGGGCGACGGGGGAGGTGGGGCTCACGAGGCGGGCGGCCTACCGTCGACTCGCCATACCTCCCAGGGCGCCGCGCCGCGGGCATACAAGTCGTCCAGGTGCTGTTTGTCCTTGAAGGTGTCCATCGAGGCGAAGAACCCGTCGTAGGCGTAGGCCACCAGCTGCCGGGCCTTGATCAACCGTTGGAACGGCTCCTGCACCAGCTCCTCGCCCTCCCGCATGTGGTCGAAGATCTCTCGGCGGAACACGAAATACCCCCCGTTGACCCGCAGATTGGTGCCGGTGATGGCGGTGATCTCATCCACCAGGCCGCCGGCCCCCACGGATACGGCATGATAGCTCAGGTTCGGGCGGACACACACGACGTTGGCGATGGCCTTGTTGCGGCGCGCCTGCTCGAGGAGCGCCGGGAGGGGGAGATCGGTCAGCCCATCGGCGTAATTCGCGAGAAACACGTCCTCACCCCGCAGGTATTTCTCCACGGCCTTGAGGCGCTGCCCGATGTTGGCGTTCACCCCGGTGTCGGCGAAGGTGATGCGCCAATCGGAGATGTCGCTGTTCATCAGCTCGACCTGCCGTCCGCCGGCGGACAGGATGAAGTCGTTGGAGATCGTCTCTTCGTAGGAGAGGAAGTACTTCTTGATCGCGTCCGCCCGGTAGCCGAGACACAGAATGAAGTCCGTGTGACCGAAGTGGGCGTAGTACTTCATCAGGTGCCAGAGGATCGGGCGATAGCCGATCGGCACCATCGGCTTGGGGATGTCCTCGCCAACTTCGCGGAGGCGCATCCCCAGCCCGCCGCAGAACAACACGACCTTCATGCGCCCGCCGTCGCGGTGGCCGGCCGCACCGCCCGCGTCCACCGCAGCCGTTCATCCAGCCGGTGCTCGGCCTGGAGCTTGCGAATCTGCCCGAGGCGCATGAAACGCTCGCCGAGGAACTCTTCGCGGGTCAGCCCGGCGGCGCGGTAGGCGGCGTGAAGCTGCGCGACCCCCTGGCGCACCGTCCATTGGGGCTGGAACTCCGGAAGCGTCCGTGCGAGCTTGCCGCAGTCGACGCGGTAGCAGCGTGGATCCGGCCCGCCACCCTCGGCGTACTTGATGCGGCACCCCGGGACCTCCTCCTGGACCATCGCCGCAACCTCCCGTACTCGCAGGTTGTCGTCGTTCCGCCCCACGTTGAACGCCTGGTTGTGCACCAGTTCCCGCGGCGCGTGCAGCACGGCTAGAAAGGCCCGCGCGATATCCTCGACGTGCACCAGCGGTCGCCACGGCGACCCGTCGCTCTGGATCAACACGTCGCCGGACGTCACGGCGTGACCAACCAGGTTGTTCACCACGATGTCGGCGCGCAACCGCGGGGACACGCCGTACGCCGTCGCGTTGCGGAGATAGGTCGGGCTGAAGGCGTCGCTCGCAAGCGGCCGTACGTCGCGCTCGGCGAGGATTTTGGACTCGCCGTAGGGGGTGATCGGGTTGAATGCCGCCTCCTCGGTGAGCATCGTGTCGCCGGCCAGCCCGTACAGACTGCACGACGACGCGAACACCCAGCGGCGCACGCCGGCGCGCCGGGCGGCCTCGGCGAGCCGCACCGAGGCGCGGTGGTTGATGTCGTAGGTCGTCTCGGCATCGAGATTGCCCAGCGGGTCGTTGCACAGCGCCGCGAGGTGCACCACGGCGCCGAAGCCGCGCAGCTGGTCCGGCCGCACGTCCCGGAGGTCGATCCGCAGCGACGGCACGTCGGGGACCGCTGGTCCGAATGTGCACGCCTCGTACAAGTAGGTGTCGAGCCCCGTCACGTCGTGCCCAGCCGCCTGCAGCATCGGTACCATGACGGACCCGATGTATCCGTTGTGTCCCGTGACTAGGACGCGCATCCCGCCTCCCCCCATTGTCCTGCGCGACGATGCCACTCTACGGTTCGGCGCAGGCCATCGTCGAGCGGGATCTCCGCCCGCCAACCGAGCGCGGCAAGCACCGCCGATGTGTTCGCCCGGCGCTCGACCTCGGCAGGGCGGTCTGGTTGAGCCCCAAAGCGCGGCGCTGCGGCCCCGATGATCCGGGCGATGCGCTCCACGACGTCTCGCACCGCAACCAGCGTCCCAGATCCCAGGTCCAACTCCGCACCCTCGATTCCGGGACGCTCGGCGGCGAGCAGCAAACCGCGCACAACGTCGTCCAGGTACACCCAGTCCACAAGGCGGCGTCCGCTGCCCAGCGTCGGCGCCTCGCCCCGCAACAGGGCGTTGATGACGTAGGGCACGATCTTGTGGGGACGCTGCCCCGGGCCAAAGGTCATGTAGGGTCGTACCATGACCACCGGCGTCCGGTACAGCGCGTGGAACATGCGGGCATAGCCCGCCGCTGCCCACTTGGCGGCGGCGTAAGGCGACATCGGCACGGCAGGGACGCCGAGCGGCTCCTCCAGCGACGCGGCCAGCACCAACCGGTCGCACCCCCGTCGCGTCGCGGCCGTCAGCGCGTTGACCGTGGCGACAAGGTCGCCATGGAGGGTAGGCAGCACGTGGTCGAACTCCGGCGAGCCGACGCCGGGACTCGCCAGGTGAAAGACCACCTCCGGCCGCGCCGCCGCGAACGCCGCTTCGACACTCGCCATGTCCGACGCGTCACCCTGCAGCCACCGCGGCCCGTCGGCGACCTCCACAGGTGGCCGCCGGCTCACGCCATGTACCTCGGCGCCCAGCCCGTGGAGCTCTTGACACAACTTCGCACCGAGAAACCCCGTCGCCCCGGTTACGAGAATCCTCCGCCCGGCAAGTGTGCCACCGGCGCTCGACGTAGCGACCGCGGGCATCTCCTCAGCGACCGGGATCACACTCATCGGTCCCGCCGGCGATCGGCATCACGGGCTCCCGGCAATCGCCACGTCGGCCGCAGGCGCGACCACCGGCGTCCCCGCTTCGTAGGCGCGGCAGAGATCTTCGGGGACGTGGGACAGATCGGAGCCACGCAGGTAATCCCGCATGGTGGTGCCGGTGCACTCGGAGTCGATGTTCGGCGCCCCTCGGCGCGCCGTCACATCGCCGAGGTGAACGGTCCGGAAATCGATGCTGAAACGGGTGCGGCCCGAGTCGTTCGGCACGCTCGAATGCATCTGCGCGGCAGAGAACAGGATGATGCCGCCCGGGGGCGGCAGCAGGCGCAGCTGCGGATCGAGCTCGAGCGGCTGCTCCGCCTTCGGCTGTTTGCGGGTGTCGGTCTTGATGTGCTTCCCCGCCTCCTGCCGGCTCGTCCGATTCCACTCGTCATAATTGTACTCGCGCGAGCCGTTGCGCACGGGCTCGCTCCAGTAGCGCGGGTGGAACGCCATCGCGTTGGTCGGCAGAATTGGGTAGATCGGCAGCCACCAGTTGATCTGACACATTGGAGCGGAGTACCAGGTGTCGCGATGGGGGTGAAAAGCGTAGGCGATCCCGGAGGTGAGGTAGTTCTCGCTCGTCGAGGTCCGCATCCGCGGCACGTCGAAGTACGTGTTCGCGGGATCGCACCCGAACTCGCGCAGGATCCCTTGCAGGCACTGCTTGGACCGCGGGTGATGGATGAACCGCGGCTTGAGATCGGTGAGCAGCGCCGCGTACTCCTCCACCGGCATCTCGAACTGCGCCAGCTCCGGGTCGCGCGGTCCGAACGCCTCCTGCACCATCCCGCAGGCGAACTCGACCAGTGCCCGCGCACTCGGAGAGGGCGAATACACGAACAACTGCCCCTGGTACAACTGGGCGCGCCGCGCGTTGTCGGGGAGGGCCGGATCGAAGAAGACGGAATTCATGAGCGTCCTTTCTGGCGTCGGGTCCGGCGCGTCCGCGACGGGCGGCGGGCGGGCGGTGGGGCAGCGGTTGCTGCCGGTAGAGCAAGCAAATCGTGTGCCAGCAGCAAGTTGGCCGCCCTCTGGACTGCGCTGAAGGCCAGGCCTGACCGCTCGGCGATGTCCAGAAGTGTGTGGCGTCCGTCCGACAAGTTCAACACCCACAACATGGCCATCTCGTCCACCCGTTCCTCGGACGGGCCGCCGATCGCCCCATAGAGGCCGCGCCGGCCGAGCTGGGGCTCCCCTTTCGGATTCCGACTGACGTAGGTCTTGTTGCCTTCCAGGACGGCGAAGACCGCCAGGACGGTCGCCAGGGAGTCCCCCAGTGCTTCGGGTCGCACGAAGTCCAGGTTGTCGGCCGAGGTGTGATATTCGGCGTACTGTGCGAACGGCGTCCGTGAGAGGCAGCCGACCGCGAGGTCGTAGCCCGGGGAGCAGTACTGGCGCTCATCGTAGCCGTACGGGGTGAAATTCGCGAGCGCGAACGGGCGGCTGCTGTGGCGCAGCACGTGCGCGACCGCCTGGTCGATCACCGCATCGCCGCGGCGGCTCCGCTTGTAGTGCAGGTGGCCGGGGTCCCCGACGCTCGCGAGCACGAGACCATGCTGGATGTGGGGGACCACGTCTTCGTTGCGCGCGAGCCAGGTGATCGACCCGATGGTTCCCGGAATGAAGAGAAACCGGTAGGTGTGGCGCCGCGGCGCGGCTGCCTCCTGCAGCCGGCGCGCGAGGAACGTCGCCACCACGACGCCCGACAGGTTGTCGTTGCACAGCGACGGATGGCAGATGTGACAGGAGATCAGGATTTCCTCGGTCGTTTCCCCAGGCAGGACGAGCTCTCCGTAGGTCAGGTGGCCCGGGGCGAGCGTGGAATCGATGCGGACTTCATACTCGCCCTCGACGAGCGCCTCGAGCTGCCGGTGCGGCAGGCAGAATCCCCACGCCTCCTTGTAGTAGGAGGTCCGGTACGGGATCCAGTCCGGGTGATCGGGCAGGCTGAAGCAATGCGCTTTGAGCTCCTGCAGCGACACCGTCCGATGCACCGGAACGCTGTAGTTGAGGACGTGGAGGTTGGACCGCCGGAAGTCCACGATCCGCTCACCCCGGGAGTTCTTCACGTAGGCGTCGCGGATGTTCCATTCCTTCGGGACCGTCCAGTCCAGCACCGCCGTGCCCGTCGGTACTTCGTGCTGCTCGAGCGGAACAAAGGCCTGGAGCCGCCGGAGCGTCTCCCGGACGCCATCGCCGGTAATGCTACGGCACAGCGGATACAACTCGGCGATCAGCGCGTGCATCTCCCGGCCCACCTGCGCAGTGCTCGGACCGGACGTCCCGGGAGGGTTCACCGCAGTCCGGCCGCGAAGTCGGGATAGCTCCGGTCGCGCTCCAGCATGCTCGGCTCAGGGACCGGCCAGCGGATCCCGAAGGCGGGGTCGTCCCAGCGCACGCCCCGGCCCGTCTCCGGCGCGAAGAACTCCGACATCTGATAGAGGACCTCGGTATCGTCGGCGAGCGTCTGGAAGCCGTGCGCCACGCCCTCCGGGACATAGAGCCCAGTGCCATTGGCTGCGGTCAGCTCCGCCGCAACGTGCTGTAGGAAGGTGGCAGAGGCCGGGCGCAAATCGAGCGCCACGTCGTAGATGCCTCCACGTGGGCAGCGGATCAGCTTGGCTTCGGCGCTCGGCGGCGCCTGATAGTGCAGGCCGCGCAGCGTGCCGCGGCGCCGGTTGAAGGACATGCTGCACTGGACGAGCCGCGGGTTCAGGCCGTGCTCGGTGAACTCTCGCTGGCACCACGTCCGTGCGAAAAAGCCGCGTTCGTCCTCTCGGCGCTCGAGGTCGATCAGGAACACGCCCGGCAACGGGGTTTGGCGAAAGATCACGAAACGACCCGAACCTCGGGGATCGGGATCACGCACCGGCCGCCCCACTCACGAATGTACGCCAGCTGAGGGACGATCTCCTGCTGCAGGTTCCAGGGCAGGATGAGTACGTAGTCCGGCCGCGTCTCGCGCAGGCGCTCCGGCGGATAGATCGGGATATGCGTGCCTGGACAGAAGCGGCCGTGCTTGTAGGGGTTCCGGTCCACGGTGTAGTCGAGGAAGTCGGTCCTGATGCCGCAGTAGTTGAGCAACGTGTTCCCCTTCCCCGGCGCCCCGTAGCCCGCGACGGACTTGCCCTGACGCTTCGCCTGGATCAGGAACTCCAGCAGCTTCCGCTTGGTCTCCCGCACCTGCTCAGCGAACGATGCATAGTAGGCGAGCCCCTCGAGCCCAGCGTCCCGCTCGCGCACCCGCAGCGCCTCGAGTCGCGCGGTCACGGGCTTCGTGTCGTCATCCCGGTGCCTGGCGTAGATGCGGAGCGAGCCCCCGTGGGTCGGCAGCTCCTCGACGTCGAAGAGCGTCAGGCCGTGCGCCGCAAAGATCCGCTCCGCGGAGACCAGCGAGAAGTAGGAGAAGTGCTCGTGATAGATGGTATCGAACTGATTGTCGGCCACGAGGCGCATCAGGTGGGGGAACTCGATCGTGATCACGCCGCGTGGGGCGAGCACGATCTTCAGCCCGGCCACGAAGTCGTTGAGATCATTGACCTGCGCCAGCACATTGTTGCCCGCCATGAGGTCTGCCCGCCGGCCCTGAGCCACCAGCTCCCGGGCGGTGTCGCGGCCGAAGAACTTCACCAAGGTGGGCACACCCTTCTCCACGGCAACCGCCGCCACGTTGGCCGCGGGCTCGATGCCAAGAACCGGGATGCCTCGCTTCACGAAGTACTGCAGCAGGTAGCCGTCGTTGCTCGCCACTTCCATCACCTGGCTGCTCGCCGTCAACCGAAAGCGCTCGATCATCTGCAGGGTGTAGCGCTCCACGTGCGCCAGCCAGCTGTCGGAATAGGACGAGAAGTAGGCATACTCCGTGAAGATCGCCTCGCGGCTGACGTACTCCTGGAGCTGAACCAGCCAGCAGCGCTGGCACACCAGAACATGGAGCGGATAGAACGGCTCCATCTGATTCAGCTGATCGGCGCGCAGGAAGCTCTCGCACAGCGGAGACATGCCGAGGTCAACGAACGTGTGAGTGAGCGGTGCGCCGCAGGCGCGACACGCCAGCGCGACAGGCGCAGGCACGGCGGCGCCACCTTTCGGCGCCACGGTGATGCTGGACTTCGTCGTTGCTGCCATAGTCCTTTGGGCAAAGTGCTGGTGTGCTGCGTGCAACGTGAATGCCAACAGGAATATACGGACGTCGGTATGCATTCGGAACGACGTGTTGCGTCACGCCCTCAAGCAGTCATACCGACCGGCGCGACCAGGCCTTGAGACGGCCCGCCCACGCGTGTCGCTCTGCAGGCGTGAACGCAAACGCCCAAACGCCCGCAACGGCGAGCGGCAGCGTCAGGGCGACCTGGCCGAAGTAGAGGAGCAGGTGCTGCGCGGGCCACAGCCGCTCGATCGCATAACTGCCGAGGGCGAACGGAAGCATCGCCACAGTCGGCTGCACGAAGACGGAAACCCAGAACGTGCGCAGCGGCACCCCGAGGTTGCGGCGGGCGTACCAGGGACCGACCACGAGGGAGGCGACGAGGCGTGGCACGGCGGTCCCCCACGCGCAGCCGATCACGCCGTAGGCCCGCACCCACAGGATGCTGAGCCCGAGGTTGCACAGCGCTTCCGTAACAAAGATCGGGATCAGCCCGACGTGGCGGCTGACTCCAATCATGGACGCCCCGACGATCTGGTACCCGGCGATGCACCACAGCGTCAAGGACAACACGCGGAGCACGTTGCCGGACAGGGCGGCGTATTGTGGGCCCATCCACAGGCCGATGAACGACTGGCCTCGGATCAGGAACGTCACGGCGACGGGCAGGATGGCCAGCGTGGAGAGGCGGCCTCCGGTGACGAGGACCCGCTGGAGCGCCGCGGGATCGCCCTGGGTCTCGGTCGCACTCATCCATGGCGTGAGGGTCTGGGAGATCCCGCTGACGATGGCGCGCGCGTATTCGTGCAGGCTCCCGCCGATCGAGAAGTAGGTGATCATGCCCACCGGGAGCAGGGCCCCGATCACAAGGGAATCGCTATACAGCATCAACGCCCCCATCGCTTGGAGCAAAGACACCGCGAGGCCGAACGAGAAGATGAGGCGGACATGGTACCGGTCGGAGCCGCGCAGGTCGATCTTCAGCTCCGGGTAGAGGCGGCGCGCGAGCCACCAGCTCGCGGCCCCTCGGAGGATCGTGGTGGTCAGCTGCACGAGGGCGAGCACCAGGAGCCCGTGGCCCGCATCGAGCGCCACCAGGATGGCAACTGCCCGCAGCGCCGCAACGCCGATCTCGACGGCGTTGTTGTAGTCGAACCGTTGCAGCCCGGTCAGGACGCCGCCGAAGACCCCGCTGATGAGCGAGACCGCGATGTTGACACCGCCCAGCAGCGCGACAACCCGAGCCACGTGCTCGAATTGGGGAGGCACCCGGAACACATGGCCCACCAGGAGCGCCATGACGCCGGACAGGGCGATCGCCACCATCCCGGCCACGGTGAACAGGGCGAGCGCGGACGAGGCGACGCGGCCTGCTTCCGCGTGGTCTCTCGCGGCGTGAAAGCGGGCGACGTATCGGGTGACCGCTCCGCGCACTCCCAGATCGAGCAGCCCCAGGTACCCGACGAGCGTAACGAGCAGCACCCAGGCGCCGTACACCGTGTCGCCGAGCGTGCGCACGATGTACGGCGACAACATGAAATTGACGAGCGCGCTGAAGAGGAACGCGCCCCAATTGGAGAGGATGCTCCGAGCCAACCCAGGCCGAACAGGGGAGGAGGGGGGGGGGGCGTCAGGCATAGATCCGAGCCACGTCCTCCAGGCCGGACCACCGCCGGCGGCGCGGGATGCCAGGGTTCACGATGCGGGTCTGCAAAGCTAGCGCAACTCTCGATGCCTGTTCGCTGCATCGGGAAACGACCCCATATTCCTTCCCCCGGAGGAATGGGCCACGATGAGACCAAACTACGACGTCGCGGTAGTGGGAGGAGGCATCGTGGGGCTGGCGACGGCGCTGGCCCTGATTGAGAGCGGAGTGCGCTCGACGGTGGTCTTGGAGGCCGAGGACCGGCTCGCCGCCCATCAGAGCGGCCACAACAGCGGCGTCATCCACTCCGGGCTGTACTACCGTCCGGGTTCCCTGAGAGCCCGGACGTGCGTGGAGGGACGCGAGGCGATGTACCGCTTCTGCGCCGAGGAGGGGGTTCCCTGCCGCCGCTGCGGCAAGATCGTCGCCGCCGCCCGACCGGCTCAAGTGGAAACGCTGCGGACGCTGGAGGAGCGTGGGCGGGCCAATGGCCTGCGCGACCTGCGTCGTCTCGATGGCCCCACACTGCGTGAGCTGGAGCCCGCTCTGCGTGGCGTGGAGGGGCTCTGGGTGGGGGAGACGGGCGTGGTCGATTACGGTGTGGTGGCGGCGGCCATGGCCCGGCGAATCCGGGCGGGCGGTGGGGAGATCCGCACGGGGGCTCGCGTCACGGGGGTGGCCTCGGCGGGGAGCGACCTGGCGGTCACCACGACTTCTGGGGTGTTCGAGATTGGCCGACTGGTGAACTGCGCCGGCCTCCAATCGGACCGGGTCGCGCGGCTGTGCGGTCTGCGGCCGTCGGTGCGCATCGTTCCTTTCCGCGGCGAGTATTATCTGCTGCGTCCGGAGCGGAGCAGCCTGGTGCGGCACCTCGTTTACCCGGTGCCCGACCCCACCTTGCCGTTTCTCGGTGTTCACTTCACGCGTCGGATCGACGACCGGGTGGAGGCCGGGCCGAATGCCGTGCTCGCGTTCCACCGGGAAGGCTACCGGCGGTGGAGCGTCTCCGTACGCGACATGGCCGAGACGCTGCTGTTCCCGGGGTTCTGGCGCATGGCCGCCCGCCACTGGCGCGCGGGCGTGATGGAGTGGAGACGGTCGCTGAGCAAGGCCCGGTTCGTGCGCAGCCTGCAGGAGCTGGTGCCCGAGGTGCGGGAAGAGGATCTCGTACCGGGGGGCGCGGGGGTCCGCGCGCAGGCAATCGACCGCGCCGGGCAGCTCGTCGATGATTTTCAGATCGACCTGGGAGAGCGCTCGGTCCATGTCCTCAACGCCCCGTCGCCGGCGGCGACGGCGTCACTGGTGATCGGGCGAACGGTGGCGGCTCAGGTGCTCGGCTCCCTTCCTTCGTACAAGGATTCGTAGACGGAGACCATGCTCTGCAAGGAGTAGTGGTCTCGCACGCGTGCACGTGCGAGCGCCGCGTCGGCGGTGCGTCGCTGTGAATCCGACAGTGCGGCGCCCCACGCTGCCGCCAAGGCCGTGGGGGACTCGGCGGGTACCAGACGGTGCCGGAGGGACGGCCCCAGAACGGCTGCGTTGCCCCCGACATCGGTGATGACCGGACACAACCCGGCGCTCATCGCCTCGAGCAAGCCGATCGACGTGCCTTCGCTGCGCGAAGCCAGCGTGAAGACGGTGAACGCGCGGTGCAGCGCCTCGACGTCGTCGCGCCAGCCGAGCAGGAGGGCGCGGCCGTCCAGCCCCAATTCGCCCAGGCGCCGTCGTAGGGATTCACGCTCCGGACCGTCGCCGGCCAGGACCAGGACAGGGGCCTGGTCACCACGCCACTCGGCCAGGAGGCGCGCCATCGCCTCCAGCATCACGTCGTAGCCCTTGATGTAATCGAGCCGACCGATGCTCCCCAGGATCGGGGCGTCGCGGGCAAGACCGAGCTCCCGGCGCAGCGCGCCGTCATCGGGCCGTGGCTCGAATCGGGCGGTATCGACTCCGTTCAACACAATGCGTAATCGCTCCGGCGGCACATGAAGTCGCGTGGCGAGGAAGCCGGCAAGCGGTTCGGACACCGCGACGATCACGTCGGTCCGTCGAGCGGCCAAGCGGTCCGCCAGCCGGGCCGACCACGGATCGGGCCAGGGCCGGCCATGGTCCGTGTGAATCAGGCGTGGGACGCCAGCCCGGCACGCGGCGAGCGAGGCCTTATACCAGACGCCGCTGTGCGTGTGGACGACATGTGGGGCGATCGTACGAATCTGTCGAATCAGGGGTCCGGGGTGGAGCATCGACCATCGAGGCAATGGGCCGCTCTGGTGCAGCTGAGCCGCGCCGCCAAGGCTTGCCGCATTGCGGCCGGGAAAGTCCAGCACGAGCACGTGGGTTTCGAATCGCGACGGATCGCTGCCCCGGGCGATGTCCACGACCAGCCGCTCGAGACCGCCGCTGTCGAGGTCAGCGACGATGTGCAGGATGCGGAGCCGCACCTACCCGGCACTCACTTCTTGACGCGGCGAACCGTTCGTCACCGCCGACACAAATCGCTCCGCGTCGACGCTCCAGCAGTACTTCTCGGCAACGGCAACCTCCCCCCGCTGGCCACATGATCGGCGCAGCTCCGGGTCGAGCAATAGCCTCGTGATCCGCTGAGCGAGCGCTCCGACGTCACTCGGTGGAAACAGCAACCCTGACTCGCATTCCTCGATGATGCGGCGCATCGGAGGCACGTCGACCGCCACGACCGCCAGTCCAGCCGCCATGTAGTCGAACAGCTTGTTGGCCAGGGTGATCCTGATGTGGGTGCAGTCCAAGAACGGGAGTAGGCCAACCTGCGCATGCTGGTAGTAGCCCGCCAGGGCTTCATGGGCTCGCCACCCGAGGACCGCGACGTGTGCCTGTATTCCCAGGCGCTGCACGGCCGCCTCGATCGCCGGCTTCTCGGGACCGTCTCCGACGACCACCAGCACCGCGTCGGGCACCTCTTGCAAGACGAGCGGCATCGCTTCGACTGACAACTGGACGCCCCGGTCAGCGATCAGAATCCCCACGAACAGCACGATCGGCCGCCCTTGCCACGGGCGCAGATCCTCCGGTGGAGGCACGGGGGCGCTGAGAATCTCGACATTCTCTGGCGTGTTGCCGACAATCACAACCCGCTCCTCGGGGACCCCGAGCCCCAGGCATCGAGCGCGCGACTCTTCGGACACGACGAATACAGTATCTGCTCGCGCCAACACCCACCGCTCGATCCATTCCGCTGCTCGGGGGTTCCGGACGATGCGATCTCGCCAGCCCATGACATCCACGGCCCAGAGGGAACGGAGGAACTCCGGGTAGACTTCCGCCATATCATAGTGAACGGGAACCCTGAGCCATCGGCCGACCCACAGCGCCGTCAGGGCGAGGGGAAGGTCACAGACGACGAGGCACTCGGCGCGCAGGTCCCGGGCGGCTCGGTAGATGGTCCAGAGCCAGAACGGACTCACGAACAGGGGGAAGTTGATCAGCCTGTTGAGAAAGGCAATGGGAACGCTGGGAAGTCGGATCACCGTCATCCAGCCGGTGGATTCGCGCCTCGGCTCGCGATGCGTATTGCGCGCAACCAAGCGCACCGTATGGCCCGCTGCGGCCAGGCTGCGGGTCTGCTTGGCGACACGTGTCGCGCCCCGGGGCCAGTTTCCGTCGTACACGTACAGCACCCTCACCGGCATTCCCTCCCGTGAGTACCGCACCCCGGCACCGGGCCCCGGCCGGGCGACTGGTCGACCAGGGCGGCGGCTAGGGCCAGCCGACTGCCCCCGTGCGAAGGACGAAGCCGTCCAACGATAGGCCCGCCGGCACGTTGAGGCGTGGCAGCGCAAGTGGGTCAACGCCGGATCGCGGGATCCACCCGCCCGCTACGCGCACGCCGGCGCGATATCCGCTCGCGGCGGCCGCTCTCTCGACCGCGGCACAGGAAAGCCCGTAGGGGTACGCGATCCACGGCACGATCGCATCGAACCGTTGCCGCAACCACTCGAGAGGGCGGCGCATTTCCTCTTCGAGTTCCGAAGGAGTCACTCGACAGAGATTGGGGTGACTCCAGCTATGTGACCCCAAACTGATCCCCTCATGCTTCGACGCTACACCAAGTTCCTCCTCGGTAGCGACGGTCGAATGAACGGGCATCTTCCAACCAGGCACTGCGTGGCGCGCCGCCCACTGACGGATGGCAGCACCGTCCCCCCGCAACTCCTCAAGGGCAAGCTCACGGTCGACAGCCGGAGCTTTGGCATCCGGCGCAGTCAGGCAATCCCACCACAACCCTTCAATTTCACCGACGAACCCGGGGGCGACGAAGATCGTCGCCGGCAGGCCGCGGCGGGCAAGTTCCGCTACACCAATTGTAACCGCCCCACGGTACGCGTCGTCGAATGTGATCGCGACCCGAGGCCGTCGGGAGTCGCGTGGCGGGCTCGCCAGCAGGTCCCTGAGTGGGACAACGTCGCAAGTTCGCTGGAGGATGTCGAGTTGTGCTGAGAATTGGGATCGAGACAGGTGTAGCGAACTATCCCCTCTCACTGGAGCGTCATCGGGAATGACGTTGTGATAGGCCAAGATCAACGCGCCGTCTCGATGCAGGAGCCGCGCCAGCAAGGCCGGTCCTCCAAAGCGCAACGCGCGTTCGACGGCGCGCTTGAGCTGGGTGTTCATGAATGCCGGACTGGTCGCAGGAGCTTAGGAGATCGCGCCTGGAGCCTGACCGTATGGCCCAGGGACCTGCACGCTTCGGAACCCGCTTGGGCGCGCAGCGGCGTGCGCCGCCATTGGGGCTAGCTTGGCGAGCCCCACTACCATACCGAGCACGGAGTACAGTAGCGCTGAGTAGGCTTGAGACAAGAAGAATCCGGCAATGCAGTACCCGACAAGGGCCGCCGCCAGGGTCTGCGCGAGCGCAACCTCGGGCGGGGCGCGACCGCCCTGCCCCCGTGCGATGCGACCGAGCCTCCCGAGAGTCTGCCCAGTCCGTACCAAGAGCACCACGAACAGGATCAACCCCACCACCCCCAGCTCTGCCCCGATCTGGACGAACGAATTGTGCGCCGCCGACCACTTGAGACCGATTCCCACGTCTTGGCGGCCAGCCAGGGGCGAGAGCGTCCCTTCGGCAATCGGGAACGCGTTGGCGCCAACCCCGAGGATTGGGTTGCTCATCATGTACCCGATCCCCCGTTTCCACACCTCCATCCGGCCAACCTCAGCCTTGCCCGACCAATTGTAGTCTTCGGTCGGGTGAAGCAGGGTGCTCATGGTCTTCCAGTACTGGTCACTCGCCGCGACCAACATCACGGCGATCATTGCCGTCACCGCGCCAACTCGGACACGCTTGGGTATGGCGCTGAACCGCACGACTAGAAATGCCACGACTCCGATGAACCCGAGGAACCCCCCGCGGGAGCCTGACTTGAGCAGGGCAAGCATGACGATGCCCAGGGCCGGGAGAGCGAGGACACGCCGAATGAGCGGCTGACCGTTGCGGAGAAAGAACACCGCTGCCGGCATGGTCGCAACGAGCATCAATCCGAGATCGTTGGCATCGTAGTAGTACAAGTCTCCCAGTCGGCCGCTTTGCCCAATCTCGATGCGAGTCATCACGACGACAGAGTACATCACTGCCCCGGCGAGCTGGACTATCGTTAAGCGTTCTACGTCCTCTCGGCTCCGAACGCTCCCGGCGACCAGGATCAACAGAAGGAATGTCTTCACATGGTCCTTGAACACGAACCGGAAGCTCAAGCCAGGATAGACTCCTCCGGGCACCGAGAGCAGCATGAGGATCAGAATCGCGGTAACCAGCACGACGACGGGGTGCCGAATGCGACTCAAACGCCGCCGCGGGTCCTTATCGATCAGAAAGAGACCGTACGCCGAAACGGCCGCCAAAGTGGGCAACTGAACCTGTGCGAGGACAGGCCAGATATCCTGAATCCGCCACACGGTGGTCATCATCGTCACGGCGATGGCGATCAGGAGCGGGTCCCACCGAGTGGTCGGCAGTGCCTGAGCCCAGCCCTCCCCGGCCCCTGACCATTCGACCGCAGAGTGGCCTGGCGCGTAGCCCTGACTGTTCCTCAGGCTTCGTCGGTTCACGAGTCGCTCACCACCCGGGATTCGTATTCCACAACCGGATACGCCCCCACCACAAGGACATCGTCCCAGATCCGATGCCTTGGTCGAGGTTGCGCCCAAGGGCAATTCCGTAGATGAAGGAATTTACATCGATTCTGATTCCCGTACGGTTTGTCTTCAGGAGGCCATCCACCCACACCTGGAAGGCCCCGTCGGTAGCGGACGTCGAGGTACTGTTCCTGAAATGAATGCGGACCTGGTACCAAGTGTTGTTCCAGTAGCTGGACGCTCCGTTGAAGCCGAACTGATCTTGAATTCCGCCGCCGGCGCTTGGATACCCATAGTACACAGCTTGAGGCGGGCCCTGATTCCCCCACTCCACCTCCCAGCGCCCAAACAGCCCGGGGCCCACTCGACCGAACAGCAACTTATGGGCAGGCGGAGTGGCGCACCCTCCTGGCGACTTGTACGTATCGAAGTTCGCGGACCACTTGAGATACACCTCGATCCAGACCTCCGTCACTTGCGTCGGAAGTACCAGATTTCTTCCGACTGTCTGCGAGCTGCACCCGGGTGCGATGTAATCGTACCGCATGGACTGGGTCAGTCCGAGTTGCGGAACCCCGACAGTCTTGTCCAGAATGATCTGGCTGGGCGCATTGTCCTCCGCCGTCGAGTAGATCCCTCGTGGATCGGCTAGAAATGCCGCGGTGCTGCCGTATGACGAGAAATCCTCCTCCAGCCAAGGCGAGGCGGCTACGACGGCCTCGACGGGGGAAGTTTTGCCACCACCGCACGCCAGCAGCATGGCCCAACACGCGATGAGACGGGTACTCGCGAGCGTCCGCTGCGGCAGCCGCAAGGTCATGTAGTGCTCGGGCAGAGGTAGGCTGCGATATCGCGGCGCTTCGGGCCTGTGTTCCGAAAAAACACCTTTTCCATGTGACATCGCTGCTGGACAAAATCCCGGAGCGGGAGCTGTTCAGCATCCCCGTCGCCGCTCAGGACCAGTAGCCATTGACGCCGCCCCGCCTCCGGCGCGTGCCACCGATCTAGCCACCGGCCTCGGCTGACATCGGCAAGGTAGTACCCCACGACGATCCCCTCGGAGGCAAAAATCTCATCCTGCGAGGTGGCGCGCGTCGCCACCCACTCGACGGCCTGGTCCCACGGCGGCCGGTTCCCTTGCTCGGTGGTAAAGTACAACGTTGCGCCTAACCCGACCTGCGCCACGACGGCGGCGACCAGCACACCGGCAAAGACGCGGCCCCTCGCCCCTACCATCTCTGCACTCCAGAGTTCCCGTGCCAGCAACCCGATCAGGATGACCGCGGCCCCCAGGCTCGGAAGCGCGTAGGCGCCGCTCGCGATTGTCCGCGATGAAGCCAGCACGACAAGGATGATCGGCCACGCCAGCCAGTTCAGTAGGTACAGACCCGTCCGGTCTCGCCTTTCTATCATCACGCTGGCCCACAGCGCGGCTAGCGCGAGCTGAAAGGGACCGATGTAGAACAGGATGCTCCCGGCGACATTCGACGGCGAATTCCAGGCGACTTTGTGCTCTCCCAGGTAGCGGGACACCGACAAGGCGATGGGCAAGTACCCCGCTGCCAGAACCAGAAAGAACGCCCCGACCAGGATCACGGTCCTTCGAGTCACCACCGTGCCTCGGAGCGCCCGGGTGGCGACGAGAACCGCCGAGTAGACTCCAATCGCCGCCAGGCTGAAGACGGCGGAGCTGTGCGTGAGCAGCGCGAGAGCGGCACCGACCCCGGCTGCCAAGAGCCAGCCGGCCCTGCCGGACTCCCAAAACGCATGGAAGGCTGTGAACACCACGACGAGAAACAGAAAGAGCGCGCTGAAGTGCCTCGCGTTCTGAGACCAATCGATGTGCCAGGGGCTCAGCGCCAGGAGGAGCCCGGCCACCAAGCTGGTCACCGGACCCCCCAGCCTGTAGCCAGACCACAGAATCGCCGCCACTCCGAGTACCCCGCAGACCGCGGGGAAGAAACGCAACCAAAACAGCGAGGGCCCCGCAGCCGAGATGATGGCGCGTGTGACCACGAAGTTCAGCGGCGCCGTGGCGTAGAGCGGCCCCTGATCAGACAGGTTGCCCGTCGCGGCACGGAGATACGTCATCCCCTCGTCCACCCACATGCTCCAGACGCCGAGATGATAGAAGCGGAGAACCGTGGCCAGCACCAGGATGGCCACGGCGCCGAGCGCATAGCGCCGAGAGTCGGCACCAGTTGCGTCAGGCACTTGGGACATGGGCTTCCGCTACGCGGGCGCGCGACAGCAGGAATGAACCGACGACCCCCGGCAAAACGGTATTGGTGAGATACGACAAGAACGCCGCATTGACTGCGACCGCGTCGCTCACGCCGTACCGCCGCAAAATGAGGACTGAGACCGCTTCCCGGACGCCCAGTCCGCCAATCGTGATCGGCACGAGGTTGCTGAGAATCATGACCGAGAAGGTCAGCCCGACTGCCGCGACAGGGAGGTCCGCGTAGGGTCGGAGCAGCACGTAGAATTGGGCATAGCCCACGAGTGTCGCGCCGATGGAGGCCAGGAGCGCGGCGGTGATGCGGCCGGGGGAGAGGCCGTCGAGAGCCGCGAGCATGCGGATCGTGTAGCGCTGCAAGGGCAGCCGGCGGGCGCCTGCTTCCAGCAGGCCCTTTGCGCGGTGGGCCACGTAGAGGCACGCCACGCTCGCCAGGCAGGCAGGCAGCGCCACCATAAAATACCCGAAATACCCGAGGAACGGCAGCGCCACGGTCCCGAACAACACGATGGTTTGGAGGTCGATGACCCGATCGACCGCGAACAGCCCCACCAAGGTGAGCCGGTCACCCTCCCGCATGAACGCCACGCGCGTGAATTCCCCTGCCCGCCCTGGCGTGATCATCCCGAGCCCCATCCCGCCCATCAGCGAGAACACGCTCTCCCGAAAGGTGAGACGTGGGACCGCCGCGCGCGCCAGCAGCATCCATTTCGCGCTGCGGCCGAGGATGAACCCGATCGTGAGCACGAGCGCCAAGGTGAGCACGCCCGGCTGCAACTGCCGCATAGCCGCCAGCAGGGCGGCGGGCCCCACCTTCCAGGCGATCGCAGCGATGAGAAGGGCGGATACGAGGAGCTTGCCCCCTACGCTCACGAGCCTCGGTATGGAGCGCGGAGGCGTCACGGAGGTAGTCAGGGCAGGCGTGTCTGGATGGAGTAGTTGTCGCCCGGCCGCTTGTTGAGTTCGATCATCAGCTGGCACACCAATCCCAAAGAGAACAACTGGGCCCCAAGGATCATCGCCAAGACACCCATGGCGAAGAAGAAGGGCATATTCAATATCGGAATGCCGACCGTGAACTTGACGATGTACAATCCGGCCACGATGGCGAACCCCACGCCCCCCGCCAGCAGCCCAAGACCACCGAACAGGTGGAGCGGCCGACCCAGGTATCGCGTCAGAAACAGGATAGTGAAAAGATCCAGTCCGCCCCGCAGGAACCGCTCGGCGCCGAACTTGCTTTCCCCGTGTAGACGCTGGCGATTCTCGACCGGGACTTCCGTCATCTTGAAGCCATTGCGCGCGACGAGGATGGGGATGTAGCGGTACAGCTCCCCGTACAGTTTCAGCTTGACGAGGGCCTCCCGCCGGAAACCCCGGAAGGGGCAATCGAGATCGTGCAGACGGATGCCGGTGAGCCGACGTACCACGGCATTGAACAGGTGGGACGGAATACGCTTATGGGCCGCCCCCTTCCCTCGATGTTTCCAGCCGGAAACGAAGTCGTAGCCTTGGTCCAGTTTTTCGAGGAATTTTGGAATCTCACTGGGATCGTCCTGCAAGTCCGCGTCCATCGTCAGGACATACTTCCCCGCGGCGTGCTCGAACCCGGCGCTGTACGCCGCCGCCTTGCCGAAGTTGCCCTGGAACTTGAGCACCTTGACCCTGGGGTCCCGCTCATTCAGACGCTGCAGCACTTGGTACGTCCCATCGGTGCTTCCGTCATCGACGAAGATGATCTCGGCGGGGCGTCCGACGCTGGCGAGCGCGCGGGACAGCTCTTCGTACAGAGATACGAGATTGCCTTCCTCGTTGTAGGCCGGGATGACGATCGAAATGTCGATCTCCCGCTCGCTCATGGAGGTCGTCCCTGTGGAACCGGTGCGTGCATGAAGGCCCGAGAAACCAAGGCCATACGATAACTTACCGACCCGAAACTGCAGGCCCTGAAAGCAAGAGCCGGGCTCAGGCATTTGACGCGAACACACCCATATTAGTGATTATGCGACAATGAGTTAGCGTCACTCGACAGGCCGGCAAACGACCAAAACAAAGCCGGTCTGTAGCACCTACGCTACAGACCGGCACACGACATGTCGTCGTCCCCCGGCCAGCCTACCAGCCAGGATAGACGTTCCACAGTTGGACGCGTCCCCACCACAGCGACATCGTGCCCGAATTGATCCCCTGGTCCAGGTTGCGGCCAAGAGCGATCCCGTAGATCGAGGCACTCACATTGATGTTGATGTTGGTCCGACTCACCATCAGCTGGTTGTCGACCCACATTTGGAAAGCACCATCACTCGAGCTCGTCGAAGAGCTGTGTTTGAAGTGGAATCGAACGCGATACCAGGTGTTGTTCCAGTAGGCCGGTGCGTTGTCGAAACCAAACTGATCCTGGACACCACCACCCGAGCTCGGGTAACCCCAGTAGATCGATTGCGGTGGACCCTGGTTACCCCATTCGATCTCCCAGCGCCCGTTCAGCCCTGAGACGCGACCGAATAGCAATTTGTGGGCTGGTGGCGTACTGCATCCGCCGGCGTACGTACTGAAGTTCGACGACCACTTCAGATACACCTCGATCCATATCTCTTGGACGTCGGTGGGCAACACGAGATTACGCCCGACCGTCTGCGTGCTGCAGCCGGGACTGATGTAATCGTACCGCATGCTCTGCGTAGTCCCGAGTTGCGGCACGCCAGCCGTCTTGTCGAGAGACAGTTGGCCGGTGCCCACATCCTCTGCCGTCGAGTATATCCCCCGGGGGTCCGCCAGCAGGTTTGCGGTGCTCGAATACATCGAGAAGTCCTCTGACAGCCACGGCTGTATCACCGAAACTGTGTCGATCTGGACCGTTGCGCTGCCACTCGCCGTATCCACCGTCGCCCGCATGGTGGTGGTTCCCAATTTCACGCCCGTCACCACACCAGACGCGTTGACGGTGGCGACCGTCGGGTCCAAGCTGGTCCACGTGGTCGGGTGGCCGGAAAGCACTGCGCCGTTCTTATCCCGAGCCGTCGCCGTCAGTGTGCCGGTCGTCCCCTGATGGACCGTTGACGTCGCCGGGGACACCTGGACCGTTGCCGCGAGCACCACGACCGAGAAAGCGTTCGTCGTGCCGTTGACGGTTTCACACGTCGCCGTAATGACCGCCGGGCCAGCCGCCACGGCGGTGACCACGCCGCTACTGCTGACCGTCGCCACGGCAGTGTTTCCGCTCGCCCACGTGACGACTCGGCCCGTGAGGGCAGCACCGGTCGAGTCCTTGGGCGTCGCGGTGAGCTGCGCGGTCTTCCCCACCGCGATCGTGTCGGGGTTGGGGGTCACGACGACTGAGTTGACCGAGGGCCGGGCGACATTGATCGCCGACGTATCGGCCTTGCCGGCGTTCGTGGCGATGGCGCGGAACGGACCACCCGTCTGACCGGCCGTGTACAGCCCGCTCGAGCTGATGGTGCCGCCGGTGGCGGAATAGGTCGGCGTCACCGGAGCGGTCGAGCTGTCGCTGTACTTTCCAGTGGTGGTGAATTGCTTCGTCTTGCCGACGACGACAGTGGTCGTGTCCGGCGCCAGGATCACGCGCACCAGCGTGGGCGGTGAATTGGTCACGGAGGCGGTGACCGAGCCGTTCTTGCCCTCACTCGTGGCGGTGATGACGGCGCTACCCACGGCAACACCGCTGACCAGTCCGGTTCCACTCACTGTGGCCGCCGCCGTGTTGCCGCTCCCCCACGTCACCACACGTCCCGTTAGGACGGTGCCGTTCGCCGCGCGGGTCGTCGCGGTGAGCTGGGTGGTCGCGCCGACCTGGACGCTGGGCGAGGCGGGGGTCACCGTCACGGTGGCCACCGGGGCCGGGATCGCCACGACCGTCGCGCTGCCGCTCTGGCCTTCGCTTGTCGCCGTGATCGTGGTCGTGCCGGCAGTCACGGCCGTGACGTTTCCACCACTGCTCACCGTGGCGACCGCCGCATTTAAGGTCGACCACGTGACGACCCGCCCAGTCAGGGGGTTGCTAGCCGCGTCCCTGGGCGTCGCGACCAGCTGCACCTGAGCACCCAGCAGCAGCGTGTCCAGCGCCGGCGCGACCTGGACCGATGCCACCGGGATGACGAGCACCGTAATATCGGCGGTCGAGTTGACGCCTTCGCTCGTGGCCGTGATGGTCGACAGGCCGGCGGCGACTCCCGTCACCAAGCCGCTGCTCGAGACGGTCGCAGCCGTGGGGTTCCCCGACGACCAGGTGACGACTCGGCCGGTCAAGTTGTTGCCGCTCCCGTCCTTCGGCGTAGCGACGATCTGCACGGTCTGGCCCGGCTGGAGTGTGTCCGCCCGCGGGGTGAGGGCGATGGAGGCGACCGGTGCGGGATCCACGATGATGTTGGCGGACGCGCCCAGACCCAAGCTCGAGGCGGTCACCTGCGTCGAGCCGGTGCCCGTCCCTGTCACGAGCCCGCTCGAGCTGACCGAAGCGACCGCCGAGTTGGCGCTGTTCCAGGTAATCAGCTGTCCGGTAATGAGGTTCCCGCCGGCATCCTGGAGCTTCGAGATCAACTGTGTTTTCGCGCCGATCGAGATCGTGGCGCCCGGCGGCGTGACTGTCAGGAAGATGGTACGCGGCAGGGTGTCCGGACCCGTGGGGTTGATCTTGTTCGGGCCGATGACCTTTACCTCAGCACCCATGCACGCCATCGCGGTCAATGCCGCGGCTACGAGCCACCGTCGCGCGGGGAGCAGGGAGGTCATGCGTTTGGTCATCCGTTTCATAGAGACTCTCTCCTGGCGGGCTCGTCGCGCCTTCCTAGGGCGAAGCCTCGACGTCCAGCCCGCTACGACCGCTCAGCAGCCGATGCGTTGGGTGCTGACGATGATGTTGTCGAAGAACCGATCTTCCGCCTGCGGTGCCCCGTCGTTCCAGTAGTTCTCGAAATACACGGAATTGATGCCGAACGCGCTGTAACTGCCGAGCCAATTCATGCCCGTCTTCTGCGCGTCCAGGGTCCCGTTGATCCACAGCTCGAATACGCCGTTCGACAGGCCCGCGTCATTCAGCTTCATGTGGGCTTCGACGCAGTACCAGCTGCCCACGTGTGCCGCGTCGAACATCGGCGTCGCCCCTCGCACCAGCCCCAGATAGGTCAGACCGGAGTTGTACCCAGTCGAGACTAGATTGCCCGCAGGGTCGGTGCCGGACGCGGGATCGAGCGCCAGGTAGTTCGTGTCCGGCGGATCGGAGCTCCACACGTGCCCCACCGCCGCCTCGGCGAAGGCGCCGCTCGCAAAGACAATCCCGCGGCTGAGCTTGTCGTGGCCCCCACCCTTCCACCCTGCCTGATTGCGCACCCAGATCCGCCAGTAGATCTCCCGGTAGATCGCGGTCCCCGCATCGACCTGCTTGAAGTAGGAAATCGGTGTCTTCCCGAACGCGATGTGGAGCGCGCCGGCGTTCACCTGCCCCACCCCGAAGTGGCCCTGCATCCCGAACGAGCCGTTCATCCCGACTGCGGCGGTGCGCGTGAACGACCCGCCGCCATCGTCAACCTCGAAGTAGCCGCCGGCCGGCGGCACGCCCAGCCGATCCTGCTCGAAGTCGTCGCACCACAGCCAGGCGGCCTGGGGGCTGGCGCATTCAGCTCCCGTGATCGCCACGATCGTGACCGTCGACGTGTCGGCGAGCGTCGGGCTGGTCTTGGTCGCGATGACCTTCGCGGTACCGGGAGCGCCGGGAGCGGTGTAGAGCCCGGTCGACGCGTTGATACTGCCGTTGGTGGTCGTGTAGGTGATACCTGTGACGGCCGCGGTGCTCGAGTCGCTGAACTTGCCCACGGTGGCAAACTGCTTCGTCGCGCCGGTGTTGAGAGTGACCGTATCGGGTGACAGGATGATGCGCACCAGCGTCGGTGGCGGCGGTGCGACGATCGTGACCGTCGACGTGTCGGCGAGCGTGGAGCTCGTCTTGACCGCAATGACACGGAAACTCCCCGGCGTTGACCCGGCAGTGTAGAGCCCCCCACTGCTTATCGTGCCACCCGTGGCCGAGTAGGTGACGGTGACCGCGGCGGTGCTCGAGTCGCTGAACTTACCGAGCACCGAGAACTGTTTGGTGGCCCCGGTGTTGAGGGTGACGGTATCGGGAGACAGGATGATCCGCACCAGCGTCGGCGCGGCCGCGGTGATCGTGACCGTGGAGGTGTCCGCAAATCCGCTGGCGGAGTGCAGAGCGATCACCTTGAAGGTGCCCGGTGTCGACCCGGCCGTGTAGAGACCGCCGCTCGGTGTGATGCTGCCGCCGGTCGCGGTGTAGCCCACGGTGATGGCCGCGGTGCTCGAGTCGCTGTACTTGCCCACCGTCGAGAACTGTTTCGTCGCGCCGGCGACGACTGTCGCGGTATCGGGCGACAGGATGATGCGCACCAGGCTCGGCGGCGGCGGCGCGACGATCGTCACCGTCGACGTGTCGGCCAGCGCCGGGCTGGTCTTTGTGGCAATGACCTTGGCGGTCCCGGCAGCTCCAGGAGCGGTATAGAGCCCGGTCGTCGAGTTGATGCTGCCATTGGTCGTCGTGTAGGCGATCCCCGTGACGGCCGCGGTGCTCGAATCGCTGAACTTGCCGAGCGTCGAGAACTGCTTCGTCGCCCCCGTGTTGAGGGTGACCGTGTCGGGCGACAGGATGATGCGGACCAGGGTCGGCGGCAGCGCCGAGACGATGGTGACCTGTGACGTATCCGCCAGCGTCCCGCCGGTCAACGTGGCAATCACGCGGTAGGTCCCGGGCGTCGAGCCGGCAGTGTACAGGCCGCCCACCGTGATGCTCCCGCCGGTCTGCGCGTAGTTCACGGAAATGCCCGCGGTGCTCGAGTCGCTGAACTTGCCCAGCGCCGAGAATTGCTTGGTCGCTCCGGCGGTGAGGGTGACGGTATCCGGCGAGAGAATAACCCGGACCAGTGTCACCGGCGGCGTCCGGACCGTGATGGCCGCGGTGTCCGCCAGCGTGCCGCCCGTCTGCACGGCGATCGCCCGGTAAGTACCGGGTGTAGCGCCCGCCGTGTACAAGCCGCTCGCGCTGATCGTGCCACCCGTCGCGGAGAAGGTGACGGTGACGGCCACGCTGTCACCGTTGGACATCTTGCCGTGGGCGGCGAACCCGACCTGTTGCCCCGGGTCGACCGCTGGCGCCTTCGGGGCGATGATCACCTGCGAGAGCGTTCCCGGCGGGCCGGTCGGACTCTGGCGTGGTGTGCACTCCAGGATCCCGAGCGCCGCTACGAGCGCGCTCGATCCGAGAGTCATCATCCACGTCCGCCGGATTATCCGCACGTGCCAGTGCCTCCAAACGACGATGGGCCGCCAGCAACCGACATGAGTCGATTTGCTGGCGGCCCGGCGAGCGTAACGAGCGTCAGCTCGCTGTAGCCCCGTAGCTCTGCGTCACCGTCTTTCGACGGTTTTGCTCTGAGCAGCAAGGCCCCGCCGTCTTCGTAGCAGGGCGCTAAAGCGTTTTCCTGTTGTAGTGCAGACCAGCAAGCCATGTGCCAATCGAGGGATAGGCCCACCAATCTTCACGCGAACCGGGACTTGGCTAGACCCTGTCAACTATCCTGGCTGCGGGACAGCACGTCAGAAATGTGATGCAAAACACAATGATTCATGCATTCTGCAAGATCAAATCGACCACCGCTCATGCCAGCTCCGGTACATCAACACACCCCAGAGCCCGAGCGCTAACCGCCTGTCACCGTTCAAGAAACGACCCCAAGCCACCCGAATTGGGCCTGACTGAAGCGTCTCCGTGCCCGCCAGGCTGCTCTCGGACAACAGATCCTCGGCCCAGACCCTCAAAGGTCCCCGTAACCACGCTTCGATCGGCACCGAAAACCCCATTTTGGGCCGATCCACCAAGCTCTCTGGGACGTGACGATAGAGGACCTGCCGCAACAACCACTTCCCCTGTCCGTTGCGGATCTTCCACGCTTCTGGCAGCCGCCAGGAGAACTCGACCACACGATGATCCAACAGCGGCACACGCGCTTCGAGGCTCACGGCCATGCTCGCGCGGTCGACCTTGGCCAGGAGATCGTCGGCAAGGTAGGTCACCTGGTCCGCGAGCATCATGCGGGCGAGCAGATCCGCAGGGGAGCTCGCGCCGAGGATACGCTCCAGGTCGCCGGGGGCATCAGTCGCGCCGTTCACCAGCGCGGCCGGCGTATCCCAGGCTGAGACCAGCGAGCGGTACATGAGCGCTTCAGAGTCGGCCGCGAGGAACCGGCCGAATTTGGCGGCCTTGGCGCCCGGCAGTCGCAGCTTCAGGCGGCGTGGCAGCACACCCGCGACCGCGGCGTACGCCCGGTCCCATCCCGCGGGAGATACGTGCGTGATCGCCGCCCCGAGGGCTCGCCGGGCGGGCCCCGGCAGCTGCATCGCGAGGCGCAGGAGACGGCGCCCGGCGGTGTAGCGGTTGTAACCCGCGAAAAGCTCGTCCCCGCCGTCCCCGGAAAGCGCGACCGTGACCTCTTGCCGGGCCAGGCGGCTCACCAAGAACGTGGGGATCTGCGACGGATCGGCGAACGGCTCGTCGAACATCACGGGGAGCTGCGGCACGACGGCGAGCGCGTCGGCACCGTTCAGTCGCAGCTCGGTGTGATCGGTGCCCAGGTGCCGAGCGACGGCCGCCGCGTGACGTGCCTCGTCGTGCTCGGGGACGTCGAAGCTGATCGTAAAGGTCTTGACCGCACCGCTGGCGCGCGCGCGCATGAGCGCGACGACGGTGGAAGAGTCGATGCCGCCCGACAGGAGCGCGCCCAGCGGCACGTCGGACTGGAGGCGCAGCTCCACCGCCTCGAGCAGCAGACGCTCCAGCTGGTCGGTCGCGTCTTCCACGCTCCCCGTGAATGGATCGGCGAGGCCGCGGGCCGCAGCCGTCTCCACCGACCAGTACGGTTGCGACTCGGGAAGCGGCTGATCTGGGTCCGTAACTGTCAGGATGTGTCCGGGACGCAGCTTCCGGACATGACGGTAGATGCAGTGCGGCGCCGGAACGTAGAGGTAGCGTAGGTAGGCCGACAGGGCTGCCGTGTCGATGGCCGCATCGAAGTCGGGTCCCGCCCGGAGGGCCTTGAGCTCCGAGCCGAACGTCAGCAGTCCGCCGCGCGGATGCCGGAACACGAAGAGCGGCTTCTTGCCCAGGCGATCGCGGATGAGATGCAGCGCCCGGCGCTCACCGTCCCATACGGCGATAGCGAACATGCCGACGAACCGGGGCACCGCGGCTTCCACACCCCACCGCTCGAACGCGGCCAGAATGACTTCGCTGTCGGAGCCTCCCCTGAACCGCGCGCCGCTTAGGGACAACTCGCGGCGCAAGGACTGGAAGTTGTACACCTCTCCGTTGAACACCATTGTGAAGCGCCCGGTGGCAGACGACATCGGCTGGTGCCCGAGGGGAGAGAGATCGATGATCGCCAGGCGGCGAAAGCCGAGTCCTACGGCTGACGCTCCCGCCTCGGCGGTCCAGGTACCGGCATCGTCGGGGCCGCGGTGGGTCAGGGTCGTCGTCATGCGCTCGACGGCCGCGCGCAGCGCCTCGCCGCGCGCCGCCTCCCCGCCGGTCGTCAAGATTCCGGTGATGCCGCACATCAGCGGGCAGGCCGGCCTGGAGGTGGGGCCTTCACGCGCGAACCTCCTGAGCGTCGCCCGAGAGCATCCGACTCACGAGCGGCGCGAGGGCGCGGTAGTCGGACTTCGCTGCGCCGGCGGGGACCGCGCGGCTGTCGTTGCGCCAAGCGTCCTCCATCAAGCGCAGCAGCGCTGCGGGGTCCTCCGGGTCGACCGCCGCTGCGCCCAGGCGACGCGCTTCCGACTGCGCCGCGCTCTCGGGCGAGGCGATCACCACTGTGGGGATCCCCATGGCCACCAGCTCGTAGAGTTTTGCCGGCACTTGGTACTCCTGGTGCTGGGCCAACACGACGGCGAGCCGGGAGCGGCCGACGAGCCGCAGCGCCTCCTCGCGCGGAACCATGCCAAGCAGGTCCACGCACGCCTCGAGCCCGAGTGTGGTGATCTGCTGCTTGACGGATTGGTGGTGTGGCGGCTCGATGTGCCCCGCCACCCGGAGCCGCGTCCCGGCCTGAGCCGCCTCGGGGTGACGATCGAGAAACGCGCGCAGCCCCCGCAGGAGGGGCCCAAGGTCGCGTCCCCCGTAGATCGTCCCCGTGTGCACGATGCCGAGTCCGGGGAATGGCCCCTCGGTGACGACGGGCAACAACTCTCGATCCACGGCGTTGGGAACCCATTCGATGCGGACGCGCGGGTAGCGTTGGGCCAGCGCTTGCGCGAATTCCCGCGTATTGCACACGATGCCCGCCGCGGAGGTGATGACGAGCCGTTCTAGCCAGGCGATCACGCCTCGGGCCAGGTGACTCCGATAGAAGGGGCCCCCGCGCCACGCGTCGGTGATGGGACCGGCCCAGGGATCCCGCAGGTCCACGAACCAAGGCGTCCCGGTGAAGCGGGTCGCGAGCCACGCCGCCAAATGGGCCGAATGCGGGGGACCGCTGCTCACCACCGCGGATGGCCGGAGGCGTCGAATGAGCGCACGGGTCGCCACTGCGGCGCGCAGAATCCACCCGCGGGCCTCGTCGGGCAGCGCCAGCAGGACCCCGCCCTCGGCCCGCAGGCTGCCGAGCCAGCCGGCGGCCCCGCGTCCGTTGCCGCTTGCTCCGGCCCCTGCTCCGCTGTCTCCGCCACCCGCGGCGAGGGGCGGACGGCCGCGATGACGCAAGTACAGGTAGAAGTCATTGAGCGTGCGCCGGCGCGGCCGCGATTCGACGGTTACGCCCACCAGCTGCTGGACGGACGCGCGCACCGCCGGCGCAGCCGTCACGACCCAGCTCCGCCACCCGAGCGGAGCGAGATACTTGGTGAGGCCCGACCAACGCAGGCTGCCGATCGCAGGGTCGGGGGGGAAGTGATAACTCACGACGACGAGGCGGCGCTCAGCCACGGGAGCCGCCACCGGCGCGACCGCGGACGTCCTGGCGGCCGTGGGGAGCGGGGCCGGAGCGAGTAGCACCGCCGCCTCGGAGACGGTGGCGAAGCGCAGCGGGACCGTGGCCGCGAGCCGCTCGATGAACTCCTCGGTTACCGAGAAGACACGTTCGACCTCCGCCGACGTCGTCGCAAATGGACTCAATCCCGGACGCATGCTCGGGCTGTGCCAGGACAGGTGCAAGTGCCGCACGCCCTGTCGGAGCAGGCGCCGCGAGAGGTTCAGCATGTTCTCGACCGAGTCGATCTCAGGACTCAGCACGGCCTGATTGATGAGATGGAGATACCGGGCCATGAGCACCAGCCCTCGAAGCCCCGGACGATCGAGCGCTTCGTGCATGCGCTCCTGCAGGGGCCATGAGCCGCGCGCGTATCCCCACGAGAGCGGCACCTCGATCAGGGGTCCGCCCGGCACGGGCACACGCGTATCGCCCCGGCCGTCCAGGCGGTACACCTCGAGCGGCGCTCCGACGTGTGTGGGGCCGGCGTCCTCCACCCAACTCTTGTACGGCGTGACGCTGCTGTCGACGCGATACCCCCATTCGAGCAGGGCCGAGGCCGTGCTCTGGCCGAAGCCCCAGCGGCCGGCGCGGAAGGCGTAGGGGCGTTTCTCTACGGCCCGCGTGAGGGCCTCGGTGAGCGAACCGATCTTCCGGACTTGGAGCGAGCGCGGCAGGTTGACGAGCATCGTGTTGCGCGGCGTGAGCGGCAACTCGACCGGCGGCGTATTCCAGGGATGCAAGTGGGCGCCGATTTCGGAACGTCCGGTCGCATCGAGCCCCCGCAGGATGTCGGCGGCCCACGACCTTTGCGTCACGTGATAGGTGGTGAAATAGGTTGCGCGCACCCCCAGGCGCTCGAAGAAACGGTCCAACCGCGGCAACTCCCGGATGTTCTCGACGGTGATGCCGGTCCGGGTCGGCTGCCAGTTGTCTTCTTCGGTATCGATCGAGACGATCAGTGTGACCGGTTCCGTCATCCGCTTCCCCGTGATTCAGCGAGACTGCCTTCCCGATCTTGCAAGGCGGGAGCCGGGCGGCAGAGCTGTTGTTTCACGACGACACGATACAGAAGTCGCATTCCCTCATGAACTTAGCACCAAGCCCCCAGAGGAGGGACTGATCAAGCCCCCGCTTGTGGCGCCGTCGCAACGCACAGTCGGATCACGCTTCGCGACCTCCGACCAGTGCGATTATTTCCCGCCGTTCCCGGTCGGCGGCCAGCGAGTGCGTCGGAAGAGTGACCAAGGTCTGCGCAAGCTCCTCCCCGCCACGCCACTGTCCCTCCAAACTCACGATCGAGCCGTGAACCTCGGGTACTGCCTTGAGGGTCGAAGGATAGCTCGGCGCGACGCCGAGCCGCAGGGCCCGGCGTGGATCAGAGAGGCCGCTGAGTCCACCAGCAAGCCGCACCGGCAAACGTAGGTACCCTGGAGTTGCGGCGGCCAAAGCGCGGACTGGGCGCACGGTGCGCGATCCCGCCAGACCTTCCAGCAGCAGGCGCGCGCCGGCCCGGCGCGCCGCGCCTTCCCGCTCGGATAGCTGGCGATGCACTTCAAGACTCCCCGCGGCCCCCCGCCCCAGGAAGCGCGGCAGCGGCGCGTCACGATAACTCGTTTCGCCGAGCCCGAGCCAGGGAATCGCCGCCGGGAGAGCGTAGAGCGCAGGCCGACCGAGGGCCCACTGGGCCGCAAGTTGCGCGAGTACGCGGCACTCGGTCGCCCAGCCCGCCGGCGCGGCGGCGTCTCCCGCCTCGACAGCCCACTCTCCGCGGAGCAGTAACGCGCCTCCAGCACCGCCCGTCCATCCCTTCCCCCGACCGAAGCTCAGGACGGCGAGCGGACCCCAACTCCCCAAGGGCCGCCCCCGCCAGCTCGCGCCGTGCCCCTGCGCCGCGTCTTCGATGAGCACGGCGCCGGCGTGTGCGGCCTCCGAGGCGATGGCGTCCCAATCCACCGGATAGCCATATAACGGAGTGACGACCACAGCCTGTGCGCCGCGGTGCAGCGCGGCACGCAGCGAGTCGAGATCGGGACCGAGGGTCTCGGGATCGACGTCGTAGAAATCGATCTGCGCGCCCGCCGCGACCGCCGCGGCCCCGACATCGAAGCATGTGAACACCGGCAGCACCACCCGCAGCGGGTGGCGGCGGGTGAACACCAGCTCGAGGGCCGCCCGCAGCGCCTGGGTGCCGCTGCCGTACAGCCTGGCCGCGTCGGCCGTGTACTCTCGGCATAGGCGGGCGGCCAAACGTGGACGGGGGTCGGCGCCCAAGCGCGCGACGTGGGCCATGCCGCGGGCGATGCCGCCGAGCGTGATCGGGGAGTACGCAGGGAGCTGACGCCGCATGCTCAGCGGAGCTTGTCTTTGAGCCAGCCGACCAGCCGCGGGCCCAAAGCCCGCCGCACGGTCTCCCGCGCGAGGCTGCGGGCGCGGGCCGCGCGGATTCCCCGTGAATCGCCCACGCGGACTTCGACCAACACCGGGGCTCGCGCCGGTATCGCCGCTCGCAGGATCGCCTCGGCGTCTCCTCCTGCTTCAAGACACAGGTACTCGACGCCGACGGCCTCCGCGAGTGTCTCGAGGTCGGGCGTTCGCACCTCGACCGCGTGTGCGTGTCCGTATTCCCGCAGCTGCTGCAGCCGGATCAGGTTCAGCTGACCGTCGTTGAAGACGATGACCGTCACGGGAATCCGCTCCCGTACCGCCGTCACGAGCTCGAAGCCGGACATCAGAAATCCACCATCACCCACCAGCGCCACCACCGCCCGCCCCGGGCCGGCCAGCTTAGCGCCGAGCGCGGCGGGCAGCCCAAAGCCCATCGACTGGAAGTCGGTCGGGGTGATGAGTCCGCTCGGACAGAGCACATCGAAATACCGGCGCGCGAGTCCCTGATGCAGCCCCGAGTCCGTGACCAGAATGCCATCGCGTGGCAGGGCCTGTCGCAGCGCGGCGAAGAAGGCTCCGGGCGATGCCGCGGCGATGCTCGGCTCCGGGAGCTCGGGCGTGATCAGCGCCCGCAGCCGCTCGCGGCGCACGGCGATCGCCGGCGGCGTCCATTCGGACGCCCCGCCACTTGCCGCGGCGCTCAGCAGGTGCGTGACGAGCTGCTGCGCGCTCGCGTGCACGCTCGTGCGACAAGGGTAGTTCGCCCCTGGAATGCCGGCATCCGCGTCGACGTGGACCAGTCGGTCCGGGGGCAAGCGCACGGTGAAACCAACGGTATCCGAATGGCTCAGTTTGCAGCCGACCACGACTACGAGATCGCTTTCCGCCAGCATGATGTTGAGGGTCTCTACGTCCCCGCGGTGCCCATCGAAGCTCAGCGCCAGTGGATGATCCTCCGGCACGATTCCACGGCCCGACGCCGTCGTGACCACCGGTACGCGATAGCGCTCTGCAACGGCGACGAGCTGCGGCGACACGCCGGCGGCCCCTTGGCCGACGAACAGCAGCGGCCGCCGCGCGC
Organism: Gemmatimonadota bacterium; assembly: GCA_041477065.1. Lineage (GTDB taxonomy): Bacteria > Gemmatimonadota > Gemmatimonadetes > Gemmatimonadales > GWC2-71-9 > 13-1-40CM-70-15. The sequence goes on from JBGOUQ010000010.1 coordinate 79,995, forward strand.
CTCTCAGCAGGACCGCGACGCCCTCGAGGTCAGCAGCGGCGGGTGAGCCCGGGGGTCCCGGCGGCCCTACGCTGGCGTCCGGGGAGGCATCCGTTGCTTCGCCGAGCGCGGCGGACTCGAGCTGGACCAGAACCGGGCCGGGGTCGCCGGCGAGAGAGGCGGCGAGCGCTTGGGCCATGGCCCCCGGGACCTGGTCGGCGGAAGAGACTTCGAACACGTCCTTGACGAGCGGCCCTGCGATGCCGGTCTGATCGATCGCCTGGAGCTGAAACCGAGTGCCAGGAGCGCGCGCCGGTGCCAAGGTGATGTGAACGAGCGGCACCGAATCGAGCCGGGCCTCGGCCAGACCCGTTAGGGCATAGGTGAACCCCGGTCCTGGAATCGTCACGACCACGCCGACCCTCCCCGCCACCCGGGCATAGCCGTTCGCCATGAACGCCGCCGCCAACTCGTGCGTCGGCAGCACGGCGCGGATGCGGCTCCGACGCAGGGCTTCGAAGAGGGGGACGGTCTGCGTCCCGGGCAGGCCGAACACGCAGTCCACGCCGAGGGCCTCGAGGCTCGCGCACAGGAGCTCTGCCCCGGAGCGCCGAGTCACGAGCCCCCTCCCCCCCGGCCGAGCAGGCGGCGGGCGGCGGCCCCGGCGGCGGCGCGCAGGCTCCCGGCAAGGTCCCGCGCCCACGTCCCCCAGCGGAACCGTCGCGTGCCGTTGCTCTCCAGCACGAGCGTCAGGTGGAGGTCGCCTCCCAGCTGGCTCTTGAAATGGGTGACGGGATTCAGCGTCGCGTCCGTCAGGTCGTTCGCGGCATAGCCGAGGGCGGCGATGGCCTCAAACGCTTTCCACCGGAGGAAGGCGGAGACACCGATCTTGTTGAACTCGGGATCGCTCGCGGCGCTCACGGTGTGAGTCACAGGATGCGGCCCGAGAAGGGAGAGCTGCGATGCCGTGATTCGGCCATCCGCCAATCGGGCGTGAAAGAGCCGCGCCAGCCCGCGCTCACGCAGGAGGCGGAAGTAGCGCTCAAACGCGGCCCGGGGGAGATAGGCGGCCGTTTCTTTGCGCTCCATGGTGGCGGCGTGCAGCCGGAAAAACCCGTCGAAATCGTCGTCCTCCACCAGGGTGATTCCCTGCCCCTCGCATCGTCCGATCAAACGCCGCAGGTTCTGCTCGACCCGCCCCCACGCCGCGGGGAGATCGCGCAGGTCGACGACGTAGCTGTAGCTCGGCGCAGCGGTCCAACCCCGTGCCACGAAGGGACGCACGTCGGCAAGGTCCCGAGACCGGAGGTTCACGGCGCCGTAGCCAGCGTCGGAGAGAGCGGCCTCCAGCGCGGAGAGCACTTTGAGCTGGCGTGCGGTCCGCTCCGATGGGTACTTCGTGTCGTAGGCGCGCAGCACGAGTCCGTTGTAATAGAGGAGCAAGCGCGGCGCCACGTAGGATCCGAAGGACGAGGGCCGCTCGTACGCCGCCACTCCTCCAGCCAACTCATCTCCGCGGCGCACGGCGAACACCCGGAACCTCCCACCGGCCGCGGTGCACAGCGCATCGAGATAGTCGGGGGTGCTGTAAATGCTGCCGCCCGGCGCCTCGGCCACGAGGCGGTTCCAGACGTCAAACTCCGTTTCGCCGAGCACATGCGTGGTGACATCGGCCACGTCAGCTCCTCGCGTCCCGCCGGAACATTCGAGTCAACCGTCGGAAGAGAATGCTCGCCGCGCCAGTGAAGGCCGGCCACGGATCAGCCCATCGAAACACCGGCTGCATCGCGCCGAGCCAGGACCCGGCCCAGTCGGCCAGCGACAGCCGGCCCTGCCGCCGCAGCTCCCGGCACGCATAGTAGTCATAGTACGGATAGACGCAGCGGCGACCGAGTGCGTACGTCGGCACAGGCTCCACCGTCTGCTCCAGCGCGTCGCAATAGGCGAGCCGGCAGACGTCGACGCCGCAGCGCCCCGCGAATTCGACGTACCACCACGGCCGTACATTCACTTCGAGCAGCCGGAACACTCCGTCGCGCTCGTCGCGCTTGAATTCCGCGCTGAAAATGCCGCGATACGCGACGTGTGCCAGCAACCTGGTGAGCGCGTCCACCGCGGCCCCGGCCTCCGGGCGCGGGACGCTCACCATCAAAGTGCTGTTCCCAAAGTCCGGCGGATACATCCGCAACCGCCGGCGTACGAATAGCGCGGCCACCGCACCGGCTCGATCGAGGAATCCGTCCACGAAGTAATGGTTCCCGGGCGGCCCTGGAACGTATTCCTGCAACTGCACCGTGAGACCCAGCGGCGCCAGCTCGCTGAGGCGCGCCGCCGCCTCGTCCCGCGAGCGGACGTGAAACGCTTTGACCCCGAACCGCTCGAAGAACCGAAGCGAATCGCGCGGCTTGAGAAACGACGCGCGGAACAAGGCGTCCGGGACGCGCGCGAGATCTGCCGGCGAATCGACGGCCACAGTGCGCGGGTGCGGCACGTCCGTCTCCTTCAGCAACTCGGCGAGATGCCACTTGTCGAGCAGCCGCTCGAGAACGGCCGGCGAGGCAACACTCGCCGGAAAGCGTGCACGCAGCTCGGGTTCCAGACGTGCCACGCGCAGGGCCCAGGCGTCCGAGCACGGGAGCAGCACGGCGCGCTCCAAGGGCACGCTGCGGAGAAAGGCAGGAAAGTCAGTGGCGGCGGATCGTCGGTCCGCGACCGGCGCAGCGTGATACCATCGCGAGCGCCGCTCAAAGTCGGATGCGTCGGACACGACCAGGGCGCGAATCGAAGTTGCATGGAGACGGCGAATGGCCCCGAGGACGGTGAGGCCCGAGCCGAACACTAGGACCGGCGGCTTCGCCCCCCCGTCCCCGGTCACGGGATGCACCGGACGATGTGGGGCCCCAGGAAATTGGCCAACGCGAGCGGGAGGTGCTGCCATACCCGAGGCCCCCACGCATACGCACCGTGGTCGGGGGACGGCGTCGCCGCGACACCGCCCCGGCCGTGTTGGTACCACCACAGCTGCTCGTCGCGCGAGCCCCACTGCCGCTTGAAGCGGTGCGTACCCCCGCCCGGCGTGCAGCGACCGAAATTGAACCGGCGGATGCCGTGGGCCACCGCGCGCTCCATGAACGCCCAGTAGAGCAGCATGTTCGGCGCGATCGGATTGAACTCCCGCAACGCCGATGCCCAGGTCATCTCGAACTCGTCGCCCCAGCGGAAGCCGCACCCGCCCGCGACCGGACGACCCTTCACATACGCGCACCCGAACCACACATCCTCCGGAAAGGTGTCCGCGATGAGTCGGAATAGCCGCTTGGCCTGCACGGGAGTGCCCAGATCCCGCATGTGGCGGGCGAGCACGGTGTAGAACGCGTCGAGCTGGTCGAGCCCGAACGCCACGGTCACCCCTTCCTTCTGGGGGCGCCGCACCTGGCTGCGTACCTTGGCATCGAGCGCCTTCCAGAGCGGATCGGCGGAGCCGATGGGAAGATCGAGCACCACGGTGATCTTGCGGTGGGACACGGGGAGGTTCAGCTCGAGTGGTCCCCGGCTCCGCAGCTCCAGCAGTCTCGCCCGCTCAGCATCCGCACGATGAACCGCGTCCGCCGCGAGGGCTTGAACGCCGGCCGGGCTGCCGATCGGTCCGCCGTAGTTCAGGAACGGCATCGACACGAGGTAACGCCCGAACAGCATGCTGCGAACGCGGACGAGCGGGAGCACGGCCTCGGGCTGCGCGGCGGATCCGGCGGCCGCCAGGAAGAGGCACTCGTGCCCCAGCCCCTCCTCGAGCACGTGTTTCCAACCCCACAGATGGCAGTGCGTCCATCCCGGGCTGCTCCGTATGAACTGGTCCCACTCCGCGCCGGACCCGCTGAACGGCCGGACGTCGAGCGTCACGACGCCGGCGCGAGCGCCGCGGGGTCGAACCGCTCCGCGATCGACGTGAACCGGAACTCCTTCAACAGGCGCTCCAAGCGGGGCACCGTGCGGCGCAGGCCGGCATAGTGGCGGACGCGTGCCGAGAGCGGAACCGGGAAGCGGGGCTGATCGGGGTCCACCTCCCAGGGATGCAGGTAGAACGTCCCCGGCACGCCGCGCCGGCCGAACTCGGCGAGCGCCGCCCGAACGAGCGCATAGGGAAGGATCCGGAAGTAGGCCCCGCCGCCGGCCGGGAGGTTCACGCCGAAGCGGCGCAACGTCGCGGGCGGCAGCTCGGCCAGGCGCCCGGCCGGCCGTTCGAGCCAATAGGGATCGCGGCCCCCGGCCGCATACCCGTAGCCGGGCCGTCGAACCGGAAAGAGGCTGGAGTCGTAGAGATAGCCCTCCTCCACCAGCACATCGAGTGCCCACTCCCTCCCGGGCACGATGGAAAAACTCGGGGCACGGAACCCCAAGACCGCCGCCCCGGTCAGCTCCTCGAGTGCCAGCTTCGTGCGCCGCACGGAGTCGCGAAACTCTTCCGGCGTCTGGTGTGTGACTCGCCGGTGATCCCAGCCATGGGAGGCGACCTCGTGACCCGCCCGCGCGATGGTGCGGACGACGTCCGGATGGCGCTCGGCGATCCAGCCCAGGACGAAGAACGTTCCCCGCGCACTGTGCCGCGCCAGGAGGTCGAGCAGACGGTCCACGTTGGATGCCACGCGCGTGGCAAGCGTCGGCCAGGTCGCTCGGGGGATGTGGTTCTCGAAGGCGGAGACCTGGAAATGCTCTTCGACGTCCACTGTGAAATGATGGACGGTCATAGTCGTGCGACGTGAGGCGTCATCGTCCAGTGGCCTGCTTCAGGTACGGCCGCGCGGCGGCCGCTGCCAATGCGTTCGCAAGCTCATTGGGATGCCCGTCCAGGGCGTTCACCCTCAGATCGCGGAGGTTTCGGCCGTTGAACGCTTCTCCCACGGACCAGATCGGCAACCCCGCCCGCACGCCCCATCGAACGAATCGTTCATAGCGCTGGCGAGCACTCGCGGAGCCCGCGACGGCGACATCGAACGGGACGATGCCCACTACGGCCTTGGCGCTCTCGGCGATCGCGACGAACCGCTGGAGGTCGCGCAGGTGGGTAGCTACCAGCACGGAGTCGGCATACGGATCCGACAACTCGAGGTCGCGCTGCCGGTGCAAGTACCCGAGCGCCCTCAGGCGAACGTACACCGCCTGGAACAAGAACGAGTTCCAGTAAGCCAGACGGCTCGGGGCGTACCGCTGCCACAGAGATCGCGGGGCCTCCGTGAGGATTCCCCCGCGGGCCGTAGCGGGGCTGAGGTAGTCGATGTCGTTGAAGACGTAGACGAGCACCACAACGTCCGGCTCGTAACGAAGACTCCGTCGCAAGAACCCGATTTCATCGAGCGTATGGGAGTCCCCGAGACTCGCATTGACCAGCTCCCAACTGCCCCCGGTCGACAGGTCGAGAAAGGCGACGACTCGCTCACCCAGGCGATCGGCAGGCAGTCGGATCCCTTCCCCGAAGCCGTACGAGTCGCCCACCAATAGGAGGCGCCGAACTCCCGGCACACGACCTGGCCGATGCTCCGTATCCCGGAACCCTTCCATATTGAGTTGCACATAGCGCCGCTTCCACAACGCGGCGGAATACGTCGGAAAGCCCTGCGTCGCCGGGAACACCACAGCCACGGCCCGCGCCCCACATTCGCCCAGCGCCAGCACGGTAACGACCGTGATCGCCGCCAGGGCGGGATTGGCAAAGCGTGACTCTCGCCACCACCTGCTCAGCACCAGCGCGGCCACGAGAAGAACAATCGCGAGGCCATGGAGCAAGACAGCGGCCGGAACGGCGGAGCCGAAGAAGTTGCCGTCGACGAACTGTCCGGCATCTTGTCGGTTATCGAGGGCTACCAGGAGGTAGCCGAGTCCCCAGATCAACGCCGCGCCATTGGCAAGCACCTGGGTCGCGGACACTGCGCGGGGACGGGGTCCCACAGATCCCGCACGAATCGCAGTGATGACCAGAAGCACCCACACCACGGCGAGCATCGTCAGCACCGCGGCATAGCCGACCGACCAGCGCTCCAGCACGGGGCGGTGCGCAAACGACCGATACCGCAGGGCACCGACCAGGAACAGAGTGGTGCCGAGCGTTACGCCAGACCGTGAAGTGCCCAAGAACCAGAGAGCCTTCACGACCTTGGGTGCGCCCACCGGATTCTCCTCAGGGAATGTACGTCCGGTCGGTGAGCAAGCGCGGCAGCAGGCGCCAGCCGCCGGTCCCGTTTGGGACCAGCACCCCGGTCGCCCAGATCTTCGCCCCAACCGTGTCCCCAGCGAGGGCCGCCCCGGTGAAACCGGCGATCGAATCGAGCTGCACTTCCATGGCGCCGGAGCCGTCGCTCACGTGCATGCGCCGAGCCGACCCACCCGGACTGGCGACCGTCGCCGTATCCTGGATGGTGGCGGCCACGATGTGCACCAGCGCCGCGTCGGCGCGCCCCGTGTCCGCGTTCGCCGCAAGGCGAGTCGTGAGCTGTCGTACGGGCGGCGGGCCGGTGCTCGGGAGCACGAACACCGCGACGTCGTTGAGCGTGGGCTGCCCGTCCCGCAGGCTCCGCGTGCCGAGGGCGCGCACGCTGTCCCCGGCAAGGATGAACCCCGGCCGCACGGCCGTGGTCCGAATCGCCAACGACGTGTCGGCCACGTGGAGGGTCGTATCGCCGAAATTGGAGCGCGAGGTCAGGGCGAACCCCACGATGAACACTCGCTTCCCCGGTGCCAGCGCCCGCGCCTGCCGGACCGTCACCTGGGGATAGCCGACCGCGATGTTCAAGCTGAAGGAACCACCGGGCGTGATCGTGACGCGGGACGTATCAATCCGCGTCACATGAATGGAATCGCCCGGGATCGTGGTCGTGTCGACGCTGACCACGTAGGTGCCGACCGGCACATCGGAGAGCCTAAGCTGACCGCCCGCGTCCGAGGCGGCGGTGAGCAGCGGGTCGCGGCCTCCCAGCGGCGTGAGCCGGACACCGACGCCGGCGATGACCGTATCCACACCAGGATCCGGATTCTTGTTGCCGTTGCGATCCAGGTACACCTGCCCCGTGACGGTTCCCGTTCCTTCCACGGCGAGCACCCGATTCTCGCCTGCGTTGCGACAGGCGGCGCCCACGACGGCGGCGACCAGAAGGGGGGAGGCGGACAGCCGGAGGATGTTCATCTCAGTAGTTCACCTGGAGCCCGACGCGCCACTGCCGCCCCGGGGTATCGTGCGCGAGCACCCGGCCAAAATTCGGGTTCGCGACCAATGGCACGGTAGTCACCCCGGTCGCCGGATTCGTGGCGAGCGCGCGCGTGCGATCCACGAGATACACTGCGCCATCGCGTGGCCCAGCGTCGGACTCGATGAGGTTGAGGCCGTCGACGACGAGGGTGAACGGATACCCGCCGATCCGCAGCAGGCTCAATGCCAGCCGGAAGTCGAGCGCGTGGACGCCCGGCGCACGGCAGGAATTGCGCTCGGCGAAGCGGCCGGCCTGCTGCCGCAGGCAGGACCATTGATCGAGGAGCGGTGTCAGGCTGGTCATCGTGTCGTCCACGAACGCCGGGTCGTTGCGGTCCGAGCCATCTCCGTTGGCGTCGACACCGGGCCGGAACCCCGGGGTGAAGGGATACCCCGAGCGATAGCGATATACCGCGGCGAGGTGCAACCCGGAGAGTCGCGGAGCGGTGAAGGACACCGCGAGGACGACCCGGTGTGGCACATCGAAGTCGGAGCGTCCCTCGGCCCAGTCTGCTCCGGCGAGACTATCGGGGAACGGGTTCAGCTGGCCTGCGGGGCCGCCGCCGGCCCCCGCACCACGCCCGGAGAGCCAGTTGTCCCGCGTGCGAGAAAACGTATAGCTGGCCAGCAAGCCCAGGCCGCGACCCTCGTGATGCTCGAGGGCGAGCGTGACGGCCCGGTAATCGGCGAACCCGTCCGGGTCGAGTGCCGACACGAGATCGAACCCTTGGAAGCGGCGGTTGGCGCCCGGCGACACTTCCACCAGGCTGCCCTGCTGCACCAAGGGACCGGACAGTGGCCGACCGTACTGGTCGGTGCCGGACGGCGCCAGGGGTCGGTTGAGATCGTGGCGGCGCGGCAGAAAGTCGGTATGTCGGTAGGCGGCCGACAACCGTAGCACGGTGCCGGGCGAGAGCCCCCCCGTGACCGTCAGGACGACCCGCTTGCTGCGGGGCGCCTGGAAGTCGGGGCCCAACAGGGCGAGATCCGGCGAGCGCACAGGTGCGCTGGCCGAATCGGGCGTCCCGGGCCAGGCGCTCAGCACGCCGACGCCCCGCCGCACCTGCTGACTGCCGCTGTGTGTGACCAGCTCCGCCAGCAGACTTGGGTCGACGACATCCGCGTACATTCCCGCTTCTCCGCTCACGAGCCAGGCGTGGCGCTGGGCGATGTCCCAGAGGAAGCCGAACCGCGGCGTGACTCTGCTGACGTTCGCAGGAAGCGCCGTGTTCTGCAATCCCGTCGCGAGGCGCCAGGCATCGTTCGACCGGACATTGCCGCGTGGCAGGCGCTCGACATCCATACGGAAGCCGATGAGGAAATCGAATCCCGGTGCGAGGGTCCAAGTGTCTTGCAGGAAGCCGCCGAACTGAGGCACGGAAAAGTCTGCTTCAGACGAGGCGCCGACAGTCTGAACGAACATCCCGCGCTGAGCGGCGAAGTCCGCGACGCTGCCGAAAACGAACTCGCCGTTCCGCGCGTAGCCGTAGGTTTGCTGGTACGACGGCACGGTCAGGTCAAATCCCACCTTCAGGCGGTGCGGCGCAAACGCGAGGTGGACGGCGTCCCGCGCGAAGACGGCCGTCCGCTGGAAGCGGCCGGGGAGCGTGGCATCGGACCCGAAAGCGACTCCCGGGTCCCCGACCACTGTCGCAGGGAGGGGACCGCGGGTGTAGTCGCGCGTACTGGAGGAAACGCCGATCCGCAGCTCCTGAGAGAAGCGCGGACTCAGCGCCGAGCTGAGGGTTGCCCCGGCGAGCAAGTCGGTGGCGTCGAGCTTGGCGTCGAGGCTCGGCGCGACTGCCGGCCCCTCGCCCAGCAGCGGGTCGGTCGATTGCGATGTGGCGAAGTGCACGCCCACCGTCAGCGAGTGGGCGCGGGAGACCTGCCAGGCGAAGCTGCCGAACCCGGTGGCCACTGTCACGGAGGAGATGCGCGGCCGTGTGTAGGGAGTGAGGTCCAAGCCGAAGGAGTCCCGAGCGGCGGCGAGCAACGCCGCGTTCGATGGATCGTCGCGCCAGACGGCCGGAAAGGGCGTGTGCAGGCGCTGCGCTTCGAAGCCGAGTGCGAAGCGCGCCGTGTCGGGAATGATCGAGCCGGCGACGACCACTCCGCCCCGCACGCTGCTGCCCCCGAGCGAACCCGGATCGAACACTTTGGAGCTGGTCAGCGAGTTCCCCTTCCAGTCCGCGAAGCCGTGGGCGGAGAGCCCTGCCCCACCCTGCGGCATGAAGGTGCCCAGCGTCCCCCCCGCGAAGCTCGACCATTCGACGTCCGGCCCCCCCATCTCCAGCTCCGTCTGGTCGAACGCGGAACGCGGGAAGGAGGGAGGATCCTCGTCGGCCGGCAGTCCCGGGTGACGAGCCTGCCGGAAGGGGATCCCTTCGATCACGATCCCGCTCAAGGCCGGAGACAGGCCTTCGGTCTCCAGCGTGGTTGTTGTCACGCTGGACAGCCGACCCGTTTCGAGCAGCGTGCGTGAACGATCGGGGAGGCGATCGAGGAACTGCGGATCGAACCACTGCGTGGTGCCCACCGCGCCCTGGAGCGCCGCGGCTGCATACCGGCTTGAGTCGACTCGCATGACTGGGGGCGGCGCCGGATTGAGGTGCACGGATACGTCGGAAGACACCCCCGGGCGCACGGGGACGCCCATGATGCGATGCGGGCGATACCCGAGCCGCTCGACCAGGACATCGTAGTCCCCCGGCGGCACCAATTGCACTTCAAAGCTGCCACCGTGCGTCGTGGTGACCGTGCGGACCAGCCCAGTGCCGCGACCGAGCACGGTCACGGCGGCACCGTCCATGGGACGGCCCAGGTCGTCCCGCACCGTTCCGATGAGCCCGCCGGCCGTCAGGCTTTGAGCCGCGGCGGACGTGCCAAGGAGGAGCAAGAGCAGAGTGATCGAAGAGTGTCTGAGCATCCTCACAGCATGGTAAGGGTCGGTGCGCCGTCGAGATGCAAGGTTGAGGCCTTGAACCGGCATCAATTTAAGCCCATTGCATCAAAGGTGTTAGCGGTATCGGAGGATGGCCGAGTCGACGCTCCACGCGTCCCAGGAAGCATCGTGTCGCGGCTCTGCCACAACCTCTTATGTTTCCTGCCGCATGCCGCTTGGACTACACAACGCCTCTCCCCGCGTCCGCGCCGCATTGGGATTGGTGATCGGCGCCATCCTCGTTGCCACTCTGACCCCCGCCTCCCAGGTCGATGCACGCCCGATGTTGCTATGCGTCGTCTGCGGCGAGCGCGGGACTTCGGACGTCGTCCTTAACATCCTGCTGTTCGCCCCGCTCGGCGCACTGCTGGCCATCGCCGACGTTCCGCGGGGACCGGCGTGGCTGGGGGGCGCCCTGCTATCGGCCGGCATCGAGGGCGCTCAATTGTTCATCAGAGGGCGCGACTCGAGCATCGGAGACCTGCTCTCGAATACCATCGGGACGGTGGGCGGATATGTGATCGCGCTCAGCCTGCCCGGATGGGCTCGCGCGGTGAGCCGGCACCCCCACCGGGCGGCGTTGGCAGCCGCGGCGGCGATCGCGCTGGTGATCGCCGGCACCGGCACCCTGCTCCGACCCTCCTACCCGGATACCGCGTACTACGGTCAGTGGACCGCGGATCTCGGCTACCTCGCATGGTATCGCGGTCGTGTCTTGAGCGCGCGGTTGGGATCGCTGAATCTCCCGTCCCGGCGGCTCGACGATTCTCGGGTCGTGCGCGAGGCGTTACTCACGGGCGTGCCGCTCGAGATTCGAGCCCTGGCAGGTCCACGAGTGCCCCGCCTCGCACCCCTGTTCAGCATCTACGACGAGCGGGAGCGCGAAATCCTGCTCGTCGGGCCAGACCGGGACGACCTGGTGCTCCGCTACCGCACCCGCGCGGCGGCGTGGGGTCTGGACCACCCGGACTTGCGATTGCGCGGCGCCGTTCGCGACGCGCGCCCCGGTGACACACTCGTCCTACACCTCTGGCGTGAGAAACAGGGGGTCGGGAATCGAACCTGTCTCACGCTGAACAACCGAAGATCCTGCGAGCTCGGGATCCCCAGCGGGCGCGGCTGGGCGCTGCTGCTCTATCCGATGAGCTTTCCGCCGTGGGCCCATGCGATCCTCGACGCGATGTGGGTCGCGGGGCTGTGCGGTCTGCTCGGCTTCATGGCCGCCGGGAACGGCCGAGCCCTTGCGCTCGGCGCTGGCCTTGGCGCAGTCACCCTCGCCACCATGCCGTTATTCGTTGGGCTGCTCCCGGCATCGCTTGGCGAGTGGCTCGGTGCGGCGGGCGGACTGGCCTTGGGCGCGGCGGGGTGGCGCGTGTTCAATCGGGTCGCGGCTCCGGTACCGCGCCCGGCCAGAAGGCGTTGATGAACACCCGCAAACAGCGGTCGATGCGCGCGTAGCTCTCTTCGAAAACGCTGGGCGGCTGCTCGACCGGATCCCGAATGGTCCGAGTGGTGATCGGCTCAGGATCCAAGTCTCCGAGGACGAACACGTCCTCGCGCCGGCGACCGAAGCGGGCGCAGACGGCCGTCTGCTGAGCGGGCTCCATGACGAGTATCAGCTCCGCGGCCAAGACGTCCTGCCGTGCCATCACCCGGGAGACGTGCCTGCCGAGATCCACCCCGTGCGCTCGAGCGGTCTCCATCGCCTCCGGAGGCGGCCACCGGTGCGGCGCGACGAATCCCGCTGAGTCCACGCGCATTCCCACCGCCAGCGCATCAGGCAGGAGCCGCCTCAGCATCGCGGCCGCGTATGGGCTCCGACAGATATTGCCGTGGCAGACGATCAGCACCGTGTCTGGTGGGCGTCGGGAGCGCAAGCGGGTGATCGTCCAGCGTCTCCGGAGCGGGTGCAGGAGTCGGACGGGCAGCGTGCGCGTCATGCGAACAATCCCGCGCCAGGGCGGACGACTCACGGTAGGAACTTTCGCAGGGGCACGTCCCCACTGCTGCCCAGTCGCACCCGCCGGTCGCCGAGCGGAGTGTCGAGGAACACCGTACCGGTCAGGCGATAGCGGATCGCCTGGCGGGCGAACAGCGCCCGCGCGCCCGCTCCGACGCCTCCCCATTCGAACCGCACCGGCACGACCACCTGGCTGTGGCTCTCCGGAGACAAGTCGAGTGGTTTCTCCAGGAGCGCGTCACCGAAATGCGTGTCCTCGAGGTCCACACCGAGCTCCAGGCGCGTCGAGCGGATGCGGTAGGAGTTCGGGTTGTAGACATCGAAGACGAGGTTCATAGTGCCGCCCGAGAGGCCGAGCCCGGTGACGTCGATCTCGGTCAGTTTCACCTCCGGCTCTTGGAAGGAGAGCCTGCCGAGGGTGGCGCAGGCGGACACCAACATCAAGGCAACGGCAGGATGGAAAGTCGGAACGCGGATGCGCCGAGTTGACCCCCAGGTCATGGCGGCGCACTCACTCTGTCGTCCCCTCCTTCGGCCGCTTCCCTCCTGAGGCGCGCCCACCACTCCAGCCGCTCCTTCACCGTTTTCTCGTAGCCGAACTCGGTCGGCTCGTACCAGCGCTGTCCGCGCAGCGCTTCCGGCAGGTATTCCTGGGGCGCGTACCCGCCCGCGTAGCTATGGGCGTACTTGTACCCCTCCCCATAGCCCAGCTCCTTCATCAGCGGTGTGGGCGCGTTCCGGATGTGCAACGGCACGGGCTCGGCCGGATGCTCGCGCGCGGCGTCCATCGCCCGGCCGAACGCCTCGTACACCTTGTTGGACTTGGGGGCCGTCGCGAGATAGACCACCGCCACCGCCAGCGCGAGCTCCCCCTCCGGGCTCCCCAGAAAGTGGTAGGCATCCTTGGCGGCCAGGGCCACCGACAACGCCCGGGGATCGGCGAGCCCGATGTCCTCTCCTGCCATGCGGACGATGCGACGCGCGAGGTAGAGGGGATCCTCCCCCCCCGCCAGCATCCGCGCCAGCCAGTATAAGGCGCCCTCTACATCGGAGCCCCGCACCGCCTTGTGGAGCGCCGAAATGAGATTGAAATGCTCCTCACCGCTCTTGTCGTACTTTGCGAAGCGCTTCTGGAGCGCGTCCGCCACCGCGTCGCGCGTGATGCGCTTCCCGGCTTCCACTCCCGCCGTCCCTCCTTTCCCACTGAGGTATTCCGCGGCGGCCTCGAGCGCTTGAAGGGCCCGCCGTGCGTCGCCATCCGCTTCCCGCGCCAACAGGGCGAGCGCGTCGTCGTCGATCTCGAGCTCCAGCAGTCCCAGTCCGCGATCCCGATCCTGGAGCGCGCGTTGCACGAGAGCCCGCAGGTGGTCTGCGCCGAGGGGCTCGAGCACGAATACGCGGCAGCGCGACAGCAGCGCGCCGGTGAGCTCGAAGCTCGGGTTCTCCGTGGTGGCACCGATCAGGGTGACGATCCCGTTCTCCACCCAGGGAAGGAACGCGTCCTGCTGAGCGCGGTTGAACCGGTGGATCTCGTCGCAAAACAAGATGGTACCCTGTCCTTGATACTTGAGCCGGTCCTCGGCTTCCCGGATGATCTCGCGCACACGGGCGACGCCTTCGGTGACCGCCGAGAACGGCTCGAAATGCCGGTCGGTGTAGTTGGCGATGATCTTGGCGAGGGTCGTCTTGCCGGAGCCGGGCGGACCCCAGAAGATGCACGAGCCGACGTCGCCGCGACGGATCAGCTCGCCCAACGCCCTTCCCGGCCCGAGCAGCTGCTCCTGACCGAGGAAGCCGTCGAGCGTGCGGGGGCGCATCCGCGCCGCGAGCGGCTCGGCCGAGCCCTGAAAGAGCGAGGATTCGGTCATGAGGTCGAATCGAGCAGCAGCTTGGTCACGAAGAACGCCGCGGCTCCCGCAAAGAACGCGGCCGGCGGCTGCCAGCCGGCCTTCCCCTGGAACTCCGGGACGAGGTTCGACGCCGCCACATAGATCGTGACGCCGGCCGACAACGCGAGGCCATGCGTCACGAGGACGCCGAGGTGGTCGGTCAGCAGAACGCCGGCGACGGTCGCCGCCCCAAGGAGGGCAGCTCCCTGCAGCGCGCTCCGGCCCGGACGGCCGGAAGCGAGCAAGAGGCTCGCGATCGTCACCCCTTCCGGCAGCTTATGCAGGAAGATCGCCACGAACACCATCGCCCCGAGCTGCGGCCCGACGAGGAACGCACTGGCGATCGCCACACCATCGAAGAAGGTGTGCAGCAGCAGCCCAACCAGCGCCGACGTCCCCGCGAGGGCATTGACTCGGTGGGTCTCCTCGCCGAAGTGGAAATGGGGCGTCACCGTATGCTGCGTGAGGTGGACCGCCAGGTACCCCAGGAGCACGAGGAGTGGTGCGAGGTGGCCGCTCCGGGTAAACGCCGCCGGCAGGATCTCCATGATCGCCACGGCGAGCATGAAGCCCGCCCCGAACGCCACGCAGTGCTCGATCAGTTTGAGGCCCCGGGCCGCGTGTCGCACGACGGCCAGCGCGCCGAGCACGTTGCCCAGGGCGGCGACCAGGGCGTACCACAGCGCCTCAGACATGGGAGAGGAGGTACTCCCGTGTGTTGCGCGCGGGGTCGTCGAGCACCTCGGCGAGCAGGCGCTGCAGCGCTTCGCCGACGTCCGGCCCGGAGCGCACGCCGGCCTCGATGAGGTCGCTGCCGTTCACGGCGAGGTCCTGCAGCGTGAGCGGATCCTTGGCAGCGCGGATGGACTCGACCACGCGGGCGAGGGGCGCAGGGCATGCGGGGAGCGCGAGGAGATCGTCGGTGTAGGGGCCGACCTGGGAGAGCCAGCGGCGCACGTGCGATAGATGCGTCGGGTCCGGATAGTGCTCGCGCCACTGCGCGATCGCTCGCCCTCGCTCGATGTCCTTGTTGGAGCACTTGAGCCGGGTGAGCAGCGAGGCGGCGTCGCGCGCCAGGAACGCGGTGACGAGCACCGGGTCGCGCGCCAGCCGGTCCACCTCCCCCTTCCCCTTCCCCTCCTCGCCCGCCCCGATCTCTGGCAGCCAGATGCGCGCCGCCCCCACGTCCCGCCACAGCGCCACCAGCCTGCTGACGTGGCGCGCGGTCGCGATCCCCTTGAACCACTCGTCCCGCACCCGCTCCGCGGACAGCTGCGCCAGCCCTTGAGCGTTGGCCTTGGCGGCCTCCAGCGTGCGCGCGTGAATCCGAAACTCGAACCGGGCGCTGAACCGCAACGCGCGGAGGATCCGCAGGTAGTCCTCCTGGAAGCGCCAGTTCGGATCGCCGACGGACCGGATGAGCTTGCGCTCCAGGTCGGCGTGCCCGTCGAACGGATCGCGCCACTCGTGGCGCAGCGGGTGGTAGGCGATCGCGTTGATCGTGAAATCGCGGCGCGCCAGGTCGTCCATCAGGGACACCCCGAACTCCACCACCGCGTGGCGACCGTCGGTCGTGATGTCCTTGCGGAAAGTCGTCACTTCGTGCGTCCGGTTGGCCGCGTCCAGTACCGCCACGGTGCCGTGCTCGATCCCAACCGGCACGGTCCGCTTGAACAGCCGTTGCACTTCGGCCGGCGGCGCCGCGGTCGTCAGATCGAAATCGTGGTTCTCGACGCCGAGCAGGTTGTCGCGGATGGCGCCGCCGACGCACCACGTCTCGAAACCGGCCTCCTCGAGCCGCGTGGCGATCTTGAGCACTTCCGGCGGGATCGGCAGGCGGTCGGGGAAGCTCATCCGCAGAGCACCGCGCCGCCGTTCACGTTGAGAATCTCGCCGGTGACGTGGCGGGCCAACGGCGAACAGAGGAAGAGGATGGGCCCGGCCACATCCTCCGGGCTCGCCACCCGGCCGGCGGGAATCGTGCGCTCGATCTCCCGTCGCCCGGCGCCTCCATCGCGCGCGTAGGGTCGGCTCGCCATCTCCGTGTCCACCCACCCGGGGGCCACACAATTCACGCGCACCCGCGGCGCGAGCTCCACGGCGAGGGACTTGGTGAGGGCGATCACCGCTCCCTTGCTGGCGGCGTAGTCGGCGTGAAACGCCTCCCCGCGCTGGCCCGCCGTGGAAGCGACGAAGACGATCCGGCCGCCCGCGCTCAGATGAGGGATCGCGGCGCGGCAGACGTAGAAGGCGGAGTCGTAGTTGGCGCCACGCGTCCCGGCCCATTGCGCGTCGTCCATGGCGGCCAGCGGGACGTCGTCCGGGGGCCAGACCCCGTGGTTCACGACGAGCACGTCGAGCCCACCGAGCGCGCGGACCACCTCGTCTACCACGCGCCGCGCCGTCGCGGGATCGCCGAGGTCACCGCCCGCCGCAATGGCCCGAGCACCCGCGCGCTCGAGGGTCTCCACTGTTTCGGTCGCCTCGTCCTTGCGGCTCCGGAATCCCACCGCCACCGCCGCTCCGGCGCGTCCCAGCAGCTGTGCGGTGGCCCGCCCGATGCCGCGCCCGCCGCCGGTCACGAACGCCCGCTGCCCGGACAGGTCGAGGAGCGCCGGCACGCCGCCGCTCACACGCCCCGCATCCGGTCTTCCACGATCTCGCAGATCACGTGCTCGAGGGCCAGGTGCAGCTCCTGGATGCGCGCGGTGTCGTCCGAGGGGACGACGATGGCGAGGTCGGCGAGGTCCTTCACCTGGCCCCCGCCCTTGCCGAGGAAGGCGACGATCGGCACTCCCCGCGCCTTCGCCGCCTGCGCCGCGCGCACCACGTTGGGGCTTTCGCCGCTGGTGGAGTGCAGGACGAGCAGATCTCCCGACCTGGTCAGCGCCTCCACCTGGCGTGCGAAGACCTCATCGAAGCCCATGTCGTTGGCGCACGCGGTGAGCAAGGACGTGTCGGTGGTGAGGGCGACCGCCCGCAGGCCGGGCCGGCTGGTCTGGTAGCGGACGACGTATTCCGTGGCGATATGCTGTGCGTCGGCGGCGCTGCCCCCGTTCCCCGCGAAGTACAGCGTGCCGCCCGCCCGGAGCGTCTCCTCGTAGCGCGCGGCTATGGCCGCGATCTGGTCCGCCTGCTCGGTGGCGACGCGATCGGCCAGGGTGGCGAGGGCGCCGAGGACCTCCCGCACCCGCTCGGCCGACGTCATGGCCCGCCCCGCACCGCCCGCACGAATTCGCCCAGTGCCTGGGTCGTGCCATCCTCGACCACCGTGCCGATGACGACGAAATCCGCGCCCGCCACGCGCGCGGCGCACGCCTGGTCCGGCGTTCGGATCCCACCGCCCACGAAGAGCGGCACCGCCGGATCCCCCGTCGCGGCGCGACAGGCACGGATCACGCCCTGCGGCACCGGCCGCTCGGCTCCGCTGCCCGCGTCGAGGTAGACGGCCTGCATCCCGATGAGCCGCGCCGCCATCGTATGCGCGGCGGCAAGCTCGGGCTTGTCCGCCGGCAGCGGCCGCGTCTGGCTCACCGCTTCCACGCTGGTCACACGTCCACCGTCGATCAGGATGTAGCCGGTGGAGAGGGTCGGCACCGGGTGCCGCTGCAGGAACGGCACCGCCCGCACGTGCTCCTCGATCAGGTACTGCGGGTTCCGACCGGAGACGAGCGAGAGGAACAGGACGAGATCGACCTGATCGGTGAGCTGCATCGCGGAGCCGGGGAACAGGATGACCGGGAAACCGGGTACCGCTTCCCGCAGCGCCGCCGCCACGAGGTGGGTGTCCCGCGTCCCGTCGAACGAGGAGCCGATCATCACGCCGGCGGCACCCGCCTCACGCGCCGCGCGGCCGATCGCCCCCGCCACCGGGGCCGCGGTGCGGCTCGGATCGACCAAGACCAACAGGCCAGGCCGGCGGTCCAGAACCGTGGTCATCGGCCGCCGCCGGCGCGCTCGTGCGCCACGCGCTCGGCCAGCGCGGTCAGGCCGTCCACGTCGTCTTCCGCCTGCGCCTCGAAGGCGTAGGTCACGAACGCATCGGCTGCCAGCAGATCGAGCGCCAATTCCCGCCCCATCGCCGGGGCGCTGGTCACCCGCGCCAGCAGCCGAGACCCAAGCGCGGCCAGCTGGCCGGGCAGCGGCTCCGGAGAATCGATCACGGCGGCGGCCAGATAGGCGCCGAAGGCCGGGGGTGGCACCGGCCGGCGCTGCTCCAGCCAGGCGGTCACTTCTGCTCTGATCATGACTTGATGACCGTTGAAACGAGACTGGGAATCTTATTCACGAGATCGTCCACCTTGGTTGACTCTCCAACACCGCCCGAAGCGAAATGGGGTCGCCCCCCGCCTTTTGCTCCGGTCGAGGACGAAATCACTTGGGCGATGACGCCCGCGCTGAACCCTTTCTCGACGAGATCGTCCGTGATTGCGACATACAGGCTTTGTCGGAGTGAAGCCGCTCCCGAAACAATCACAGAAACTGCACTCAAGTGTGATGCACGGAAGAGGTCCAGGGCCTGGGCGATCTGGGTCCGATCCTCGAGCGGACTGGGTCCATAGTACAGTTTCGTACCTCCAGGCAGCGGGTACTCCTGCTGCTGCAAGATGTTGCCCGAGGTGGCCTTCATCAATTCCGCGATCTGCTTCTCGTGCTTCCGTTGCTGCTCGAGCAGCGTCTCCAGGCGTCTCGCCAAGTGCTCCGGCTGGGTTTTCAGCACGGTCGCGGCCTGCTTCAGCCGGTCCTCGATCTCACGCGCGTAGCGATAGGCTGCGGGGCCGGTGATCGCCTCGATCCGGCGAACGCCGGCGGCCGCGCCGGTCTCGTGCGTGAAGCGGAACAGGGCGATCTGGCCGGTCGCCGGCACATGCGTGCCGCCGCACAGCTCGAGGGAGACCCCGGGGACGTCCACGACGCGCACGATGTCGCCGTACTTCTCGGTGAAGAACGCCATCGCGCCGGCGTCGATCGCCTCCTTGTATTTCATCTCGCGCGTGCCCACTTGGAGATTCCCCCAGATGTGCTGATTCACCTCTTCCTCGATGCGCGCGAGGTCCTCGTCGGAGACCGGTCCGTGATGGCTGAAGTCGAAGCGCAGCCGCTCCGGATCGACGACGGAGCCCTGCTGCCGCACGTGGGGGCCGAGGACCATTCGCAACACGGCGTGCACGAGGTGCGTCGCCGTGTGGTTGCGCTCGATGTTGCGGCGCCGCGCCTCGTTGACCTGCGCCAGCGCCCGGGTGGGCTCGAACGGCTCCGCGAAGTGGCCCACGACGGCGCTCTTGCCGTCCACCTTTTCGACCCCCTCGACCGTCAGCTCCCAACCGTCGCCTTTCACGACTCCCGTGTCGCTGACCTGGCCGCCCGACTCGGCATAGAACGGATTCGCTTCGAGTACGAGCTCTACCAGGTCCCCGCTCTGGCGGAACGCCAGCACATCGGTCTCGGCGCGGGTGCTTTGGTAGCCGACCCACGTCTGGCTGGCCTTCGGCTTGACCGATACCCAGTCTCCTTTCTTGGCTCCTGAGATCACTGTCGCGCTCGCGCTGCCCCCAGAGAATCCGGCCCCGCTAGCAGCCAAGTGCACAGCGCGCGAGCGCCGCCGCTGCTGGCTCAGTGCCGACTCGAACCCTTCCGCGTCCACCGCCTGCCCGCGCTCGCCGGCGATCATCTGGGTGAGGTCGAGCGGGAAGCCGTAGGTGTCGTACAGCTTGAACGCATCCTCCCCCGACACCACCGCCGCGCCCTTCAGCTCGTCCAACCGCCGCATGCCGCCGTCGATCGTCTCGAGGAAGCGGTCTTCCTCGGCGCGAGTCACATGCTCGATGTGCGCGCGCTTGGCGGCGAGCTCGGGATACACGTCGGCCATCGTGTCGATCACCGTGCGGGCGAGATGGACCAGCGTCGGCTCGCGACGGCCCAACAGCCACGCGTGGCGCACGGCCCTGCGCAGGATGCGTCGCAGCACGTAGCCACGCCCGTCGCTCGCGGGGTCGACCCCGTCGGCGAGCAGGAACGCCACCGCCCGGGCATGGTCGGCGAGCACGCGGAACGGTGCGCCCGCGGCACCCCGGTCGTAAGGCCGGCCCACCACCTCGACGGCGCGGTCGAGGATCGGGGTGAAGAGATCGGTGTCGAAGTTCGACGGCACGCCTTGCAGCACCGCCGCAATGCGCTCCAGCCCCGCGCCCGTGTCGACCGAAGGCTTGGGGAGCGCCTGGCGCGACCCGTCCTTCTGGAGATCGTACTGCATGAAGACGAGGTTCCAGATCTCGAGCAGCCTGCCGTCCTCGTTCAACTGCACGAATTCATCGAGGGACAGCTCCCCCTTGCCGCGCTCATGCTTGCTGCGCAGGTCGACGTTGATCTCCGTGTTCGGCCCAGCCGGTCCCGTGTCCGCCATCTGCCAGAAATTGTCTTTGTCGCCGAGGCCGAAGATGCGCGCGTCGGCGATGCCGGTGACCCGGCGCCACAGCTGGCGCGCCTCGTCGTCGGTGTGGTGCACGGTGACATAAAGGCGATCCGGATCGATGCCCAGCCATTCCGGGCTGGTCACCCATTCCCACGCGAGCTCGATCGCCTCCTTCTTGAAATAGTCCCCGAAGGAGAAGTTGCCGAGCATTTCGAAGAAGGTCTGATGGCGGGCGGTGTGGCCGACCTGCTCCAGGTCATTGTGCTTGCCGCCCGCCCGCACGCACTTCTGGCACGTCACGGCCCGCGTGTAGTCGCGGCGCTCCAGCCCTTGGAACACGCGCTTGAACTGCACCATCCCGGCGTTCGTGAAGAGCAGCGTGGGATCGTCCGCGGGAACCAGGGCGGAGCTCGCCACCAGCCGGTGCCCGCGGGCGGCGAAGTAGTCGAGGAACTTGCGGCGGAGGATGGCGGCCTTCATGGCGGAGAATATAGCTGGCTACGGAGGCCAGCTGAACGGCCGCCTAGCGCTCCAGGCAGAGCTCTTCCACCAGCGCGCGCACGCTCCCGCCGCGGAACCCGCGCCGCAAGAGAAACGCCGTCAGGCGTCGCCGCCGCGCCGGCGCGGGAAGGTCGGCCAGCTGCTGCGCGCGCCGCTCGGCGACGATGCGCGCCTGCTGGTCGGGATCGATCCCCTCCTCGGCGATCGCCTGCGCCACCGCCGTCTCCGCGAGGCGGCGCTCGACACCCTGGGCCAGGAGATCCCGAAGCAGCCGGACCGGCCCGCGTCCCCGGGCGAGCCGCGCCGCCGCGTACCGCCGCGCGAAGCGCTCGTCGTCCAGCAGGCCGTGTCCCGCGAGCCGGACGAGCGCGGCGTCCACGGCGGCCGGCGGGTGCTGCTTTTGAATCAGGCGGCGCCGCAGGTCCCCGCGCGCATGCGACCGCCGCGTCTCGATGCGCACCGCGGCCCGGTAGGCCGCTTCGACGTCGGCGAGCTCTTGCAGTCGAACCAGGACGGGCGCCGCGAGCTCCCGCCCCAGCGCGAGCGGCAAGCCGACCAGGGCCTCCGCCGGCAGCGACGCGAACCGCCCCCGATCCACCTCGAGCAGCCGATAACCCGGCCGGCGTGGATCGGGGGCGGAACCGGTGAGAGTCGGCACTACTCCTCCGGGGCCGGGGCCTCCTCGTCGGCGACGACCGGCGCTTTCACGCCGAGGTGCTCTTTCACCCTGGCTTCGATCTCGGCCGAGAGCTCGGCGTGGTCCTTGAGGTAGAGCTTAGCGTTCTCCCGCCCCTGGCCGATACGATCCTTGCCGTACGAGTACCAGGCGCCCGACTTCTCGATGATGCCGGCCTCGGCCGCGATGTCGACCAGCAACGACTCGTGGCTGATCCCCTCGTCGAACATGATGTCGAACTCGGCCTGCCGGAACGGCGGCGCGACCTTGTTCTTCACGACCTTCACGCGCACGTGGTTGCCGATCACCATCTCGCGCTCCTTGACCGGACCGATGCGCCGCATGTCGAGCCGCACCGACGCGTAGAACTTGAGCGCCCGGCCCCCGGTGGTCGTCTCGGGGTTGCCGAACATGACCCCGATCTTCTCCCGCAGCTGGTTGATGAATATCACCGAGGTGCGCGAGCGGCTGATGGCACCGGCGAGCTTGCGCAATGCCTGGCTCATCAGTCGCGCCTGCAGCCCCATGTGCGAGTCGCCCATCTCCCCCTCGATTTCGGCCTTGGGAACGAGGGCGGCGACCGAATCCACCACCACCACATCCACTGCCCCCGACCGAACCAGAATCTCGCAGATCTCGAGGCCCTGCTCGCCCGTGTCGGGCTGGGAGACGAGCAGGTTGTCCACGTCGACCCCGAGCTTCTTGGCGTACTCGACGTCCAGCGCGTGCTCGGCGTCGATGTAGGCCGCCGCTCCCCCCGCCCGCTGGGCGTGCGCCGCCACGTGCAGCGCGAGGGTCGTCTTCCCGCTCGACTCCGGGCCGAAGATCTCCGTGACCCGGCCTCGGGGGATTCCCCCGACGCCGATCGCGGCGTCCAGGTTGATCGCCCCGGTCGAGATGGCGGCCACCCCCACCCGGGAGGAGTCGGACCCCATCCGCATGATGGCGCCCTTGCCGCACGTCTTTTCGATCTGGCTGATGGCCAGGTTCAGCGCCTTGCGACGCTCGTCGCTCAGCTGGGGAGGGGTGTCGCGGTTCTCGGCCGCCATGAGGGTCCTCGACATGGGTTGCGGGCCTCGCTAAAGGAGACCCGAATATATACCGAAGCCCCGATCAGCGCCACCCGGGGCGGAACGCATCTTCCAGGTGCTCCAGCCGGTCCCCCGTCAGACCGATGCAGTCGAACCGGTACACATCGGTGGGCCGGCCGAACCGGTCCACCCAGGCGCGGGCGGCTTTGACCAGCTCCCGCCGTTTGGCCCCCGTGATAGCCTCGAGGGGGCTCCCGAAGGCGTCGCTGCGTCGCGCCTTCACCTCGACGAACGCCACCAGCCGACCGCGGCGAGCGACCAGGTCGATTTCCTTCCGGCCGAGTCGAAAGCGGTGCGCCAGGACGAACCACCCCCGGCTCAGCAGATAGCGAATCGCTTGCTGCTCCCCGGCGAGACCCTGCTTGTGCCGCTCGTCGGTCCAGTCCTTCGGGTCACTGCGGAGGCCGCTTCGCACGCTGCATAGTAGCCTGTCTTGCCCTGGCTTGGGTAACCGAATTCACGCCACCTGAATCGAACGTACGCGGTTACGCCCCCTGGCCGGAGATCTCGTCCAGCTCCTCCAGCCCCACGAGCACGTCCCGCGGCTTGCTGCCGTTGGCCGGGCCCAGGATGCCCGCCAGCTCCAGCTGGTCGATGATGCGGGCCGCGCGTCCGTAGCCGATGCTCATGCGACGCTGCAACAGCGACGTCGAGCCGAGTTGGTTCTGGATGCAGACCTCGGCGGCCTGGCGAAACAGCGGGTCGCGCTCGCCGGGCTCGAGGGAGGTTTCGCCGCCCTCGGCGGTTTCCGCCGCCTCGAGGGCGGCGACCTGCTCGTCGATGGACGGTTTCCCGGGCACCGCCGCGGCCGGCGCTCCGGTGCGCGCCTTGTACCACTCCATCAGGCGCTCGGTTTCGTCGGTGGAGATGAACGCGCCCTGCACGCGCATCGGCTCGCTCTTGCCCGGCGGGAGAAACAGCATGTCGCCGTTGCCGAGCAGCGTCTCCGCTCCGTTTTGGTCGAGAATGGTCCGGCTGTCCACCTTTGCCGAGACGCGGAACGCGACCCGGCATGGAAAATTCGCCTTGATGAGGCCGGTGATGACGTTCACCGACGGCCGCTGCGTGGCGAGGAGGAGATGGATCCCGATGGCGCGGGCCTTCTGGGCCAGAACCGCGAGCGGAGTCTCGATCTCCCCCTGCACCGTCAGCATCAGATCGGCCAGCTCGTCGACAACGAGCACGATGTAAGGCAGGATGCCGTCCGTGTACTCGCCGTCGAAGGACAGCTCGCGCTGGATTCCGGCCTGCGTCGCGAGCGTCTCGCGCGGGCCCTTGAGGGGCTTCTTTTCCTCCACCTTCTTGTTGAAATCCACCACGTTCCGCGCGTGGTTGGCGTGCAGCAGCTTGTAGCGCCGCTCCATTTCCCAGACCGCCCACTTCAGGACGTTCGCCGCCTTGTGGTGGTTCGTCACGACGGGGAGGCCCAGGTGCGGGAGCGCGGCGTACATCGACAGCTCGACCATCTTCGGGTCGATCATCAGCAGCTTCAGCTTCTCCGGCGGGTAGGCATAGATGAGGCTGGTGATGATCGCGTTGATGCAGACGGACTTGCCCGAGCCGGTCGCGCCCGCGATCAGGAGGTGCGGCATCTTAGCCAGGTCGTCCACCACCTCGTCGCCCTCGAGATTGCGGCCCATGACGACCGGCAAGAGCCGGCCGGGGCGCCGGAACTCGGCCGTATCGATCATCTCGCGCAGCAGGACGATCCGCGGCGTGGGATTCGGCACCTCGATCCCGACCGCTGCCTTCCCCGGAATCGGCGCGACGATTCGCAGCGACTGCGCCCGCATGGCGAGCGCCAGGTCGTCGGCCAGGGCGGCGATGCGCCCGACCTTCACGCCGGGCCCGGGGGCGAGCTCGAAGCGAGTGACCACCGGCCCGACGGTCTTGTCGACGATCTGGCCGCCGACACGAAACGTCTCCAGAGTGGCCACCAGCCGGCGTCCCATCTCCTCGATCTGGACCGCGTCGACGTCGGCGGCGCCATACGTGGGCAGGTTCAGCAGCTCGATCGGCGGGATCAGGAGCCCCGCTGGGCGGGGGGGGGGAGGGAGGGGGGGGAGAGGGGGCGGCGACGACGACGGACGTGGAGCCGCTTTTTCCTTCTTGGGCCGCGACTCCCGGAGCCCGGCGAGTCGGTCTTTACCTTCCGGTTCGCCCGCGCCGGCCGCGAGGCGCGCGTCCTCCTCGAATTCCAGCGTCGGTTTGCCCTTCACCACGCTTGCTTCGCCCGCTCGCAACACGACCAGCGGGTGCCACCCGATCGTGAAGATCCCGAGCGCCGATAGGGCGAACAGGCCGACGAGCGCAGCGCCGGCCGTGCCCACCGCCGCATGGAGCCCGTGGGCCAGCACGGCCGGCAGCATCCCGACGAGTTTCTGGCTCGGACCCCAGGCCGCATAGTCCGAGGGGAAGTCCGGCCCCGACACGACGCCGATGCCGTAGGGGAGCAGGAGGACGAGCCCCGCGCCGAGCGCGGCCGTCCGACCGCCCGAGAGTCCGCCCAGTCGCCCGAAGGCCGCTAGGGCCCAGCCGATGCCAAGCGCCGGGAGCAGCACCGACCCGACACCGCAGATCTTCCAGAGCAGCAACCCGATCCCCTCGCCCCAGCTCCCCGTGATCGGGAGTCGCAACAACGTGAGGCCAAGAAACGAGCCAGCCACCAGGGCGCCGATCCCGATCAGCTCCTGGCGGGCCTTCTCCTTCATGTGATGCGACGGTCCGCGTAGGTGGGAACGACGGTGTAGCGATCCTGCTTGGCGCAGAACGCGACATCCTCGCTGAGGTCGACCGCGTCGAGCAGGCCCGCGGCCTCACAGTGGGCCAAGGCGTCGGCCCAGTCGTCGTAGTGGGCTGTCAGATCGACGGCCACCGCAGCCGCGTCATTGAGCCGGAGCCGTTTGGCCCCTCGCTTCAGCGCCTTGGCCAGCCGGCCGGCGACGTACGCGTCCTCGAGCGCAAACTCGCGCTCGCGGCCGGCGCACACGATCACGATGTCCTCGCGCTGGGCGAACACGCTCCGAGCGCGCTCCACCAGCGCCTTGAAATTGACCGCCGCCCCGACCAGCACGGGATCGCCGCCCTGCGCCGCGACCAAGGCGGGGGTCCCATTGGTGGTAGCGAGGAAGATGGTCTTGCCGCTCACCACGTCGGGTGTCATTTCCCGCGGCGAATTGCCGAGCGCGAAGCCTTCGATCCTCACGCACTTGCGCTCGCCGGCGAGGAGGAAACCGTGCTTCTCGAGGTTTGCGGTCAGACGCACGGCCTCCTCGGAAGAGGCGGCCGGGACGACGGCTTTCGCCCCGTTGGCGATCGCGGTGATCACGGTGCTGGTGGCCCGCAGCACGTCGATGACGACGACCCCTCGGCCGGCGAGCTCACCAGGGCTCAGGCCGAGTGGGGTGAAATGGACGTCGATCTTCATGTCTGGTCTTTGAGGAGCTGCGGCTCGCGCTCGAGGAATTTCGTGTCGACCTTCCCCGCCACGAAGTCGGGGTGGCGCATGACCCGGCTGAGGAACGGGATGGTCGTGGTCACGCCCTCAATGATAAACGAGTCGAGGGCCTGCCGCATGCGGGCCAGGGCCTCCGGCCGGCTGTTGCCGTGCACGATGACCTTGGCCAGCAGCGAATCGTAGTAGGGGGGCACGGTGTATCCGGCGTAGATGTGCGTGTCCACCCGCACGCCGGGCCCGCCCGGGGGATGGTAGGCGGTGATCAGGCCCGGCGAGGGTTGGAAGTTGCGGGCCGGGTCCTCCGCGTTGACGCGACACTCGATGGCGTGCCCACGCAGCCGGTTGCCGTTCATCACGAAGGAGAGCGGCTCGCCCGCGGCGACGCGGATCTGCTCCTTCACCAGGTCGAAGTTGGTGCACATCTCCGTGACGGGGTGCTCCACCTGAATGCGGGTGTTCATCTCCATGAAGTAGAACGAGCCGTCTTCATCCAGCAGAAATTCCACGGTCCCCGCGCCCACGTAGCCGATCGCCTCCGCCGCCTTCACCGCCGCCTCCCCGATGTCCTCGCGCAGCGTCTGGTCCACCGCCGGACTCGGCGCCTCCTCGATGAGCTTCTGATGGCGGCGCTGCACCGAGCAATCGCGCTCGCACAGGTGCATGATGCGCCCGTGCGTGTCCCCCATGATCTGGATTTCGATGTGGCGGGGCCGCGCCAGGTACTTCTCCAGGTAGACCTGGTCGGAGCCGAACGCGGCGAGCGCTTCCTGGCGGGCCAGGTTGTAGGCCTGGGTGAACTGGTCCGGATCGGTCGCCACCCGCATTCCCTTGCCGCCCCCGCCTGCGGCGGCCTTGATGATCACGGGGAACCCGATCTTGTCGGCGATCTTGAGCGCCTCCTCCAGGCTCTCCACCGGCCCCGACGACCCCGGCACCGTGGGGATCTTCATCTTCTGCGCGATCTTGCGGGCGCTCGCCTTGTCCCCCATCTGGCGGATCTGCTCGGGGGTGGGGCCGATGAAGGTGATGTTCGAAGCCTGCACGATCTCGGCAAACTCGGCGTTCTCGGCGAGGAAACCGTAGCCGGGGTGGATCGCATCCGCCCCGGTGATCTCGGCGGCGGCGATGATACGGGGGATGTTGAGGTAGCTCTCGCGACTGGGCGCGCGCCCGATGCACACATCATCGTCCGCGAAGCGCACATGCAGGCACTCGCGATCGGCCTCGGAGTAGACGGCCACGGTCGCGAGCCCAAGCTCCTTGCACGCGCGGATCACCCGCAGGGCAATCTCCCCGCGGTTGGCGATCAGCACTTTCTTGAACATCAGGGGGTGAGGTCGATCGCGCCCGCCTGCGGCGCGCCGGCGGTACCACCCAGCTTGCTGCCCGCGGAGTCGACGCCCGAGACCTTCAGGGCGAATTCGCTCGGATTCGTGGAATAGAAGATGGCGCTCTCGTAGCTGATGACGCCCTGCTGATACCAATAGAACAGCGACTGGTCGAAGCTCTGCATCCCGTACTGCACCGAGCCTTCCGCGATCAGGTCCGGGATGTTCAGCGCTCTGTTCAGATCCCGGATGTTGTCCTTGACCGCCGCCGTATTGATCAGCACTTCGGCCGCCGGCACACGCCCCTTGCCGTCCTTGCGCGGCACCAGGCGCAGGGACACGACCGCCTGCAGCGCCGTCGAGAGCAGATGGCGGATCTCGTCGTGCTGGTGCGGCGGGAAAAACGAGATCACGCGGTTGATGGACTGTGTCGCGTCAGTGGTATGCAGGGTCGAGAACACGAGGTGGCCCGTGTCGGCCGCCTTGAGCGCGGTGTCCAGCGTCTCCATGTCGCGGATCTCGCCGATCAGGATGACGTCCGGATCCTGGCGGAGCACGTGCCGCAGCGCCGAGTTGAAGGACAGGGTGTCGTTGCCCACCTCGCGCTGCGAGATGTTGGCCAGGTTGTCGCGGTGCAGGAACTCGATCGGGTCCTCGATCGTGATGATATTGACCCGCCGGTTCAGGTTGACGTGATTGATCATCGCGGCCAGCGCCGTCGACTTCCCAGAGCCGGTCACGCCCGTCACCAACGCCAGCCCCCGCGGCTTGAGCGCGATCTCCTCCAGCACCGGCGGGAGGCTCAAGTCGCGGATCGTCTTCACTTCGTACGGGATGGCGCGGAACGCGAACGCCACAGTGCCGCGCTGCTGATAGACGTTGGTCCGGAAGCGCCCCACCCCCGGCACCCCGATCGCGAAGTCCGCTTCCTTATGCTCGGCGAACTCCTTCACCTGACGCGGCGTCATGATCTGCTCCGCCAGCGACTTCAGCTCTTCCGGCTTGAGCGGCGCCGTTTCGAGGGCCACGAGGTCGCCGTTCACGCGGATCGTGGCCGGCCGACCCACCTTCAGGAGGAGGTCCGACCCGTTGCGCTGGACCATCTGCGTGATGGCCCCCTTGAAGTTGAACGCCGGCGCTGCGGACTGGGGTGCTTCAGGCATGGGGATCGACCCGGAAGAGGACCTGTCCGAACTCCACGGGCTGCGCGTTCTCGGCGCAGACTTCCCGGACGACGCCTTGGACTTCGGATTCGATCTCGTTCATGATTTTCATCGCCTCGATAATGCACACGACCTGCCCCACCGACACGCGGCTTCCGACCTTTACGTACGCTTCGGCCCCCGGCTCGGGAGACTTGTAGAACGTGCCCACCATCGGTGACTTGATCTCGAGCAGGCTCGGCGTCGGCGCGAGGGCAGGCGGGGCCGCGGACGGCGGAGCCGCCCCGGTCACGGCGGGCGAGAAGGCCGCCGGCTGCAGAGGGGGGGGGGGGGCGCTCACCAGCACGTGCTGGCTCCCCCCCCCGGCATTCGCCCCATGCCCCACCTTCGAGACGCGCACCGAGGACCAGAATCCGAACGGACCCCGCCGCACTTCGATCGCTCCCAGCTCCGGGGCGTCCTTCAGGATCTGCACCAGCTGTGCGATGATATCGAGGTTCATAGGTGCCCAAATAGAGTACCGGGGCGGTCGCTCCGTCAATCACCGCCGCCGGCGGTCGTCAGGTCACGTCACTTCAAGGAGTTCGGTCGCACCGTCGGACAGCAGCACCGGGCCCTCCGTCGCGAGGTGGACGTCGTCCTCGATCCTGACCCCGCCCTGTCCGGCCAGGTAGATCCCCGGCTCGATCGTCACGACGGCATCCGCCGGCAGCGGGTCGGCATTCGTTCTGGCCAGCCGGGGTGCCTCGTGGACCTCCAACCCGATGCCGTGGCCGAGCGAATGCCCGAATGCCTCCCCAAAGCCATGTGCCTCGATCACGTCCCGCGCGAGGGCGTCGGCTTCCCGACCCGGCATACCCGCGCGCACGCCCTCGCGCGCCCGTCGCTGGGCCGTCTGCACGAGATCATACAGGGTGCGCTGCGCCTCGGTGGCCGCCGCCCCCACGACTACGGTGCGCGTGATGTCGGCGCAGTAGCCGTCCACCTGCGCGCCGAAATCGAGTAGCAGCCAATCGCCCGCCGCCACAGCGCGGGTGCTGGTCCGGGCGTGAGGCAACGCCGTCCGCGATCCGGACGCCACGATCGTCGAGAACGGGTGGCTCTCGCTCCCCAGCCGCCGCAGCGCCCCCTCCAGCAGGCCGGCAATCTCGCGCTCGGTCATCCCGACGCGCACCACAGCGAGCGTCTCCCGCAATGCGGCAGTGGCCAGCCCGGCGGCAGTGCGAATCGCCGCTACCTCCTCCGGATCCTTGCGGACGCGCAGGCGCTCCACCAGTTCGCCCGCCGCCCGCCAGCGCCACGCCCGGCCAGAGGTGCTCAGGCGCTCGGCGTCCTTCACGGTCAGCGCGTGCGCCTCATACCCGATCCACGCCAGCGACCCGAGCGTGGCGAGCTCGCGGAACAGCCGGTCCCAGGCACTGGTCCGCTCGACCACCACCCGCGCGACCGCCCCCGCTTCGGCCGCCGCCTGCTCCTCGTATCGAAAGTCCGTGACCAAGAGAGTGTCGGCCTGGGTGACGACGAGGAGAGCCGCCGAGCCGCTGAAGCCGGTGAGATAGCGAACGTTCGGCAGCGCGGTGACCAACAGCGCGTCCAGCCCCTCGGGGATGAGGGATTGAACCAACGCCTCCTGCCGCGCCCGTCGTTGGTCAGCCGCCATGCCGGGGCCCGAGATAGCCGACCAGCCCCTCGAGCCCCAGCCGGTAACTGTCGGCGCCGAACCCCGTGACGACCCCGACCGCGAGATCCGCGAGCAGCGAACGGCGTCGCTCCGGCTCACGCGCGAAGATGTTGGAGAGGTGGACTTCGACAAACGGCACCCGCACGGCCAACAGCGCGTCCCGCACAGCCAGGCTGGTGTGGGTGAAGGCGGCGGCGTTGATCACGGCGCCCTCAGCCTGCGTGCGGAGGCCCTGAATGGCTTCGACCAGCTCGCCTTCGTGATTGGTCTGCGTCCAAGTGCACTCCACCCCGAGCGCCTGCGCTCGCGCCCGCGTGGCCGCCTCAATCTCCGCCAGCGTGGCCCGTCCATACACGTCCGGCTCGCGCTCGCCCAGCAGATTGAGATTCGGGCCGTTCAACACAGCAATGCGCACTAGGACTTGAGTCCCTTGAGCCATGACTGGAACTGGTCGAGGTCGCCCTCGTCCTCTCCCGCGCGCGCCTGGCGACCGGAGCCCCTGGGCGGGGGCGTCCCCTTCTGCCCCGGCAGCGACTCGGAGGCAGCCGCGGGCGGGCTGAAGAACTCATCGAAGGAGAAGCCACCACCGGCCGGCGTCTCTCCTCCCCCTCCTCCGGCGGCCCTCGCGCCGGGCGCTGGCTCGACCTGCGGAGTCGAATCACGTCCAGCACTAGCCCCTCCCACCGCATCACCGAACACGGAATCGAGGGAGATCGAGTCCTCCGCAGGACGCGTCGGCGCGCCCGGCAGGGGCTCGTCTCCCAAAACGGAGGCGAATGCCTCCTCGAGAGACGCGCTGGATTCCCCGGACGCCGGAGTCGCTTCGGGCCTAGGTTCCGATGCGAAGACGACGGGCGGCGGCGCGCCAGCTTTCCCCGCCAACACGCGCTTCAAGAACGCGCCGACCGATTGGGTCCCGGATCGCGCCGCCCGCCGCGCCGGAGCGCGGCCGGACAGCTCGTTCACCTTGGCCTGCAGCCGAGCATCTCTGGGGCGCTGCGCCAGAAGGGCCTCGTACACCCGGAGCGCGTCTTCGCGATGGCCCTGCCTCAAATAGAGGTCGGCCATCGTCTCGGTGACGACCGGCTCCGCTTGCGAGAGCGCGGCAGTGTCGGCGGCACCATCGTCGTCGCTCAAGGTCACCGCCGCCGGCGGAGGCATCGGCGCAGGCGCCGACACCCGGCGCGACCCCCCCCCGGAGGTCCGCGGCGGGGGCGTCGGCGTCACGTCGTCCGGCATGATTAGTGGCAGGTCGACGCTGGGCAGGTCCTCCCCGCTGTCAATCGCCTGGGAGAAGGGCGAGGGCGGCGGCGAAGGGGGCGGCTCCCCCTCGCTGGGCGACTCGAGCTTGAACATCCCGCTGCCTTCGTACTGCGTCCGCGCAAGTCCGTCGAGCGGCGCCACATCGGGCTTGAGCTCGACCTCCTCCTGCACCTCGATGCCATCGGCCTTGGCCGCCTCGTGGGCGACCGCGTTGAAATCCACGGTGCCGTCGTAGGTCTCGATCTCCGCCGCGGACACCGGGGTTACGGCGGGCGGCGCGGCGTCCTCCGACGAGGCGTGCTCCACCACGAAATCCGGCTGCTCCATCGCCGTCGTTGGCGCCTCCGCCAGCGCCGCCGACTCGATCCCGAGTGACGGAGGTTCGAGCTCGAGAGCCGCTCCAGAGTCGCCGATCGGCTCCGGCATTTGCATCGCGAGCGGCTCGACGGTCTTGGCGGTGGCGGCCTTGGTCTTGGCTCGCGTCAGCATCTCGGCTGCGTCCCCGTTCATCGGGTCCGCCGCCAGCAGCCTCGTGAGCCACTCGACTTCCTGGTCGAAGCGCCCGTTCCGGTCGGCGATCTCGCCCAGAACTTTGAGCGCGAGGATGTTCTCCTGGTCCAGCTGGAGGACTTTCCGGAACACCTCTTCGGCGCCAGGATCGTCCTTCATGTCGATCAAGCAGCGGCCGTAGACGATGTGTGCGCTGACGTAGTCAGGGTGTTGCTCCAGCCCGCTGCGGCACAGGTCGATGGCCCTATCTAGTTCTCCTGCTTTGCGATAGGCGTCCGCCAGGGGCGCGAAATTGCGCCCTTTGGGATTCTCAAGCCAACGCCGCTCGAGCTTCTCAATCTCGCTGGTGTAGGCCACGGCCTAAGTCTATGTGGGAATTGAACCAAGATAGTGTTTGGCAGGTACTGCTGTCAATAATTTTCCCCCCCCGTCGCTTGAGTTTCCTCCTTGCCGTTCTTAGACTTATGCCCCTTCGGCCCCTCTCAGACGGAGTCCAAGCCCCCATGCTGCGCGAGATGCGCTCCATCTCGAAATACGTCTTCTGGGTTGTCGCCGTCACCTTCATCGGGTGGCTGGCCTACGGCCAGGTGCAGGAGATCCTGACGGGGTCCCGGGACACGGTCTTCAAGATCAACCGCGAAGAGATCCACCTCGCCCAATACCAGGCGGCGCTTCAGGCCGCCTACGAGCAGGCACGGCAACAGAACGGGCTCGCGACGCTGACCCGCGAGGACGAAAAGCAGATTCAGGATGAAGTGACCAATCAGCTCATCCAGAGCACCTTGCTCCATCAGGAGTACCGGCGGCTGGGCATCACCGTGACCGACGAGGAAGTCATCGAGGCGGCGCGAACGAGCCCGCCCCCCGAGGTGATGCGCGTGCCCGACTTCCAAACCAACGGGCAGTTCGACATCACCAAATGGCAGCGCTTTCTGGCCGCGGGGAGCAACCCCGAGCTGTTGGCGCAGCTCGAGGCACGCTACCGCGATCAGATTCCGCAGATCAAGCTGTCGGAGTACCTGACGGCGGACGTGTACGTCTCGGACGCCAAGCTGTGGCGCATCTACCGGGACCAGCACGATTCCGTGAGCGTCGCACTGCTCGCGGTGCGGCCGCAGCTGCTCGACGACACGCTCGCCCCGATGCCCGATGCCGATCTGCAGCGCTACTATGCCGCGCACAAGGACGATTTCAAGCAGGCGGCGGTCGCGTTCGTGAGCTTTGTGGCGCAGCCGCGAGCCCCGGATCCCACGGACACGGCGGTGGCCCTGGCGCGGGTCCGGCGCGTGCACGCCGAGCTCGCCGCAGCCGGACTGCCCAAGTTCGAGGCGACGGCCAAGCGGGAGTCCGCGGATTCGACCAGCGGCGCGCGGGGCGGCGACCTCGGCTGGATCAAGCGCGGTCAGGCCGGCTACGACCCGCGGTTCCTGGCAGGCCTGCGACCCTTGTCCCCCGGTCAGCTGTCCGCGCCGGTGCTCTCAAACTTCGGCTATCACCTGATCCGCGTCGACGCCGCCAAGGGCGACTCGGTCCATGTGCGGCACATCTTGATCCCTATCGAGCTGCAGGGTGCGCACCGCGACTTGGTCGAGGCGCGGGCCGACACGCTCGAGCGCCTGGCGGCAGAGCACGAGGACGGCACCGCCCTCGACAGCGCGGCCCGCCGCATGAGCCTCCCGGTCGGCCGCGCCCCCAAGCTCGTGGAGGGTGACCGGCTCACGCTGGGCAGGTACGTGATTCCGAACGTCAGCGTGTGGGCCTTCGAGGCGAAGGTGGGCGAGACGAGCCCGCTCTTCGAGGGAGAGCCCGCCTACTACGTGTTCCGGCTCGACTCGCTGATTCCGGCAGGCGTGCCCCCACTCGCCGTCATTCGTGACCGGGTGGTGTTTGCGGCCCGGCTTGAGAAGAAGAAGGTGATTGCCCAGCGGCGGGCACAGGAGATCGCGACCGCACTGGCGGGCGCGTCCGGTCTCGCGCAGGCAGGGGCGGCGCACGGATGGCCGGTGTCCACGCTCGCCGCGTTCACACGCACTGCCCCACCGCCGGCGCTGCAGCGCGAGCCGTTGGTGCTCGGGACGGCGTTCGGCTTGCGGGTCGGGGAGCGGAGTGGAGCGCTGGCGAGCGACGGCGGGTATTTCTTTGTGGAGTCGTTGTCGCGGAAGCAGGCCGACTCGTCGGCGTGGCTCGCGCAGCGCGATCAGCAGCGGGTCACCGTTATGGATCCGGTGCGGCAAGCGCGGATCCGGGACTACGTGGCCGCGCTCCGCCAGCAGGCCAAGATCGTCGACCGGCGCAAGGAGCTGTTCCGGCCCCAGAACGCGGTCGCCGGCAGCTAGCCGGCGACGGCGCTACTCGAGCAGCCGGCGAGGGCCGGCGCTGGGTGAAGGAGGCTCCGGCGGCGGCGGGGGGGCGGGCGCGCGGCGGGCGGGCGGGGGCGGGGCGCGGCGCGGGGCGCGCCGGGGCGGGGCGGCGGCGCGCGGGCGGGGCGCGCGCGGGCGGCG